>NZ_JBMDJD010000004.1:0-230555 GCF_057809015.1 Pseudomonas sp. FG6
CCTGTGACCGCTCGGTTCGTAGCCGAGTACTCTATCCAGCTGAGCTACGAGTGCAGGTTGTGGTTTTATACCAGATCACAACTGGTTGAAGCCAAGTTATTTGCATTGCTGCAAACAACTCTTAAATGGTGCACTCGACAGGATTCGAACCTGTGACCGCTCGGTTCGTAGCCGAGTACTCTATCCAGCTGAGCTACGAGTGCATTTGTTGCCGCGCATTATAGGTCGTCGAATCTTTTTGTAAAGCGCTTTTTTCAGTAATTTCAATCACTTACCGAACAAGCCAGATTTGACGCACTAAATAAATAATGGCGGAGAACGGGGGATTCGAACCCCCGACACCCTTGTGAGGTGTACTCCCTTAGCAGGGGAGCGCCTTCGGCCACTCGGCCAGCTCTCCGCAACACGGGGCGTATATTAACCAGCTTCATCCCCGTTTGCAAACATAAAAATCGATAAAAATTAATGGCTTGGTTCGTCGTCCTTCTCTTTCTTGATACGCAGGTAAATTTCTTCCCGATGCACAGCAACCTCTTTCGGTGCGTTGACGCCGATACGCACTTGGTTTCCTTTGACGCCGAGCACGGTCACGGTGATTTCGCCATCGCCAATAATCAGGCTTTCCGCGCACCGACGAGTCAGAATCAGCATACCTTTCTCCTCACGCAATACAGTTCAGGGACAACAAGTCTGCAAAAAAAAGGCATTGGACCTACAACCGGAACGGTCGAAGCCTACACGCCTAAGTATTGACCAGCGCGGGCAAAAGAACAGTTTTGGGGCGCGCCATTCAAAAAAACGAAGGGCGCGGTCCAGCCGCGCCCTTCAGACAACGCTTACTCGCCCTGTCGGGCAGCTGCGTCGAGTTCGAAAGCCGTGTGCAGGGCGCGCACGGCCAGTTCCAGATACTTCTCTTCGATCACCACGGAAACCTTGATTTCGGACGTGGAGATCATCTGGATGTTGATACCCTCCTTGGCCAGGGCTTCGAACATGCGGCTGGCCACGCCTGCGTGGGAGCGCATGCCGACACCGACGATCGAGACCTTGGCAATCTTGGTATCGCCAACCACTTCCCGGGCGCCGATTTCGCCAGCGGTCTTTTTCAGCACGGCTTCAGCCGCCGGATAGTCGTTGCGGTGCACGGTGAAGGTGAAGTCGGTGGTGTTATCGTGCGCGACGTTCTGCACGATCATGTCGACTTCGATGTTCGCGGCACTGATCGGGCCGAGAATCTTGAACGCCACGCCGGGGGTGTCTGGCACGCCACGGATGGTCAGCTTGGCTTCATCGCGGTTGAAAGCGATGCCGGAAATGATCGGCTGTTCCATGGATTCCTCTTCATCAATAGTAATGAGGGTGCCCGGACCCTCTTTGAAGCTGTGCAGGACGCGCAGCGGAACGTTGTACTTGCCGGCAAACTCGACGGCGCGGATCTGCAACACTTTCGAACCGAGGCTGGCCATTTCCAGCATTTCTTCGAAGGTGATCTTGTCCAGGCGCTGGGCCACGGACACCACGCGCGGGTCGGTGGTGTAGACACCGTCCACATCGGTGTAGATCTGGCATTCGTCCGCCTTGAGGGCTGCAGCCAGTGCCACACCCGTCGTGTCGGAACCTCCGCGGCCGAGGGTCGTGATGTTGCCGTGCTCGTCGACACCCTGGAAACCGGCGACCACCACCACGCGACCGGCCTTCAGGTCGCCGCGGATCTTCTGGTCGTCGATCTGCAGGATACGCGCTTTGTTGTGCGCGCTGTCCGTCAGGATACGAACCTGGTTACCGGTGTAGGAGACCGCCGGCACGCCACGCTTGATCAGTGCCATGGCCAGCAAGGCAATGGTCACCTGCTCGCCAGTGGAAACGATCACGTCCAGTTCACGGGGAACCGGTTGCTGGTCGCCACTGATTTGCTTGGCCAGATCGATCAGACGGTTGGTCTCGCCGCTCATTGCCGACAGCACAACCACCAGGTCATCGCCCGCATCACGGAATTTCTTAACCTTGTCGGCGACTTGTTCGATTCTCTCGACAGTGCCGACCGAGGTGCCTCCAAATTTCTGTACGATCAAAGCCATTTCAAAGCCGCCTCTGCCCATGAAGGGCGCCCAATAATCAATCAACGGCAACCGGGCCCGCCACTAGACTGCGCGCCCGGAACACTGCCTTAAATACCCTGCTCCACAAATGCCACGGTCTGGGCCAGCGCCGCGTCCAGTGCGCCGGCGTCGGTACCGCCGCCTTGCGCCATGTCCGGACGACCACCGCCCTTGCCGCCCACTGCAGCAGCAGCCTGCTTCATCAAATCACCGGCTTTGAGTTGGCCAGTCAGGTCTTTGGTCACGCCTGCGACGAGAACGACCTTTTCCTCATGGACACTGCCGAGCAGGATCACTGCGCGGCCGAGTTTGTTTTTCAGTTGATCGACCAGCGCCAGCAGCGCCTTGCCGTCCTGGCCATCCAGGCGAGCGGCCAGCACCTTCACGCCCTTGACGTCCACGGCCTGGGCCGACAGATCGTCACCCGCTGCGCTGGCGGCCTTGGCCTGCAACTGTTCCAGTTGTTTTTCCAGCAGGCGGTTGCGTTCCAGCACAGCCGACAACTTGTCGATCAGATTGTCGCGGCTGCCCTTGATCAGGCTGGCCGCTTCCTTGAGTTGTTCTTCAGCGGCATTGAGGTATGCCAGGGCCGCCGCGCCGGTGACCGCTTCGATGCGGCGCACGCCGGAGGCCACGCCACCTTCGCTGATGATCTTGAGCAAGCCGATGTCACCGGTACGGTTGGCGTGGATGCCACCGCACAGTTCCACGGAGAAGTCGCCCATGCTCAACACGCGCACGCTGTCGCCGTACTTCTCGCCGAACAGCGCCATTGCGCCTTTGCGCTTGGCCGTCTCGATGTCGGTTTCTTCAGTCTCGACCGCGGAGTTCTTGCGGATCTCGGCGTTGACGATGTCTTCCAGCGCCTTGATCTGCTCAGGCTTGATGGCTTCGAAGTGGCTGAAGTCGAAGCGCAGGCGCTGACTGTCCACCAGCGAGCCCTTCTGCTGGACGTGCTCGCCCAACACACGGCGCAACGCTTCATGCAGCAAGTGCGTGGCGGAGTGGTTCAGCGACGTGGCATGACGAACGTCGGCGTCGACATGCGCCGCCACCGGCGCGGCGATCATCAGGCTGCCCGAGGCCAGCACGCCATGGTGCAGGAACGCGCCACCGGTCTTGGTGGTGTCGCGCACGTCGAAGCGCGAATTGCCGGCCTGCAGATAGCCACAGTCACCGACCTGGCCACCGGACTCGGCGTAGAACGGCGTCGTGTCCAGCACGATCACACCTTCCTGGCCTTCGCTCAGGATGTCGACCGATTGCCCGTCCTTATAGATGGCAACGATCTTGGCCGAACCGCTGGTGCCGGCGTAACCGGTGAATTCGGTGGCCACGTCAACCTTGACCAGGCTGTTGTAGTCCATGCCGAAGGAGCTGGCGGAGCGCGCGCGTACCCGCTGGGCTTCCATCTCACGCTCGAAACCTTCCTCGTCGAGGGTCAGGTTGCGTTCGCGGGCGATGTCACCGGTCAGGTCCATCGGGAAACCGTAGGTGTCGTAGAGCTTGAACACCACGTCGCCGGGAACCACGTTGCCCTTGAGCTCGGCCAGGTCCTGCTCGAGGATCTTCAGGCCCTGCTCCAGGGTCTTGGCGAACTGCTCTTCTTCAGCCTTGAGCACACGCTCGATGTGCGCCTGCTGGGATTTGAGTTCCGGGAACGCATCGCCCATCTCGGCCGCCAATGCAGCGACGATCTGATAGAAGAAACTGCCCTTGGCACCCAGCTTGTTGCCGTGGCGGCAAGCGCGACGGATGATCCGGCGCAGCACATAGCCGCGGCCTTCGTTGGACGGCAGCACACCGTCGGCAATCAGGAAGCCGCACGAACGGATATGGTCGGCCACCACTTTCAGCGAAGCCTGGTTGTCGTTGGTGCAACCAATGGCCTTGGCGGACGCGCTCAGCAGGCTCTGGAACAGGTCGATTTCGTAGTTGGAGTGAACGTGCTGCAACACCGCACTGATCCGCTCCAGGCCCATGCCGGTGTCCACCGACGGTGCTGGCAGCGGATGCAACACGCCATCGGCGGTGCGGTTGAACTGCATGAACACGTTGTTCCAGATCTCGATGTAGCGGTCACCGTCTTCTTCCGGCGAGCCGGGTGGGCCGCCCCAGATGTCGGCGCCGTGGTCGTAGAAGATCTCGGTGCAAGGGCCGCACGGGCCGGTATCGCCCATGGTCCAGAAGTTATCGGAGGCGTAGGGTGCGCCCTTGTTATCGCCAATGCGCACCATGCGCTCGGCCGGGACACCGACTTCCTTGGTCCAGATGTCATAGGCTTCGTCGTCGGAGGCGTAGACCGTGACCCAGAGTTTTTCCTTGGGCAGGTTCAGCCACTTGTCGGACGTCAGGAAGGTCCAGGCGAAGGTGATCGCGTCACGCTTGAAATAGTCACCGAAGCTGAAGTTACCCAGCATTTCGAAGAAGGTGTGGTGACGTGCGGTATAGCCGACGTTTTCCAGGTCGTTGTGCTTGCCACCGGCACGCACGCATTTCTGGCTGCTCACCGCACGGGTGTAGGCACGTTTTTCCTGGCCCAGGAAGCAGTCCTTGAACTGGTTCATCCCCGCATTGGTGAACAGCAGGGTCGGGTCGTTGCCCGGGATCAAAGAGCTGGAGGCTACTCGGGTGTGGCCTTGCTCTTCGAAGAAGCGAAGGAAGGCTTCACGGATTTCTGCGCTTTTCATTAGGTTCTTCCACGGAGGCTGCGGCCAAAGGCCTGTGCAAAACGTCAACAGACGAAGCAACGGCAAAGGGCCGCATTATATCGGCCCTGCGCGCGGGGTACAGCGTGTTTATGCGATAGAAACTGTCAATTGGCCCGGATGGTGGGTCATTGACGGGAAAATTCGACGAAAGCGGCGATCACCTGGTCTATTTGCGCCGCGCTCACGTCCATGTGCGTCACCATTCGCAGGCGTGACGCCGCGCTGAGCTTGATGCCCCGTTCGTCGGCAAACGCCTTGATTGCCTCGGCCCGCTCGCCGATTTGCACATAGACCATGTTGGTCTGCACCGGCTCGACCTCGTAGCCCGCCGCCCGCAAGCCGTCGGCGAGCCGCAGGGCGTTGGCGTGGTCATCGGCCAGGCGCCGGACCTGATGCTCCAGGGCATACAGCCCCGCCGCCGCGAGGATCCCGGCCTGGCGCATGCCGCCGCCCACCATCTTGCGCAATCGGCGGGCCTTGGCGATCAATGGCGCGCTGCCACACAGCACCGAGCCCACCGGCGCGCCCAGCCCCTTGGACAGGCACACCGAGACCGAGTCGAAATGTTGCGTGATCTCCCGGGCATCGACATTCAACTTGACCGCCGCGTTGTACAACCGCGCGCCGTCCAGGTGCAGGGCCAGGCCATGTTCCTGGGTAAAGCGCCGGGCCCGGGCCAGGTAGTCCAGCGGCAGCACCTTGCCTTGCATGGTGTTTTCCAGGGCCAGCAGGCGGGTGCGGGCGAAGTGGACGTCATCGGGTTTGATTGCCGCCGCAACCTGCGCCAGGTCCAGGGAACCGTCCGCCTGAACTTCAAGGGGCTGGGGCTGGATCGAGCCAAGCACCGCCGCCCCACCGCCTTCGTATTTGTAGGTGTGGGCTTGCTGGCCGACGATGTATTCATCGCCGCGTTCGCAGTGGGCCATCAACCCCAGCAGGTTACTCATGGTGCCCGAGGGCACGAACAGTGCAGCGGCAAACCCCAGGCGCGCGGCCAACTCGGCTTCGAGACGATTGACCGTCGGGTCCTCGCCATACACGTCGTCGCCGGTCGGTGCGCAGGCCATGGCATCGAGCATGCCGGAGGAAGGTTGGGTGACCGTGTCGCTGCGAAGATCGATAACACTCATGCATCTGGCCTCGGGTTCGGGTGGCGGGAATTCCGTTTCGAAGGTCATTACTGCGGTCATGGCGAGGAATAATCAAGACGGGGCGAAGAAAAGGACAACAAAACCCTTGTGCTGTGGGAGCAAAGCTTGCTCGCGATGGCGTCGGGTCAGGTTGTGTTGATGTTGACTGACCCACAGCTATCGCGAGCAAGCTTTGCTCCCACGGCTCGCTCCCACAGGGGGTTGTGTGTTAAAAATCGTCCGCCATCACGAAATGTGGCGGCAAAAACGTTCTCAGGGCGGGGTGTAATTCCCCACCGGCGGTAATTGCACGCAACGTGCATAGCCCGCGAGCGCTTGGCGGTACACGGCTGTTGCGGTGTAGCGGCAAGGTCAGCAGACCCGGTGTGATTCCGGGGCCGACGGTCATAGTCCGGATGAAGAGAGAACGGGATTGACACCCAAGGGCCGCCTGCGACTGTCTTGTGCGCGGCGTACCCTCGAATCCCCTTCGATTCATGACGCCCTGTTTTTCACACAAACAGGAACCAGAACATGCAACCCACTGCAATCGACAGCAAGACCAAACACCACCCGAACGAGCGCGTCGCGTTCATCCAGGCCTGCTGGCACAAGGAAATCGTCGACCAGAGCCGTAAAGGTTTCGTCGCCGAAATGATCGCCCAGGGTTATCAGCCAAGCGATATCGACTTCTTCGAAGTCGGCGGCGCCTTCGAGATCCCGCTGCACGCCAAGCTGCTGGCCAAGTCAGGCCGCTACGCGGGCATCGTCGCCGCCGGCCTGGTGGTGGACGGCGGCATCTACCGTCACGAGTTCGTCGCCCAATCGGTAATCAGCGGCCTGATGCAGGTCCAACTGGAAACCGAAGTGCCGGTGTTCTCCGTGGTGCTCACGCCCCATCACTTCCATGCGGGGGAAGAGCACCAGAAATTTTTCTTCGATCACTTCGTGCACAAGGGCCAGGAAGCGGCGAAGACCTGCGCCGATACGCTGCACAAGACCCGGGCGTTGCGTCAGGGTGAGCAGCGGGCGGTAGCGGTCTAAAAGTAGCCCAAAGCGCCTGTGGGAGCGGGCTTGCTCGCTCCCACAATGGTCCTGTGTGTGGGATTTAGATCAGGTGCTCATCCGTCGCCGGCACAATCAGAATGCCGGCCCGCAAGCCATTCTTGACCTTGGGATTCGGAAAGATGATCCGGGCGCCCTCCTCTTCGATCACCCAGCGGGTCTGGGCGATGTCTTCGGCCAGAACGTAGCCTTTTCCAAGCTCCGAGAAGTTCTCGATGTCCGCCGGCAGGTTCAGGCGGAAGCTGTCGCTATGCTTGATGATTTCCCGCGCCACACTGAACAGCTGCAAGCCATCCAGCCCTTCGTCCAGTTCCGGCTCGCTGCCTTCGATGATCTGTTGCAGGCGCTTTTCCAACCGGCTGACATTGACACCGTCGTTCTGCCCGAACGGCCGGGCCTTGCCCAGTTCCAGCGTGAAGGACTCGGCGCCGAGCTGCTCGTAGGTGTAAGCGCTGAACACGATGGACGGCTTGTTCTGCAACAGCACCGCCTCCATGCCGGCAGCCCGCAGGCGCGCCAGTTCACGGCGTGAATGCGGACGGTCCTCCTTCCACGGGTAGAGGGCGAACTGCTCGATCTTCGAACCACGGATGGCGGTGTGCAGGTCGTAGTGCAAGCGGCTGCGATCCGGCAGGCTGAAGAAACTGGCGGCCAGTCGCTCCAGCTCGCATGCCCGCAGCGCCTCGGGGCCGCCGCTCAGCTCGTGGCGACCATTGAACAAACGATTGACGTCCTGTTCGACGAAACGCTCCCCACGGCGTATGGCCTCGGGGTTGCCGAACAGGAACAGGATGCGTGCCCGTGGCTTCAAATCCCCACGGGCGATGTCATGCAGCAGGCGATCGAGCAACTCGATCGGTGCGGTTTCGTTGCCGTGGATACCGGCTGACAGCAACAGGTCCAGGCCATTGTCCCGGGACTCGGGCGGCTTGACCTCCAGCGCGCCCTCGCTCAGCCAGCGCATCCGTACGCCTTCGACAGTCAGTTGAGTCTTCTCCGCCGGTTCACGACCGGCGAGGGTCAGTTCAAGCAGTTTGCCGAGGGCGAGCATAGGGCGGTTCCTTAATGGTCGTGGTCGCAATCCGGGCCATGGACGTGACCGTCGTCGCCGAGGTCGGCCGGTTCCATTTCCAGTTGCAGGCTGACCAGGTTGGTGGCCAATGGACGCAGCAGCAGGTTGGCGTATTCCTCGTCGTCTTCCTCGACGTCGACACCGATCAGCAACTGGCCACGGCCGTCTTGCTGGATCCACAACTCCTTGCCTTGCCACATCACCGCGACGCGGGTGCAGGAGGTTTCCAGCTGGGTGCCGTCACTGTCTTCGAGGATCAGTTGCAGGGTATCGCTCATGTCTTTACGTTCTCGTCTGGAAATAAGGCAACGCGCCCTGCATTGACTGTAGTCAGGTCGCGCGCGCTTTCAATTGATCTGGAAAGGATAAACCGCGCCAAGTTTAAGGATTTGTGTCAGTTCATCCAGTGCCGTGCGGCATTCGAGCAGCAATTGCGGGTCCGCCAGGTCATTTTCGGTCATGCGGTCGCGGTAATGCCGCTCAACCCAATGGGTCAGCGAATCGTACAACGGCGCGGTCATGATAACCCCTGGGTTGACGGCCGCCAGTTCGGTTTCATTGAGGGCCACGCGCAACCGCAGGCACGCCGGGCCGCCACCGTTCTGCATGCTTTGCTTGAGGTCGAAGACCTTCACTTCGCGAATCACCCCGCCGGAACTCGTCAGGCCTTGCAGGTATTGCCAGACGCGCTCGTTGGCGCGGCACTCTTGCGGCACGATCAACAGCATCGAGCCGTCGGGACGCGACAGCAACTGGCTATTGAACAGGTAGGAGCGCACCGCGTCGTCCACGGTCACTGCCGAACGCGGCACGCAAACCGCCTGGAATTTGCCGCCGACCTTGGCGAGCTTGCTGCTCAGCTCGGCCAGCATCTTGTCGGTCTCAAGGAAGGCATCCTCGTGGTAGAACAGCACTTCGCCGTTGCCCACCGCGATCACATCGTTATGGAACACGCCCTGGTCGATCACCGACGGATTCTGCTGGGCGTACACCACGCCCTCCTCCTTCAACCCATGCAGCCGGGCAACGGCCTGGGAGGCTTCGAGGGTCTGACGCGCCGGGTACTTCTGCGGCGACGGGTAGCGGGTGTCGAAGGCGCTGCGACCGAACACGAAGAATTCCACGCCGACCTCGCCGTAGCTGCGGCAGAAACGGGTGTGGTTGGCCGCCCCTTCGTCGCCAAATTGCGCCACGGCCGGCAACGCCGCGTGGTGGGCAAAGTGTTGCTGATCGGCAAACATCGCGCCCAGCACGCGGCTGGTGGTCGGGTGTTCGATGCTGCGGTGGTATTTGCAGTTCAGGTTGGCGGCGGTGAAATGCACGCGACCGTCGGCAGTGTCGGCGCTCGGGCTGACGGTGGCGGCGTTGGCTACCCACATGCTGGAAGCCGAGCAACTGGCGACCAGCAGCGGCATCGCTTCTTTCGCCGCTTGCTGGATGACCTGGGCATCGCTGCCGGCAAAGCCCAACCGACGCAGCGCCGCCACGTCCGGGCGCTCCTGTGGCGCCAGTACACCTTGCTGGAAGCCCATGTCCATCAGCGCTTTCATTTTCGCCAGGCCTTGCAGCGCCGCTTCCTTGGGATTGGAGGACTGCTGGCTGTTGCTCTGGGAGGCGACGTTGCCGTAGGAGAGCCCGCCGTAGTTATGGGTCGGCCCCACTAGACCGTCAAAGTTGACTTCAAAGGATTTCATCAGCGAGGCTCCACGAGGATCTGTTTTTATAGGCATCAAGTAACAACCGCATCGCGGCCATCGCGGACAAGCCTTGCTCCCACAGGAGTTGCATAGCATCTGTGGGAGCAAGGCTTGCCCGCGATTGGGTTTACACCATTCTCACGCCCGGGGTCAGGCTAGCCGGCATGACAAGGCTCGGGGTTTCCAGGGACGCCACCGGGTACGCGCAGTAGTCGGCCGCGTAGTAGGCGCTGGCGCGATGGTTGCCCGAAGCCCCGACACCGCCGAACGGCGCGCTGCTGGCGGCGCCGGTCAGTTGCTTGTTCCAGTTGACGATACCGGCACGGCTTTGCAGCCAGAACTGCTGGTAACGCGCTTGCGAATCCGACAGCAACCCGGCAGCCAGGCCATATTGGGTGTTGTTGGCTTCGGCGATGGCCGCCGGGAAATCCGAGTAGCGGATCACTTGCAGCAATGGCCCGAACAATTCCTCGTCGGGACGCTCGGTCACCGCCGTCACGTCCAGGATGCCCGGCGTCAGCAACGCTGCCTGGGCCAGGGGCTGGGTCATGGCCAGCAGCGCCACCGCGCCCAGGCCAAGCAAATGGTTCTGCGCGTCCATCAATGCCTTGGCCGCGCCCAGGGAAATCACCGAGCCCATGAACGGCGCCGGTTGCTGGTCGAAGGCACCGACCTCCAGGGTCGAGCTGACCGCCACCAGGCGCGCCAGCAAGGCATCGCCCCACGCACCTTCCGGCACCAGAAGGCGGCGTGCGCACGTGCAACGCTGGCCGGCCGAAATGAACGCGGACTGGATAATGGTGTAGACCGCCGCGTCGACGTCCGCCACCTCGTCCACCACCAGCGGATTGTTACCGCCCATTTCCAGCGCCAGGATCTTGTCCGGGCGACCGGAGAATTGTTGATGCAACAGGTTGCCAGTGCGGCTGGAGCCGGTGAAGAACAGGCCGTCGATCCCCGGGTTCGCCGCCAGGGCGATGCCGGTTTCCCGTGCCCCTTGCAGCAGGTTCAGCACGCCCGCCGGCAGGCCGGCTTCGACCCAGCACTTGACCGTCAGCTCGGCGACTTTGGGCGTCAGTTCACTCGGCTTGAACAGCACACTGTTGCCCGCCAACAGCGCCGGTACGATGTGGCCGTTGGGCAGGTGGCCGGGGAAATTGTAGGGGCCGAACACCGCCACCACACCGTGGGGCTTGTGGCGCAGCACGGCGGTGGCGTCGCCCAGGGGGCCGCTCTTTTCGCCGGTCCGCTCGCGGTAGCTCTGCACCGAGATCGCCACCTTGTTGATCATGCTGGTGACTTCGGTGGCCGCTTCCCACAACGGCTTGCCGGTTTCCTCACCGATGCAATGGGCCAATTCGTCAGCATGGTTCTTCAGGGTTGCAGCGAAGGCTTCCAGCACCTGGATGCGCTCATCCAGCGAGCGCCGCGCCCAGTCCGGGAATGCCTGGCGCGCGGCCTGCACCGCCGACTCGACTTGTGTCGCTGTCGCGCCTTTGCCCGACCACAGCACGTGCTGGGTCACCGGGTTCAACGACTCGAAGGCGTCGCCCTGACCTTCCAGCCAGCTTCCTGCGATGTACAGCGACTTCATTATTTCGACTCCCGAGCGGGGGACAACGCGACGGCGCGCACTTGGTCGCCAGCATTGAGTTGAAGACGTTTGGCGGTCAGCGGATCGACCACCAGGGTGCCTGCGGCGAGGCGTGCCGGTGCTGCGGTGATGCGGCAATCCAGGCACTTGCGGTTGTGGATGAGGAACGGCGTGGCGTCGTCACCCGGCGTGCCGATGGCCAACACCAGCGCCTGGCTGTCACGCACTGCGCGGATCTTGCTGGTTTCGCACTCCACGGCCGGGCCGGCGTCGAAGATGTCGACGTAACCCTGGTAGCTGAAGCCTTCGCTCTTGAGCATCGCCAGCGCCGGCTCGGTATCGGTGTGCACCTGGCCAATCACCGCGCGGGCATCTTCGGACAAGAAGCAGGTGTACAGCGGGAACTTGGGCATCAGTTCGGCAATGAAGGCCTTGTTGCCCACGCCGGTCAGGTAGTCGGCCTGGCTGAATTCCATCTTGAAAAAATGCCGGCCCAGGCTTTCCCAGAAAGGCGAACGGCCCTTGTCGTCAGACATGCCGCGCATTTCGGCAATGATCTTGTTGCCGAACAACTGCGCAAACTCGGCGATGAACAGCAACCGCGCCTTGGCCAGCATGCGGCCGTTGAGGCCGGTGCGGTAGTCGGCGTGCAGGAACAACGAACACAGCTCGGAATTGCCGGTCAGGTCGTTGGCCAGGAACAGGGTCGGGATTTCCCGGTAGATGTTCAGTTCCTGGGAGGCGCTGACCGTCAGGCCAACCCGGAAGTTGTACCAAGGCTCACGCAGCCCCACGGCGCCGGCGATGGCCGAGATGCCCACCACGCGACCGTCGTCGTCTTCGAGCACGAACAGGTAGTCCGCATCGGCGCGCCCGGCTTCGCCACGAAAGGTCTTCTCGGCCCAGCCGACCCGATGGGCCAGGCGCTGCTCGTTGGCCGGCAGGGTGGTCAAGCCGGTGCCGGTGCTGCGGGCCAGGTCGATCAGAGCGGGTAAGTCGCTGCTGCGTACGGGACGAACGATCATGCTATCTCCTCAAACGGGTCGCTCACGCCACCCGCGAAACTCAGCTGTAAGGCGGGGCCGTTAAACCGCAACCAGGCGAACGCTGGCGCCTTCGCCGACGCCCAGGGCCTCGGCCGCTTCCATGTCCAGGGTCACCGGCTTGCCGGGCGCGTAATCGAGCTCCAGCAGCACGGCGCGGTAATCCTGCAACAAGCCGTTGGACACCAGGTATTGCCGACCGGCCCCCTTGACCGGTTCACCGATTTTCACCGGCACCACGCGGCTCTGGGCAATCGAGCGGATGCCCGAGACCCGGGCATGCAGAGTCGGACCACCGTCGAAAATGTCGATGTAGTGATCGGTCTCGAAGCCTTCGCGCATCAGGATGTCGAAGGTGATCTGCGCACGCGGATGGACCTGGCCCATAGCTTCTTGCGCGGCGTCCGGCAGCAGCGGCACGTAGATCGGGTAATGCGGCATCAGCTCAGCGAGGAACGTACGGCTTTTCAACCCGCACAAGCGCTCGGCGGCGGCGTAGTTGAGGTCGAAAAAGTTGCGACCGATGGCGTCCCAGAACGGCGAGTCGCCGTGTTCATCGCTGTAGCCGACGATCTCGGTCACCACCGAATCGGCGAAACGCTCCGGATGGCTGGCGACGAACAGCAGGCGTCCGCGGGAATTGAGTTCCGACCATGGCGAACCCACCAGCTCCGGCACCACATAGAAACTGGTCAGCAGGCTGTTGCCCGTCAGGTCGTGGCACTGGGAGAGCACGTGGATCTTGTTGTGGATCTTCAGCTCGCGAGAGGCGTGAACGAAGGTCTCGTTGCGAAAGCTGTAGAACGGTTCGGAATAACCGGCCGACGCGACGATGGCCGAACAGCCCGCCAATTTGCCGGTCTCGGTGTCTTCGAGAACAAAGAAATAGCTCTCTTCGCCGTTGAAGCTGACTTCGGCGGCAAACGAGGCTTCGCTCGCGGCGATCTTGTCGCTCAAGCGTTCCACGTCATCCGGCAAGGAGGTGACACCGATCGGACTGTCCGCAGCCAGACGCTGTACCTCGCCCAGATCAGCCATTTGCGCGGGGCGCATCACCAGCATGGTGTCACTCCTTAACTTGAAATAAAGGGGTCGACCGTTGGGTCGATACACAAAAAAAATATCAATGTGGGAGCAAAGCTTGCTCGCGATGCAGGCAATGATTTCTACCTGCAAGACCGAGGCGATCCATCGCGAGCAAGCTTTGCTCCCACACAAGCCCGGCTCCCACAGGAGAGCCAGGCAAGCCTGAAATCAGGCTTGGGTCAGCTTCGCCACTGCCCGCTCGAAGCGGTCCAGGCCGGCGTCGATGTCAGCGTCTTCCACCACCAGGCTCGGGGCGAAACGAACCACGTCCGGACCGGCTTGCAGGATCATCAGGCCTTCCTGCTCGGCGGCGTTGAAGATGTCCTTGGCCTTGCCTTTCCAGGCGTCGTTCAGCACGCAACCGAGCAACAGCCCCATGCCCCGCACTTGGGTGAACAGGCCGTACTTCTCGCCGATCTGCTCCAGGCGCGCCTTGAATTTGTGATGCTTGGCCTTGACCCCACCGAGCACTTCAGGAGTGTTGACCACGTCGATCACCGCCTCGCCCACCGCGCAGGCCAGCGGGTTGCCGCCGTACGTGGTGCCGTGGGTGCCGACCACCAGGTGCTTGGCCAGCGCTTCGGTGGTGAGCATCGCGGCAATCGGGAAACCGCCGCCCAGGCTCTTGGCGCTGGTGAGGATGTCCGGGACCACGCCGTAGTGCATGTAGGCGAACAACTCACCGCTGCGGCCCATGCCGGTCTGCACTTCGTCGAACACCAGCAGCGCGTTGTGCGCATCGCACAGGTCGCGGGCGCCTTGCAGGTAGCTCTTCTCGGCCGGCAACACACCGCCCTCGCCCTGGATCGGTTCCAGCACCACGGCGCAGGTCTTGTCCGAGATCGCCGCTTTCAATGCTGCCAGGTCGTTATAGGGAACGTGGGTGATGCCGGTAATTTTAGGACCGAAACCGTCGGAGTATTTCGATTGCCCGCCGACGTTGACGGTGAACAGGGTGCGCCCGTGGAAGCTGTTGAGCGCGGCAATGATTTCGTATTTCTCGCTGCCGAAACGGTCGAACGCGACACGACGGGCCAGCTTGAAGGCGGCCTCGTTGGCTTCGGCGCCGGAGTTGCAGAAGAATGCGCGCTCGGCGAAGGTGGCGTTGACCAGCTTATGGGCCAGGCGCAGGGCCGGTTCGTTGGTGAACACGTTGGACACATGCCACAGCTTGTTGGCCTGTTCGGTCAGCGCACCCACCAGTGCCGGATGGGCGTGGCCCAGTACGTTGACTGCGATGCCGCCGGCGAAATCGATCAGTTCACGACCGGACTGGTCCCACACGCGGGACCCGGCGCCACGCACTGGAATGAAGGCTGCAGGCGCATAGTTGGGAACCATAACCTGGTCGAAATCGGCGCGTTGTACCGCGGCTTGCTCAACGGACATCGGAGTCTCCTGAAGAGGAACACCCGCCTGAAACTGGCGAGCGATGGGGGGATTGTAAGGACAGTTTTCAGCCTGGCCTTGTCGCCAAGCGACAACTTCTTATAGCGCCAACCCACGTTTTGCGCGGGTTTACGGCAATGCGACAAATACCGTCGCAAAGGCGCAGTTTAAACGTTGGCAAGGGGTTTAAGGCAGCAGCTTCTACATTTCCCTGGCCAGACCTATCACTTGTGGCAGGGGATTTATCTGTGGGAGCAAAGCTTGCTCGCGATGAACGATAACGCGGTTAGCCTGCACAAACGTGGCGCCTGCGTCGCGGGCAAGCCTTGCTCCCACAGACCCCGCGCCACAAATCTAGCTCCACAGCTCCGCCCCTCGGACTCCCGTATTGCAGGAACGGTATTGCGCCAATCCTAGCCGCGCTCGGACGGCACCGAGGACAGCTCAAACGGGCTGCTGCTGCGTCGCTGGTTGCGGTCTTCGCGCGGCGTGGCGCCGAAGAAGTTGCGGTAGGCGCTGGAGAAGTGCGGCCCCGAGGAGAAACCGCAGGACAGGCCGATCTGGATGATGGATTTGCTGGTCTGCATCAGCATCTGCCGGGCCTTGTTCAGGCGCAGCTCGAGGTAATACTGGCTGGGCACGCGGTTGAGGTATTGCTTGAAGATCCGCTCCAGCTGCCGGCGCGACACGCATACGTGCTGGGCGATTTCATCGGTGGTCAGCGGCTCTTCGATGTTGGCTTCCATCAACAGCACCGCCTGGGTGAGCTTCGGGTGGCTGGAGCCGAGACGGTTTTGCAGCGGGATGCGCTGACGCTCGCCACCCTCGCGAATACGCTCGACCACCAACTCTTCCGACACCGCGCCGGACAACTCCGCGCCGTGATCGCGAGCCAGCACCGCCAGCAACAGGTCGAGCACCGACATGCCGCCACACGCGGTCAGACGATCGCGATCCCAATCGAACAAGTGGCTGGTGGCGATGACCTTGGGAAAGCGCTCTGCGAAATCGTCCTGCCAGCGCCAGTGCACGGCGGCACGGTAACCGTCGAGCAAACCCAACTGGGCCAGCGGATAGACACCAGCGGACAAACCACCAATCACACAGCCGGCACGCACCAGTTGCTTGAGCGCACTGCTGAGCGGCGACGCCAGTGTTGTCGGTGGCTCATCAGCCAACAGGAACACCTTCTGCAAGCCTTCGAGCTTGCCGGCCCAGGGCTCGCCCGGCAATTGCCAGGTGCCTTCGGCGGGCGGCTCAGCCTGCAAGAACGACAACTCGTAAACCACGTCCGGATGCACGCGCTGAGCGACACGCAAGGCCTCCTCGGCCAGCGCCAGCGTCAGGGCTTTAGTGCTGGGCCAAATCAGGAAACCAATTCGATGGGCAGTCATGGCGGGCAATCCGAAGCGAAAACAGTGTTAAAGCCAAAAGCGGCTGCAACCAAATTAGACCATCTGGCGCACGCCGCGCAGAATGACCTGAATCAGGTTTGAACGGGAGCGATTACTTCAGGCTGCCCGACAAAAATTGTTGCAAGCGTTCTGACTGCGGATTGACCAGCACTTCGCGCGGGTTACCGCTTTCCTCGACGATGCCCTTGTGCAGGAACACCAACTGGTTCGACACCTCACGGGCAAAGCCCATTTCGTGGGTCACCACCACCATGGTCCGGCCTTCCTGGGCCAGGGCCTGCATGACCTTGAGCACATCGCCCACCAACTCCGGGTCGAGTGCCGACGTCGGCTCATCGAACAGCATCACTTCCGGCTCCATCGCCAGCGCACGGGCAATCGCCACGCGTTGCTGCTCGCCGCCGGACATGTGGCCCGGGTAAGCGTCCTTGCGATGCGCCACGCCAACCTTGTTCAGGTAGTGCTCGGCCTTCTCGCGCGCCTCGGCCTTGGTCACGCCCAGCACATGCACCGGCGCTTCCATGATGTTTTCCAGCGCAGTCATGTGGGACCACAGGTTGAAATGCTGGAACACCATCGACAAGCGCGAACGCATGCGTTGCAGTTGCTTGGGGTCGGCGGCCTTCAAGGCGCCGTCCTTGCCAGCCACCAGCTTCAGCTCTTCGTTGTTGAGCAGGATCTTGCCGGCATGGGGTTGTTCGAGCAGGTTGATGCAACGCAAGAACGTACTCTTGCCGGAGCCACTGGAGCCGATGATGCTGATCACATCGCCAGCGGCGGCTTTCAGGGACACGCCCTTGAGCACTTCATGACTGCCATAGCGTTTATGCAGGTCTTGGACTTCAAGCTTGTACATGCGGTCGGTTCTCACAAAACGTCAGTCGTTGAGCAGTCGATCGGGTCGATGCGTTATCAGTGCTTGCGCGGGGCCAGGTAACCCAGCCAGCGGCGCTCGGCCAACTTGAACAGGCGCACCAGGATGAAGGTCAGGCACAGGTAGAAAACACCGGCCGTGATGTAAGCCTCGAACGGCAGGTAATACTGCGCGTTTACCGTACGCGCGGCGCCGGTGATGTCGATCAGGGTCACGATGGACGCCAGACTGGTGGTCTGCAGCATCATGATCACTTCGTTGCTGTATTGCGGCAGCGCCCGGCGCAGGGCCGATGGCAGCAGGATCCGCCGGTACAGTTTGGCGCGGGACATGCCCATGGCCTTGGCCGCCTCGATCTCACCGTTGGGCGTGGCGCGCAGGCTGCCGGCGATGATTTCGGCGGTGTAGGCGCTGGTGTTGATGGCGAAGGCCAGGCACGCGCAGAACGTCGCGCTGGACAGCCACGGCCAGAGGAAGCTCTCGCGCACCATCTGGAACTGTGCCAATCCGTAGTAGATCAGGAACAGCTGCACCAGCATCGGCGTGCCGCGAATGACGTAGGTGTAGAGCCAGGCGGTCATGTTGACGACCGGCTGCTTGGACACCCGCATCAGCGCCAGGGGCAATGCCGCCAGCAGGCCGAAGAACAGCGACAAGGCCAGCAGCTTCAGGGTGGTCAGCAAGCCACCGAAGTACAGCGGCAAGGCTTCATAGATGACGTTGTAGTCGAAGATCATAGATCAGCCGCCCTTACGCCTACCGAGTAGCGCTTCTCAAGGTGACGCAGTGCCAGCAACGAGACACTGGTGATCACCAGGTACATCGCCGCCACTGCCAGGAAGAAGGTGAAAGGCTCGCGGGTGGCATCAGCCGCCTGCTTGGCCTTGAACATCATGTCTTGCAGGCCCACCACCGAAATCAGCGCGGTGGCCTTGGTCAACACCAGCCAGTTGTTGGTGAAGCCCGGAATGGCCAGGCGAATCATCTGTGGCACCAGCACCCGGAAAAACACCTGGAACCCACTCATGCCATACGCCATGCCCGCCTCGGCCTGCCCCTTGGGGATTGCCATGAACGCACCGCGAAAGGTTTCCGACAGGTACGCGCCGAAGATGAACCCCAGGGTGCCGATACCGGCCGCCAGCGGATTCAGGTCGATGTAGTCGTCATACCCGAGCATCGGTGCCACGCGGTTGAGCAAGTCCTGGCCGCCGTAGAAGATCAACAGGATCAGCACCAGGTCGGGAATACCGCGAATGACCGTGGAGTACAGATCACCGAGCCACGCCAGCCAACGCACCGGCGACAGGCGCAACGCGACGCCGATCAAACCCAGGACGATAGCCAGAGCCATGGACGACAAGGCGAGCTGAAGCGTCAACCATGCGCCATCGAGGATGACGGCCCCATAGCCTTTCAACATGATTCAGGTCCTCGAAAGTGGGATGAAAAAATGGCGCAAACCGCAGGGATCCTGTTGCTTGCGCCATTTCGCAGGAATGACGGAACGTCGTTACTGGCCGTAGATATCGAAGGCGAAGTATTTGTCCTGGATTTGCTTGTACTTGCCATTGGCACGAATCGCGGTGATCGCGCTGTTGATCTTGTCCTTCAGCGCATCACCCTTGCGCACCGCAATGCCGATGCCGTCGCCAAAGTAGGCCGGGTCGGTGAAGGCCGGGCCGACGAATGCGAAGCCTTTGCCGGCATCGGTCTTCAGGAAGCCATCATCGAGCAGCGTGGCGTCTGCCACGGTACCGTCGAGGCGGCCAGCGGCCACATCCAGGTAGATCTCGTTCTGCGAACCGTATGGCTTGATCTCGACACCTTTTGGCGCCAGGACTTCACGGGCGAAACGCTCGTGGATCGAACCACGCTGCACGCCGATGTTCTTGCCCTTGAGCTCGCCCAGGCTGTCGCCAACCTGCGTGCCGGCCTTCATCACCAGGCGCGCCGGGGTGTTGTAGTACTTGTTGGTGAAATCAACAGACTTCTTGCGATCTTCGGTGATCGACATGGACGACAGGATCGCGTCGATCTTGCGAACCTTGAGCGCCGGGATCAAGCCGTCGAACTCCTGCTCGACCCACTGGCACTTGACCTTCATTTCTTCACACAGCGCATTGCCGATGTCGTAGTCGAAACCGACGATGCTGCCATCCGGCGCCTTCGAGGCGAACGGAGGGTAAGCCGCTTCGATACCGATCTTCAGAGGCTTTTCATCAGCGAATGTCGGCAGGGACAGCACGGACAGTGCCAGGGCGCCAAGCAGCACAAGTTTCTTCATCTTGGGACTCCATCGGTAAAGGGCAAAACGGCAGAGTGAGCAACAGCCCAATATGCGAATGAGTGAAACGAACTTTTGGTGCTGCGTCCTAGGAAGCCCATGCTCAATTCAACACGGGCCACGACGAGCGAGTGATCGGCATTCTAACGACAGCTCCGAAGCCGATATTTCCTCAATGCGACAACAAATTACAGAAGCACCGAGAAAGCCGCCCGAGCACATTGACAGCCCCGCAAATTCATGCAAGAGCAAAAGAAAGGGAACCGATCTATGCTGCAAATTGCGGGCCCATTATTCGCAAACCCTTCTAATCCGGCAAGCACAGCGTGTCGGCTTATTTCACAAACGTCCGGAAAAAGCCCTGAAATGGCGCTTCGCGTTTCCCATTGCCTCGTTGTGGCGCCTTTGGTTACACATTTCGAAACAGGGGTAACGCTCGGAAGCGTCTGACTTTGAAGCTCGATATTTATTCGAACACCAGACCTGTGGAGCAGGGTCTGTGGGAGCAAGGCTTGCCCGCGATGCAGGCGCCACGTCTGTGCAGGCCAACCGCGTCATCGTTCATCGCGAGCAAGCTTTGCTCCCACAGATAAACCCCCTCGCCACAAAGTGAGTGCCACATGCCCATGAAAAAGCCCCGCCCGGCAAATACCGGGCGGGGCTTTTCGGTGCTACACGCTGCCGTCAGGCGACGTTCATGGTCTTGTGCGTCTCGATCAAGTGCGCCACCACACCTGGGTCGGCCAGGGTGGAGATGTCACCCAAGCCGTCGTACTCCGCCGTGGCGATCTTGCGCAGAATGCGGCGCATGATCTTGCCGGAACGGGTTTTCGGCAGCCCCGGCGCCCACTGGATGACGTCTGGCGAGGCGATCGGACCGATCTCCTTGCGCACCCAGTTCTTCAGTTCCAGGCGCAGCGCTTCGCTGGTTTCTTCGCCGGCATTGAGGGTGACGTAGACATAGATGCCCTGCCCCTTGATGTCGTGCGGCACACCCACCACCGCCGCTTCGGCGACTTTCGGGTGGGCAACCATGGCGCTTTCGATCTCGGCGGTGCCCATGCGGTGGCCGGACACGTTGAGCACGTCATCCACCCGGCCGGTGATCCAGTAGTAGCCGTCCTCGTCGCGACGGGCACCGTCACCGGTGAAGTACATGCCGCTGAAGGTCTTGAAGTAGGTGTCGACAAACCGGTCGTGGTCGCCGTACAGGGTACGCGCCTGGCCTGGCCACGAGTCGAGGATTACCAGGTTGCCTTCGGCGGCGCCTTCGATCAGGTTGCCCAGGTTGTCCACCAACGCCGGCACCACGCCGAAGAATGGGCGAGTCGCAGAGCCCGGCTTCAACGCCGTGGCCCCCGGCAACGGGCTGATCAGCACGCCACCGGTTTCGGTCTGCCACCAGGTGTCGACGATCGGGCAACGTTCCTTGCCGACATTCTTGTAGTACCAGTCCCAGGCTTCCGGGTTGATCGGCTCGCCCACCGAACCCAACAGGCGCAGGCTGCTGCCGTCGGCGCCTTCGACGGCGGCGGTGCCCGAAGCCATCATTGCGCGGATTGCGGTCGGGGCGGTGTAGAGAATGCTGACCTTGTGCTTGTCGACGACCTTCGCCACCCGGGTGATGTCCGGGTAGTTCGGCACGCCTTCGAACAGCAGCGTGGTCGCGCCATTGGCCAGCGGGCCATAGACGATATAACTGTGGCCGGTGACCCAACCCACGTCGGCGGTGCACCAGTAGACCTCGCCCGGCTTGTAGTCGAACACGCGCTCATGGGTCAGCGCCGCGTACAGCAGGTAGCCGGCCGTGGTGTGCTGCACGCCCTTGGGCTTGCCGGTGGAGCCGGAGGTGTAGAGGATGAACAGCGCTTCCTCGGCGCCCATTTCCTTCGGCGCGCAAACGGTGCCGGCCACTTTCATCAGGTCTTCGTACCAGATGTCGCGGTGCTGGTTCCACTTGATGTTGCCCGCGGTGCGCTTGCACACGATGACTTTCTGGATGCTGTTGGTTTCCGGGTTGGTCAACGCATCGTCGACGTTGGCCTTGAGCGGGATCTTCTTGCCGGCGCGCACGCCTTCGTCGGCGGTGATCACCACTTTGGACTTGCAGTCGATGATCCGACCGGCCAGGGCTTCAGGGGAGAAACCACCGAACACCACCGAGTGAATCGCACCGATCCGGGCGCAGGCCAGCATGGCGACCACGGCTTCAGGGATCATCGGCATGTAGATGGTCACCACGTCGCCGCGGTGCACGTCCTGGCCGCGCAGGGCGTTGGCGAACTTGCAGACTTCTTCGTGCAGTTCGCGATAAGTGATGTTGCGACTCTCGGACGGGTCATCGCCTTCCCAGATGATCGCAACCTGGTCGCCACGCTCGGCCAGGTGACGGTCGAGGCAGTTGTAGGATACGTTCAAGGTGCCGTCGGCGAACCACTTGATGTCGACGTGGTGATCGTCGAAGGAAGTCTGTTTCACCGTGGTGAAAGGCTTGATCCAATCGAGGCGCTTGGCCTGCTCACGCCAGAAGCCGTCCGGGTTGACGACCGACTGCTGGTACATGGCCTTGTAGGTCGCCTCGTCAGTCAGCGTATTGGCCGCAACCTCGGGACGAACGGGATACACAGAAGCCGCACTCATCTTTCTTACCTCGGTGACAATAGTTGTTTTTGTATGGTCCCGTTGTAGCCCGGGGCGGGCCTATAGAACCATTCGACGATGGTAGTAACAAGTCCCTACAAAATGTCGGTACTAGCGTGCAAGCCCCTGCGTGCGGGCATTTACCCTGTGGAAGCAGGGTCATTCCCACACTGCCCACTCTGTGGTAACCGCCCCCAACAACGATTATTACCAGATCAACCAACAGTGTTTATCAAAACCACGGCTTTTTGCGCCCAGCCCCTGTCCCTAAAATCCACCCCGCCAACCGGCAAACATGATTAACGCAACAGCCCCCACGAAAGGCCGTTAATCCAACTTCCAAAACCTGCTCCCCACGCAACCCGAAAAAAGGTTGCGTGACCCCACTCGACCTCAAGAAAGGTGAAATAGATGAAAGCTTTATGGGTTCTGGTCCTCGGCAGCCTTTGCGCAACCGCAATGGCAGACGAAGCCCCGACCGATGCTGCGCAGCAACAACCAGCCATTGAGGAGTACACCTACTCCACTCACCTGGACATCGCCAAAGTCATCTCCATGAGCGAAATCCCCAATGTCTGCGAAGTGGTCCCGGCCAAAATGGAGTACGACGACTCCAAGGGACAGCGCCACATCCTGCGCTACAGCGTCATGGGCAACGGCTGCTCCAACGGCTGATCACCCCCCGAACGAACCTGGAGCACACCCCATGAAAACCAAGCTGATTCTCACCCTTGCGCTGTCCGTACTGGCCGCCCAGGCCTTCGCCGCTGACGGTTTTGACCGCACCGGGTCCGCTGCCGCGATCCACCGCCAGGACATCGCGGATAGCACCCCGCCCGTCACTAACGGTCACGACCACACCGACCCGACGGCAGTCGCCAGCGATGGCAGCGATCACACCCGTTCGGCCAGTACCGATTGATCATTACTGGTATTTTCCACGGCCCGATTTCGATCGGGCCTGGTTGTGTCTGAAGCCACCGAAAACCGCCAGCAAACACAACATGTAGTGTAGAAACACAAAAAACGCTCGTTTTTTGATCAAAACAGCCAGCCGTCCGATTCATGCAAAAAAAATCTTCAGCGGCCAAAGCCCTGTAAACCCGCGTTCCCATGCGGCTATGCCACGTGCCACCCTCTTCGTGAGCTATTTCGCCGCACCACGTAGGCAAAAAACTCCTTATAATGCCGCCCTAAACGGGCCTGCAATATTCCTTTACAGGGATCACGCCAGCCTGAAGCCACGCAGAGGCCCTTGCCTCCTCGCGCTCGCCGCTGCTTCAGGACGTCCGTACATTTTTCTGTTTGTTGCCTGCGACAGCTGCAAGAAACGATTTTCCAAGATCCACCGCGGCCAGTAGGCCTTCACCGGGCATCTGGCCCTCACGCAGGAGACGACACGTCATGCTGAGCTGGGACGAATTCGACAAAGAAGACGGCGAAGTCGCCGTAAAAGGCGCCAACGCCGGCCACGCTTCTGAAGCCAACATGGACCGCCTCGACAGCGCCGGCGGTGCCGCCGCCCTCGAAGCCCGCGCCGTGACGGCCAGCGACTCGGCCGCGATCATTCGCGCCAAGGCCGCCCTCGACAAACTCGACATCGCCGAAGGCCTTGCCGAACTCGAAGGCGCTTCCGCCCGCGTCGCCGTCGATGAAAAGCGCATGATCAACTGCCGCGCCGACCTCAACCAGCTCGTGCCGTTCAAATACGACTGGGCCTGGCAGAAGTACCTGGACGGCTGCGCAAACCACTGGATGCCGCAAGAAGTCAACATGACCGCCGACATCGCCCTCTGGAAAGATCCGGAAGGCCTGACCGACGACGAGCGCCGCATCGTCATGCGCAACCTGGGCTTCTTCTCCACCGCCGACTCCCTGGTTGCCAACAACCTGGTCCTGGCCGTGTACCGCCTGATCACCAACCCGGAATGCCGCCAGTACATCCTGCGCCAGGCTTTCGAAGAGGCGATCCACACCCACGCCTACCAGTACTGCATCGAATCGCTGGCCATGGATGAAGGCGAAATCTTCAACATGTACCACGAGATCCCATCGGTCGCGAAAAAAGCCGCCTGGGGCCTGAAATACACCCGTTCGATCTCCGATCCGAAGTTCGAAACCGGCACCCCGGACACCGACAAAGAGCTGCTGCGCAACCTGATCGCCTACTACTGCGTCCTGGAAGGCATCTTCTTCTATTGCGGCTTCACCCAGATCCTCTCCATGGGCCGCCGCAACAAAATGACCGGCGTCGCCGAGCAGTTCCAGTACATCCTGCGCGACGAATCCATGCACCTGAACTTCGGCATCGACGTGATCAACCAGATCAAGATCGAAAACCCGCACCTGTGGGATGCTGAAATGAAGGAAGAAGCGACCCAGATGATCCTGCAAGGCACTCAGCTGGAGATCGAATACGCTCGCGACACCATGCCTCGTGGCGTGCTGGGCATGAACGCGGCAATGATGGAGGACTACCTCAAGTTCATCGCCAACCGTCGCCTGTCGCAGATTGGTCTTAAAGAAGAATACCCAGGCACCACGAACCCGTTCCCGTGGATGAGCGAGATCATGGACTTGAAGAAAGAGAAGAATTTCTTTGAGACTCGGGTGATTGAGTATCAGACCGGTGGTGCGCTGAGCTGGGATTGATTCCGAAGGAACAATCCTGGGCTGAACTACCCGCGACTTAACTAAAAACCCCGTGAAAACGGGGTTTTTAGTTTTTCTACAGAATCAAACTGCGTTTAACTCTGGAGCCGCCAGGTTACCTTTGCCTTACGAGAAACTCAGAATCGTCCGCATTGACGCTGTATCGCCTCGTTACCTATCGTATTCGCAGGTGCCTAAGAAACGCCCAACGTAGTAGCTGATCGCCGAACATAGGAGCGCGATTGTCCAAGGACATTCGTCATTCCGTGGAGGGCAACAGTTTGTTGGGATTTTTCTTACATCCTCTACGTCGGGCTCGCGCCGCTAACTTCATACGTAGAGGTCGTTATGCTCAAAAAAGAACCAGCCAGCTCTCCGTACACGTCGGAGAACGATCATGCCTGATGCTTACATTCCGGCAGTATTCACCCGCCTGAACGTCCACCTCCATGGCCTTCTTTTGGAAAACCAACCCTGGTTCTGTGCTCGGGATATCGGCCAATTGATGGGCGTTCACCTGAGCGACCGTTTGGTCAGCAAGCTGGACGAAGACCAGCGGCACGAGTTGTTGATTTGTTACCACGGCCAACCTGAAAAGCAATTGATGCTCAGCGAATCAGGTGTGTATGCCCTGTTGGTCTATCACTACGCTCCGGGGAATCGGTTGTTGCGCGAGTGGCTAACACATCAGGTGGTTCCAGCATTACGGGACGCACAAGCATCCAGAGACACTGAACGTCCGATGTTAAGCATCTTGGATTGGCCGGAGATGTCCTTAAGTCTGCTGCATTGGCAAAACGATGGTTGGATTCGGCTTCGGGACATGCCGTATCTGTTGCTCAATCGGACCCGAGGCCGGGCATTGGCGGCCAAGCCTTGGTGGCGTAGGTTGCTTGAGGTATTTCGCGTTTCTAGGCATTCAATGTCGTAGGACGCCACCGAACGAAGGCTCCACCTCTTCTGTAGGAATTTTCGTAGACAGCGCTAATGGCCAGTCAGTATCGTCCGAGGGTTTAAACCCTCGGCGATTGTATGGATACCCCAAAGGAAAAAAGCGGCTGGAGCGACGAAGAGCTTGAGGCTTCGGTTGATGCGTACTTGAAGATGCTGGACCGCGAGTTAAACGGCCAGACCTTTAGGAAGTCGGTGGAAAACCAACTTTTGCGTGACGGACCGCTGAGCAAGCGCAGCTCCTCGTCGGTTGAATATCGCATGCAAAACATCTCGGCGGTGTTGGAGCAGATGGGGTTGCGGCGAATCAGCGGCTACATGCCTGCCAAGAACATTGGTACGGGTGTGGCTCAGCGGATCCGCAAGGTGCTGGCTAATAAAGTGATACCTGGGACCGGAGAGACTGCTCCGACCGCTGACCACAAGACGTTGATCAGCCGGACCGTCAAGTTGCAAAAGAATGGGCTCAAGATCGAGCCATCAGGCAACTCGAATCCGCAGCAAGTCAGTACCACCACGACGTCTTACGTCCGGGATCCTAAAGTCCGCGCATGGGTTGCTGAGTTGGCTAAAGGTGTTTGCGAAGGATGCGGTCAGAACGCACCGTTCGAGGTGGACGGGTTGCCATTTCTTGAAGTGCATCATGTAAAGCATCTGGCTCAGAAAGGCTCGGACAGCATTACTAACGCGGTTGCGCTTTGCCCGAATTGCCATCGACGTTGTCATCTTGCCAGTGACAGAGAGGCCTTCACTTTGTCGCTGTATCAGAAGGTTGGTCGGCTGGTCATTGAGTGACAAACATCTTTTTTTGGACGGAAAAGAAAATATGGGGATATGTAATGACGAAAAAATAAAAAGTGAAGCCTTCGAGTCGATTCACAGCTCGGCCGAAGCGCTGCTGAAAATCGGCGCTATCGACCAGGTCGATATGCGGGAGTTCGACGAGACCTGCATGGCTGAAGTGCCTGCTGAAATCTCGGATCAAGAAGATTTGTTGGCAGTTATAGCTTGCCCTCAAAACCCTCAATGAGGTCCTCGGGGGTGCTGTCAGAATCCGCCGACATCGGAATGACCTCCTTCAACCGTCCAGGCTTGCGAACTTGCGGTGTATCGACATCCTGATAAGGCTTGCCGGTTTTGGTGATCACCACCTTTCGCCCCGCCCTGCACGCTTAGGAGGTTGAGAGCGCTGGGACTTTGCGCCATCACTCATTCGGTCGCCCCCTTGCCGTCATTCTTGGCCTTTTCAGTAGCTCGCGGAATAGCCACGCCATTGAGCCGCCTTGCGGACTGACGTTTCGGGCTGGCGCCGCGCACTGGCCCTTTTGAGGCAGGCGCTTGCTGCCCGAGTGGTGGCGCGGAAACGTTGGTGGCCGCCGTGGTCAGCCCCAGTCGCAGCCCGAACTTCCTCAGGATGGATTCGAGGGTGCTGAGGGTCGGGTTACCCTTGTCCTTCTCGATCTGGTACAGGGCCTTGGTCGACATCTTACACATGACCGCAAAGGTTTCCTGATCCAGGCCCGTCACCTCAAGCCGTAGCCGGCGAATAGCGGTTCCCAGGGTTTCGATCCCTGTCACATGCTGCATGACGATGTCGTCAATGATTTCCCTGCGCCGTTCACCGGTGTTCTCTCTCATCGAAGTTTTCCACTCTCTGTTTCCGGCAGTATATTGCCGGTTATCTGGAGGATCGGACTATAACCGGTATTATGATACCGACTGATCCAAGTTTGGTCCGTAAAACCGGGGCCGCTTCGCAGCCCAGCGGGAGCAAGCTCCCTCGCCACGGGTTGGTGTTAGGCCACAAGGGGATGGCCGGCTTGAGCAGGCTCGCTGCCACAGGAGACTGGGTTGTACACAAGCTCGATGAACACCCACGACCAGGGTGGTGCGAGCCTGCTCGCGATGAGGCCGGCACAGTCAACATCGATGCCCCAGGTTTTGCGGTGAGTTGAAACAAGGGGTGCAGCCCGCCGCGTCCTTCGGTATTAATACACCTCCCCTCAAGGACACGAGCCCCGATGAAATTCGATACCGCCTATTGCCTCAGCCTCGACACCAAGCTTTCGATCTATGACGTGCGGGATCTGAATTTCGACGAGACCATGGCATTCGATTCGGCCAAGGAGCGCTTTCAGTGCCCCAACGACGCCTGTCGGACGGCGTTTGATGAGGACAATCGGCTGACGACGCTCAACGCCAAGAACGTCAATTACATCCGCACGCCACATTTCAAGAATCAGCCAACGACCCAGCATATCGAGGGCTGTCCTTATGTCAGTCCGAAAACGCCGGGGTTGGGTGCGGAGAGTGTAGAGACGGAAACGGATGACGACCGCGAGGAGCATTTTCCATCGGAATTGTTGCTGACCCGGCGTCAGTACGTGCGCAAGCCATCCAATCCGTCGAAGGACGCTGGAGCAGCGACTCGGCCTACGTCGCCCACCCTATCGTCCCACCGTGATGACGCCCATGGCGCCCAGGATTCGACACCCGACAAGACCAGCGTCTTCGCCCATCCGGTGGAGTGTTTCGTGTCTAACTTCGCGGACAAGGACCTGCTCAAGCGCGTACCGCTGAAGATCGGCGAGCACACGGCGCCTTATGGATCGTTCTTCAAGAAGATCGAGTACCTGCTGGACAACAAGGGCTTGATCTACTGGGGCAAGATCAAGGAGATCAAGGATTACACCCAGAGCTTTCGCATCGATTTCGAAGCAAAGGTCTGGTTCAAGCAACCGGACGAGGCGAAGAAAAAGCCTTACTTGGTCAACGTTTACCTGAGCAAGAAGTTGATCGATAACTACCGCAAGCGCAAAGCGTTCCTGGCAGAGATCAAGCACGCGATCGACAGCGACGCGCCGTTGTATTGCTTCTTTTATGGCGTCACGCCGGAGTTCAAGCAGGTGCCGAGCAAGAAAAAACCCGAGCAGACGTTCGGGGTGTTCAGTGCCGATATCGAGAACCTGGATCACTTCATTGTCCGGGAAGCGCCGGGGTTGGGCGAGAAGTGACCTACTGTAGCACTACGCCTTTTCATTGCGTCTCTTGAGCGAGTTGCCGCTCAAACGCCCAAATCTCCCGTTTCACTTCCATGCGCCGCTCACGCGCCGCCTCGGCGGCCGAGTCATCCAAGCCACCATAACGCCGCAACCAGTGGACGATCATTTCTTCGTCCGGGTAGTAATAGTCCTTATGTCCCTTACTGTTTCTCGGGGTGTCGTTCATATTGCCGTCGAAGCGGCCTGCAGAGAACTCATCAGAGGGTAACGTGCCCCATTCGGCGGCGCAGCCCTCAAAAACCCAGGAAATCTCGTTGAGATGCTTTTGCGCACCGCGATGACCACGCTTGTAAAAAACGTACTCACCGCAACTTTTCTCAAAGCGCATCATCATCGGCTCGTCATCGACCCAGCGAAGAAGATCATGCTGCCCCGCGTGGCGCATCAGGCCATTGATCCATCGTTCGGAAAATCGCTGAACAAAACCTTCGACGTCGGCTTTTTTAGCACCGGCGAAAATCATGCAGTAACGGGTTTGCACGTGGATGACGAACAACACGTGCTTACGTTGCACAGTGATCACGTGAACCAACCATTGTTCGTCGAACTCACCAGGATCATCGTCCTCGATAACAGGTGATGGTGGTTTCCCCACTGGGGTAATTTTCTTGCCTTTGCTCACGCGGCTGAAAAAATTGCTGGCCGCTTCGGTGCAGTTGAAAATCAGCATTCAAATTCTCGGAAAAAATTAGAGAGGCGCTAGGCGTCGTCGGCCCATTCAATCTCGAAGGGTTGGCGAACAGCGTCAGAGACCCTTTCACGTAACTCTTCACTCAGAATCGTCAATTCCTGATCACTCAGCAGGTCGTACGCAATCAGCAATCTCAGAGATAAAGAGATGTCTCGACGTCGACCTACGTTGAACGCCATCGCCAAGCTCTTATCTCGATCTCGCATGAGGCGGTAGAGCGTGCGATATCGAGCGTGAGCTGATAAAGCTCCGTTCTGAGCCACCGTCTGGGCATCCGAAAGAACGCCTTGGCAAAAGCGCTCCAACGCCAGATCGCTAAGTTCGTTGTAATGCTTCCAGTCACTGTCGGATATCGCCATGCCACCCTCCTTCAACAAGACACCAAGCAACGCTGCACGGGGATTCTAGTGTATCGATATGTCCAGCATCACAACGACCAACAGCCCAATATAGACCCAAGCATGAAGCCTATCCGGTATCCGTCCGATCCACGGCGTTGCCAGGCGAATCCCCGCTAGCGCGCCGAGTATCAGTGCAGCGAAGGCCGTCAAGTCGACGTAACCGACAAACCACGGGCCGAAGTCTATCCCGGTGAAGCTCGCCAAGGCCATGTAGGTAGCAGTTCCGACCAGGGCTACCGGCAGGCTCAGCGGGTTAGCCATTGAAGTGCCTGGGACATGTTCAATCCGCAGCGACGCAGCAACGGCACGGTCATGACGCTGCCGCCTACTCCCAGGAATGTGGCGACGACGCCGATGGTTGCGCCGGACTATGACGAGGCTGGACGCGATGGAGCGCTGATCGAACTGCTGCTGCATGAGCTGCTGCGCAGCGCCCATCTACCACTGGACCTTCCACTGCCCAAGAATCCGCGCCTGCTCGGCCTGTGCCAGGCGTTTCTGGAACACCCCGACGCCCATGCCTCGCCCATGGGATGGGCGGCGCATTTGCATATCAGCCTGCGCTCGTTCAATCGCCTGTTCAGCCGGCAGACCACGCTGAGTTTCAGCCAGTGGCGACAGCAGGCGTGTGTCATGGCCGCGCTGGCCCGTCTAGCCGAAGGGGATTCGGTAACGCGCATAGCCCTGGATATGGGCTATGACAGCCCCGCTGCGTTTTCCACTATGTTCCGTCGGATATTGGGTCACGCACCGAGCGCCTGGCTGGAGAAAACCGCCGGTCATTAATCAAAAAAATGAGATTGATTGGGATTCAAAACAACTGTACAAAAACACAGTATATTTTTAATCCCACAGCTTTGGAGCACCCCATGGCCTCTCTCGCAATCAAAACCACCCTGGAACGCATCGCTGTCTATCAATTCACCCCTGCCCACAGCACACAGGCCCGAGCCATGCTGGGCTGGAGCATCGAAGAGTTGTCCCGTCAGTCCGGTGTGTCGGTCCAGGCGATCCGGCGCTTCGAGGCCGGTGGCGAGCTGCTCGACGTGACCCGCCTGGCCCTGGCCTTTCGCCTGGAGGCCGAAGGCTTGGTGTTCTTCCCCGGCTTTGCACCGGGGCGCGGCATGAACATCAAGGGCGCGACGCCAAATCCGATGGAGCGGCCCGATTACGCGATGATCGAATAAGCGTTTTCGCACCTGCGGTGTCAGGCCACGCCGGTCTGGTTCTGATAGGCCGAGGGCTCAACATCCAACCACCAGGCGCGTCCGCGTTGCGGTTGCGCCAGGGTGAATGCTTCACCCATCTGTGGCGTGGTGATGCAAACGTTGCGCTCCCAGGCCAAGGCCAGAATGCGATCGAAAGGTTCGTACCAGGCATGCATCGCCAGGTCGAACGTGCCGTTGTGGATCGGTAGCAGCCAACGGCCCTTGAGATCGATATGGGCTTGCAGGGTTTGCTCCGGCTGCATGTGGACATGGGGCCAATCGACGTTATATGCGCCGGTTTCCATCAGCGTCAGGTCAAAGGGCCCATAGCGCTCGCCAATGCGTTTGAAACCGTCGAAGTAACCGGTGTCGCCGCTGAAGAAGATGCGAGTCGCGCCGTCGATTATCACCCAAGAGGCCCACAGGGTGCTGTTGCTGTCGAACAGGCCACGGCCGGAAAAGTGCTGGGACGGCGTGGCGATGAACTCGATGCCGTCGACCTCGGTGCCCTGCCACCAGTCCAGTTGACGCACCTTGCTGGCCTCGATACCCCACTTGATCAGGGTGTCGCCCACGCCCAGGGGCGTCAGGAAGTGCTTGGCCTTGGCGGCAAGCGTGAGGATGGCCTGGTAGTCGAGATGATCGTAATGATCGTGGGAAAGAATCACCGCTTCGATGGGCGGCAAGTCGTCCAGGCTGATGGGCGGCTGATGAAAACGCTTCGGACCTACCCATTGCACAGGTGATGCGCGCTCGGAAAAAACCGGGTCGGTCAGCCAGAACTTGCCCCGCAACTTGAGCAACACAGTGGAATGGCCGAGGCGGAAAACACTGTGGTCCGGCGCAGCCAGCAACGCAGCGCGAGTCAACGGTTGGACGTCGATGGCGCCCGCGGGCCGGGTGGTGCTCGGCTTGTGGAAGATCATGTTCCAGATGATCCGCAGGGTGGTGCCAAAACCTTCCCGGGGGGTAAAGGCGTGGTTGTGATACTTGCCCTGTTCATGCCGGGATGAACGCGGTGCAGACGAGCTGTCGGTCGCAAGAGAAGGAATGGTCATGGTGCGATAACTCCAAGGACGTCTTCGCCATTGCGCCTCGCCGTTAGGGGACGCTGGATGGCCGTGTTGGCACGCTAAGCCGCTGGGCGGATACAACTACACCACTCGGTGTAGTTTCCTAGATTGCATCAATGCCTGGAGCAAGTAAACTACCGAGTGTAATTTCCCCTTTCTCACCCGACGAATGCCCATGACCGTACCGCAACGCCTTACCGAGCGAAAACGCGAAGCCATTCTCCAGGCCGCCATTGCCGAATTTCGCAGTCGCGGTTTCGAGATCACCAGCATGGACAAGATCGCCGCGACGGCCGGAGTTTCCAAACGTACGGTGTACAACCACTTTCCGAGCAAGGAAGAACTGTTTGCCGAGATCTTGAATCGGTTGTGGAACAGCATTACGGCGGAGCAGGACAAGGCCTACAGCTCGCAGACGCCTCTACGCGAGCAATTGCAGGCGTTGCTGCAGGCCAAGCTGCACATGCTGGCGGACGAGAATTTCCTCGACCTGGCGCGTATTGCCATCGCCGCTACGATTCATTCTCCTGAGCGGGCCCAGGACATGGTGGCGCGCATAGGGGAGCGCGAAGAGGGGCTGACGGTCTGGATCCGCCAGGCCCAGGCTGATGGCCGTTTGAAACCCGTGGACCCGGCATTTGCCGCGCAGCAGGTGCAGGGGCTGCTCAAGACGTTCGCGTTCTGGCCCCAGGTTTCCATGGGCCAGCCAAGCCTGACCCAGGATGAGCAGGCGCAGGTGATCGAGTCGGCCCTCGACATGTTTCTGGCCCGTTATCTGGCCTGAGAAAAGCGTCACTGCGACGATGGGTTGCTGACAAACTTCTGGTGCATCTCGGTGGTCAAGGTATCGATCCGCTCGGTCAATGCCTTGGTCATTTCCGTCAGGCGAGTGTTCTGCTCCAGCAATTCGAGCAACTGCGCCGTGTTGTGCGCCGCCTGGGCCTGCCGCTCACTGTTGGCGATCGCCAAGGCTTCGCGGTGTTACGCATCGGCTTCCGCCTGGGCTTTGTCCCGGGCTGCCTGGCGGGTTTGCGCCAACAGGATCAGCGGGGCGGCATAGGCCGCCTGCAAGCTGAAAGCCAGGTTGAGCAAGATGAACGGGTACGCATCGAAATGAACGACCCCGGCCAGGTTCAGGCCCATCCACACCAGCACAATCAGGGTTTGGGCGCCGAGGAATGTCGGCGTCCCGAAGAACCGCGCGAACGCCTCCGCGCGCAGCGCGAAGCGATCATTGCCGAAGGTCGGCGCCAGATGCGCGTGAGGGCGATGAAAACGCAGGTGATCCACTGGAGCGGCGGAAGTGGGTTGGGAGGAATTCGTCATCGTGATGTTCTCTGCCTGGACTGGAGCTGACGCTCACTATAACCGCTGGGACGTCATCTCCCATCGAGCGACGCTCGATTAAAGTTCGCGCAATTGCAGGTTGCGCCCCAGCTCATCGAACAAGGTCACCACCGAGCGCAAGGCGCGGCAATCCGGGCGGGTCAGGAGCCAAAGCGCCGTGTCATACCCGGCCAACGGCTCACCCAGCGGCACCAGCCCCTGGTGCTCGCCGAGCAGAAAGTCCGGCAACGCCGCCACTCCCAAACCAGCCCGCACCAGTTCGGTCACCGAGAGCATGCTGTTGCAGCGATAGGCTGGCATGACGCCGGGGAGATGCTGGCGGCGCCAGGTCACAGTGGGGTGGTCAGGGAGAAAATCGTCCGGGGCGATCCAGGCCATGGTGGCCAGATCGTCCGCCTTCATCGCATGCAGGTACGTGGCGCTGGCACAGACCCGGTAAGCCACCTTGCCCAGGTTTCGCCCGACCAGGTGCTCCGGCGGCGTACGGGTCAATCGCAAGGCAATGTCGGCGTCGCGACGGCTCAGGTTGGCGAAATCGTTCGACGTGCTCAGTTCGAGGGCCAGCGCCGGATAAGCGGGCATGAAGCGCGCCAGTGCCGGCAGCAACAACGCTTGCAGGACTGAGTCGGAGCACGTCAGGCGAACCGTCCCGCTGATAACCGCACCGCCCTGCTCCACTCCCACCCGCGCGGCCTCCAAGGCTTGCTCGGCGCGTTCGGCCTGTTCGGCCAATGCCTGGGCCAGGCTCGTGGGCAAGTACCCGGAACGGCTTTTTTCGAACAGGGGCTGGCCCAAGGCCGACTCCAGCCGGCGTACCGAACGAAAGACCGTCGACACGTCCACATGCAACAGGCGCGCGGCCCGGGCCAGCGAGCCGCCGCGAACGAGCGCCAGGATCAGGGAAAGATCGGGGTAGTCCAGACGATAGTGCGTTGCTGCATTGATCACTTGGGTAAACGCCAATATTGCTTGCGTGAACGCCAATCTATAGTGGCGACCAGGAATCAACAAGCGGCGAGTCTCACATGGAAAATCAGCGTGCCTTGCACATCGCCCTGGTCGGCGATCACGACCCACACATCACCGCCCACCGGGCGATTCCCATCGCCCTTGAACAGGTCGCCAGCCACACCGGCCTGGACGTTCACTTCCAGTGGCTGGCGACGGACCTCATCATCGATGACGCTGCACTGAATGCGTTCGATGGCATCTGGTGTGTACCCGGCAGCCCGTATCGAAGTGAAGACGGCGCCTTGCGAGCCATTCGTTTTGCCCGCGAACAGCGTCGCCCTTTCCTGGGCACTTGCGGCGGTTTTCAACACGCGGTGATGGAATATGCCCGCAATATGATGGGCTGGGCCGACGCGGCCCATGGCGAGACAAGCCCCCACGCCGAACGCGCATTGTTGACGCCGTTGAGCTGCGCCTTGATCGAGACCTTCGACAGCCTTCGACTCGATGCGGATTCGTTGATTGCCAAGGCCTACGGTCGGCAGACCGCCTTCGAGGGCTATCACTGCCGCTTTGCGGTCAATCCGGATTTTGAGCAGGATTTGCTCAACCAGCACCTGCACGCCGTCGCCCGGGACTCGGCCGGCGACCTGCGGGCCGTGGAACTGCGTGATCATCCGTTCTTTGTCGCCACATTGTTCCAACCGGAACGTGCGGCGTTGGAGGGCCGTGTGCCACCGCTGGTCAATGCCTTTGTCCAAGCCTGTGCGAGGAAAACGCCATGAGTGCCCATTATTACGCAGTGATTTTTACCTCACAGCGCACCGACGGGGACCAGGGTTACGCCGCTGCCGCCGAGCGCATGGTGGCCCTTGCCCGGGAGCAGCCCGGATTTCTCGGCATCGAATCGGCCCGCGGTGAAGATGGCCTGGGCATCACCGTGTCCTACTGGGACAGCGAAGCGGCCATCCTGGCCTGGAAGCAACATCCCGAACACAGCGCGATCCGCGAGCGTGGCCGTTCCACCTGGTATACCCACTTCCATACGCGGGTGTGCAGGGTCGATCGGGATTATGCGTTTCACCGTCCAGCCTAGTTATAGGGTTTGCTCGCGACAGCGGTGGGTCAGCGGGTATCCGTGCTGAATGTGCCGTCGTCATCGCGAGCAAGCTCGCCCACAGGTTTTTGGGCTCGCCATGCTATTCGCGTTTCACCACCGATCTCTGTGGGAGCAAAGCTTGCTCGCGACAGCGGTGGTTCGGCTGGCATCTGTGCTGAACATATCATCGTCATTGCGGGCAAGCCTTGCTCCCACAGGGCTTTGTGTAGGCCACGGTATTGCCGTCTCTGGTGGTCAACTCAGCAGGACTCAGCCCGCCACCAACTGCCGCATCGCCAGAATCTCCGGCAGGTCGCTACGCGCCATGTACACCCGCAAAGGTTCGGTGAGGTTGAGACGGTCGTCGATGTTCTGGTCCAGCAACAGCTGGATACGCTCGCGCTTGAGGGCCATGGTGCCGTTTGCGGCCGGGGTCCAGACGAATTCGCAGGTGGGGATGATGCCGTCGTCGGCCACGTCCATGCCGAAGGCGTCTTCGCTGAACCGCACGATGTACTGGCCGGTCTTGCGGTTCAAGCCAACGAACCCCTTGAGCTGGTCAGCGGCCTGGCAGATGAATGTCGAAGTGGTGCTCATGGTAAACCTCATGGATGCGTCTCTGGGGACGTCTGATCGATGGTTTACACGCAGGGCAAGCGAACACTGGGTTCAAGGTTTCCCTCTGCCGGGGAAACTGATGCGGCCAAGGGTACTGCAAAGCGGCTGGGGATTGCGTGGGAAAAATCTTCTTTGCACATGTTTATGTCGGCCTGACGATAGCGTCGGCCGCGTTCAGTTGCTAAAAGATAGGGGGTTGCACACACCTACGAAAGGATTTCGAGCATGCCTGTCACCTTCACCCGCAGTGCCCTGATGCTGAGCCTGTTGCTCGGCTTCGGCCAGACACAAGCCGCCGAGGCCCCGAGCCCCAAGGCCCTGGCAGCCCTCCAGGGCATCCCGCACCCGGCGGTCATCGCCCATCGCGGCGCCTCGTTCGACGCACCGGAGTCCACCGCCGCCTCCTACAGGCTGGCCCGCGACCTGGGTGCCGACTACCTGGAACTGGACCTGCAACGCAGCAAGGACGGCGTATTGTTCGTCCTGCATGACGACAGCCTGTTGCGCACCACGGACGTCGCGGTCAAATTCCCCGAGCGTAAGGACAGTAGCGCCAACACCTTCACCATGGCAGAACTCAAAACCCTCGACGCCGGCAGTTGGTTCAACACCAGTTACCCGGACCGCGCGCGTCCTTCCTTCACGGGCTTGAAGATCCTGACCCTGGATGAGGTGATCGACATTGCCGAAGGCAACCCGTTGCACAAACCGGGGCTTTACATCGAAACCAAGGAGCCGAAGCTGTTTCCCGGCATCGAGCGTGACCTCAAGGACAAGCTGCAAGACCGTGGCTGGCTGAGCCCCGCCGGGTCCAAGCTGGCCAAACGCGCCACCGGTGTGGGCCAGGGCAAGGGCAAAGTGGTTCTGCAGACCTTCGAGAAAAGCAGCCTGCAATTGCTGCACAAAGAAATGCCGAGTGTTCCGAAGATCCTGCTGCTGTGGGTGGGCGAAGGCAACATCGAGCCCAAGTCGAAAGTGCCTTTTGCCGAGTCCGGCGAAACGGACAAGGCAGCCTATTACGCCAAGCAGGCGCCCAAGGACAAGGCGGAGTTCGAACAATGGGTGCAGTACGCCAAGGCCCAGGGCGCCATCGGTACCGGGCCGTCCGCAGCCCTGACCCACGGGGGCAGCCAGAGTTACGCGGACCTGGTGCAACCCTGGATGAACCAGTACACCCATGACCAGGGCTTGCTGGTGCATGTCTACACGGTGGATGAAGCGGTGGACTTCAAGAAGGTGATGGAGGCCGGCGTCGATGGCATTTTCACCAACCGCGCCAGCGAGCTGCTTGCGTACTTCAAGCGCCCCGAGACAGGCAGCGTGGCGCAACTTTTGGAAAAGAACGGCTATTGAACCGGAGGCGGTTGACCGGGCACGTGTTTCAGGTCTTTTCGAATTAAGGGTGAATTAAGTTGCCACATTTAATCTGAGGCCACTTGAACGAATCACCCTTAATGACACAAGGAAAACACTCTCATGAAAACATTGACTGCCCTGTTCACCGCTGCCGCCCTGACCCTCACCGCCGGCCTGGCCCAGGCCGATGTGCGCGTCGACCAGATTCCACAACTGGTCAAGGAAGGCAAGATCAAGTCCTTGGAATCGATGAACGAACAAGCCTTGCAGTTGTACCCGGGTGCGACCATCACCGACACCGACCTGGACAATCACTTCAACGGTTATGAATATGAAGTCGAATTGAAAACTGCCGACGGCAAAGAGTTCGACGTTGATTTCGACGCAACGACTGGCAAAGTACTGTCCAACAAGCAAGACACTTGATTCATCGATTAAAAGAGCCGCGCAACTTTCGAGTTGCGCGTTTTTTTTTGCTTTGCATGAACAGCACTGCCCGCCTGGCAGCGTCGCGCAACTGTCACAAAACCATCAAGAAAGCTTGCGATGATGCCGCTCAAGTGAACCTGTCATAGCAACGACAGGCACTTCCCGCCAGCGAGACTCCATGAACCACAGCATCGACCAAAGCCACCGCGATCCGGACCTGTTCGGCCTGCTGTACGGGTTTCGTTTCCGCCCCGGCGAGCGCGGGCGGGAAATCGATTCGGCCCAGGCCCTGCAATGCCTGCAACAACCGCAAGACGGCGACGAGTTTCTCTGGCTGCACCTGAACCTGGCCCATGCCGCCTGCGAGCGCTGGATGAAAAATCAGCTGGCCTTGCCCCAGGAATTCTTCGAAGCCTTGCACGAGGGCTCGCGCTCGACCCGCATCGAGCATGTGGACTCGGCGTTACTGGCGGTGGTGAACGATGTGGTGTTCAACCTCAGCAACCTGGTGTCCTCGGATGTCTCCACCTTGTGGGTGTGCGTGCACAGTCGGCTGATCGTCAGTGCGCGCCTGCAACCCTTGCACTCGGTCGACAAGTTGCGCTCCTCGGTCAAGGCCGGTGAGTGCTTTCGCTCACCGCTGGAACTGCTGGTGCATCTGCTGCGCGACCAAGGTGAAGTGCTGACCCAGATCGTGCGCAGGACCAGCCTCAGCGTCGACCAGATCGAAGACCAGCTACTGTCCTCGCGGCTGTCCACCAACCGCGCCGAATTGAGCGCTCAGCGCCGGGTACTGGTGCGCCTGCAACGCTTGTTGGCCCTGGAGCCAGGGTCGTTGCTGCGCCTGCTCAACCGCCCGCCGCAATGGTTGCAGAAAGAAGACGTCAAGGAGCTGCGCAAATCGACCGAGGAGTTCGCCCTGATCATCAACGACCTCACAGCGCTGAGCGAACGGATCAAGCTGTTGCAGGAAGAAATCGCTGCCAACCTCAACGAACAGAGCAACCGCACCCTGTTCACCCTGACGGTGGTCACGGTGCTGGCGCTGCCCATCAACATCATCGCCGGTTTTTTTGGCATGAACGTCGGCGGCGTGCCGCTGGCCACGGATCCCGAGGGTTTCTGGATCCTGGTGGCGCTGGTGGCAACCTTCACCCTGATTGCAGGCCGGTGGGCGTTCCGCAAACGGCGCGATTACTAGCCGGGCGCCCCTGTTCAGCGTGCGGTGAGGGAGCAAGCTCCCCCACCACAGGCGATCAAGCGCTCAACCGCGCCGTCACGTCATTCAACTGCCCCGACACGCCGTGCAGATCCCGACTGGCGGCTTCGGTGCGCTGCACGTTTTCCAGGTTGGTGCTGGCGATGCAGGTGATTTCAGTGAGGTTGCGCGAAATGTCTTCGGCCACCGAGGTCTGTTCTTCTGCTGCCGTGGCGATCTGGCGGTTCATGTCCCGAATCGCTTCGACAGCCTGGGTGATGCGTTCGAGCATGACGCCGGCCTGAGTCACCTGCTCCACGCTTTCTTCGCTGCGCGACTGCCCGCTTTCGATGGCCTGGGCCGCGTCCACCGCGCCAGTCTGTACGGTCTGGATGATCTGGTTAATCTCGATGATCGACGACGCCGTGCGCTGGGCCAGGCTGCGTACTTCATCGGCCACCACCGCGAACCCACGCCCGGCTTCACCGGCCCGGGCCGCTTCAATGGCGGCGTTGAGCGCCAGCAAGTTGGTCTGCTCGGCGATGCCGCGGATCACCTCCAGGACCTTGCCAATACGCCCGCTGTCGGCTTCCAGACGACGGATCACCGTAGCCGTGTTGGCGATCTCGCCACGCATGCGGGTGATGGTGTGGATAGTCCCTTGCATGACCTTGTCACCCTGTTGCGCCGAGTGGTCGGCATCGTCGGCCGCCCGCGCCGCATCGGCGGCATGACGCGCCACTTCCTGGGCGGTGGCGGACATTTCGTTCATCGCCGTCGCCACCTGATCAGTGCGCTCGAACTGCTCGTTGGTGCCCTGGCTCATCAAGCCGGCGATGGAACTCAGCTCGCCGCTGGCGCTGTCCAGTTCCGTGGCACTGCGTTGCAGGCGCGTGAAGGTTTCGGCGAGGAAATCACGCAGGGTATTGGCGGCCAGCGCCAGGTCGCCCAATTCGTCCTGACGCTGGCTGACCACGCGCTCGGCGAAACGACCTTGGCTCAGGCGCATCACGTATTCGATCAGGTGGCGAATCGGTTGCACCAGGCTGCGGTTGACCAGCCACAGGCTGAACAGGCCGATCAACAGGCCCGACACCAGCATCACGGCGATGCCCAACAGGATGGTGCGATCGGCATCGGCACTGATCAACGCCGACTGTTCATTGGCCAGCTTGTGCAGATCGACCACCAGTTCGCTCATCTGCTCACTGGCCGCACGGTCCACGCCCTTGACCGCCGCATCACCCGCCGCAGCGTCGCCACCGGCGGCCACGAAGGCGTCACGGCCCTTCTGGTAGGCCGCCCCCAACTGGCGGTGCTCGTCGCGCAGACGCTCAATGCGCGTCTTGATCGCGGCCGGAAGGTCCTGGTGGCCAATCAGCTCGCCGAGAATGCCTTGGACATCGTGCTGGCGCTCCTCGAACTGCTTCCAGTATTTATCCAGTTCCGCCGGCTGCTTGCCGCGCAGCAGGACGTTCTTCCATTCCTGGACCTGCACCTTGAATTGCAGGTTGGCCTCGTCGATCAGTTGCGAGGCTTGCACTGGCCCATCGATCAGGTTGCGATAGTTCTGCACACCATTGGAAAGGAAGTGGAAAGACGCCAGGGCGATCAGCAGCATGGCCAGCAGGCTGCCGCTCAACAAGGCAAGGATCTGGGCTCTCAAGGATTTTTGTAGAAACACGGAAGGAGATCTCTCAGGAGGGAAAAAGCCAAGCTCACGGAACGACACGTTCCGACCTCCTTGTCCGTAATGCACCGTGTCGCGACCGAGTGCAGGGATATGTCCACGCCATCGGCGCTCAAACCCCGTTCTTGAGCCTTCGCGACGAACGGTAGACTTCGGCCGGGCAGCGGACATGACCTGTCCAGACAACCCCATCTGTCGGCCCGGCGGGATTTAAACGTCTTTTTGTCATTTCTCCTGCTGTATCCTGCCCAGGCTTTGTAAAAGCGCGGATCTACCAGATCTATCCACAGACTTTGCGAGGAGCGCGAAATGCACGAGATCCCAAATCTCCCCTTCCCAAGCCTGCACGACACTGAGCAGACGACCACGCTACAGGCCGCCGGGCAACCTGAAGCCCGCAACCCCGAGCCCCAAGAAGCCACTGAACGCCGCCAGGCCGACAGCGAAGACTGATCCACCAACACCACCAGACCAGACTGTGTGGAAAGCGCTAAGATGCGCTTTCCACACCGCCTGAATCCCGAGCCAGACCATGACCGACGACACCCCGCCCTTCAGCGAAGCCCAGGCCAGCGTGCTCATTGGCACCGCCGAAAAAATGGTCGATGTCTGGACGCGCCTTCCAGAGGAAAAACGAGCCGCGCTGCTGGCGCGTTTCGGCAGCGAAGAAAATGCCATCGCCGCCTTGGTCACCACGCAGTTGATTGCCGGACGCAGCGACAGCTGAGCCACCACCCGGCAAATAGTTTTACTTTTCGTGCCCCGCCGCTACGCTCATCGGTATCATAAGCAGCCTATCTATCCCGCTGTTCCGTGGACCTTTTCCCCATGTCGCATTCCGAGCGCCCTTTGGCGGTCACGCTGCAAGTCGTTTCCATCGTCCTCTTCACGTTCATCGGTTACCTGAACGTTGGCATTCCCCTGGCCGTGTTACCCGGCTACGTCCACGGCGACCTGGGCTTCGGCGCGGTGATCGCCGGGCTGGTGATCAGCGTCCAGTACCTGGCCACGCTCCTCAGCCGCCCTTACGCCGGACGAATCATCGATAACCTGGGGAGCAAGCGAGCAGTCATGTTCGGCCTCGCTGGTTGCGGGTTCAGCGGCGTATTCATGCTGTTGGCCGCCTGGACGCCCCATCTGCCCTACGTCAGCCTGATCAGCCTGCTGATTGGTCGCCTGGTGCTGGGCAGCGCCGAGAGCCTGGTGGGCTCCGGTTCGATTGGTTGGGGCATCGGCCGGGTTGGTGCGGTCAATACCGCCAAGGTGATTTCCTGGAACGGTATCGCCAGCTACGGCGCACTGGCAATCGGTGCACCGCTGGGGGTCTGGCTGGTCAATCACCTGGGACTGTGGAGCATGGGCCTCAGCATCATCCTGCTGGGCTTGCTGGGGCTGGCCCTGGCGTGGCCGAAAACCGCCGCGCCCATCGTCGCCGGCGAACGGTTGCCATTCATGCATGTGTTGGGGCGCGTCCTGCCCCACGGTTGTGGCCTGGCCTTGGGCTCCATCGGCTTTGGCACCATCGCCACGTTCATCACCCTGTACTACGCCACGCAACACTGGGACAACGCCGTGCTGTGCCTGAGCCTGTTCGGGAGCAGCTTCATCGGCGCGCGCCTGCTGTTCGGCAACCTGATCAACCGTCTGGGCGGCTTTCGCGTGGCAATCGCCTGCCTGTCGGTGGAAACCCTGGGCCTGTTGCTGTTGTGGCTCGCACCGGACGCCCATTGGGCCCTGGCGGGCGCGGCGTTGAGCGGCTTTGGCTTTTCCCTGGTGTTTCCGGCCCTGGGTGTGGAAGCGGTCAACCTGGTGCCGGCTTCAAGTCGCGGGGCAGCAGTGGGCGCTTATTCGCTGTTCATCGACTTGTCGCTGGGGATCACCGGGCCGCTGGCCGGGGCCGTGGCCGCAGGCTTCGGTTTTGCCTCGATCTTCCTGTTCGCGGCACTGGCAGCACTGGGCGGATTGGCCTTGAGTCTCTACCTGTACCGGCAGGCGCCAAAGCACCGCCAAGCGCGAGAGAACAACTAGTCAGTACAGACAGTCAGTACAGCCCCTAGAAATCCACCTTGCCACGCCCGGCCTTGATCGAGCCACGCTTGGCCTTGGTCTCCAGGCGACGCTTTTTCGAGCCCAGGGTCGGCTTGGTAGGGCGGCGCTTCTTCTCCACCTTGATGGCGCCGAGGATCAGCTCGACCAGGCGCTCCAAGGCATCGGCACGGTTCTGCTCTTGCGTGCGGTATTGCTGGGCCTTGATGATCAGCACACCTTCGCTGGTGATGCGGCTGTCGCGCAGGGCCAGCAGCCGTTCCTTGTAGAACTCGGGCAAGGATGAGGCCGGAATGTCGAAGCGCAGGTGCACGGCGCTGGACACCTTGTTCACATTCTGCCCGCCGGCGCCCTGGGCGCGGATGGCCGTCAGCTCGATCTCGGCGTCAGGGATGTGCACGGTGTTGGAAATGGCCAGCATGGAAAGAGTCCGCTATCAGAACGTTCAGGATACCCCGAATATCCCGGCCGGCGCCCACAAAGGAACTGTGTCTTGCCTAAAACAACAAACCCGGCACTTGGCCGGGTTTGTCATGTTTCAACGAAGCTTACTTGGCAGCCGCCACAGCCAGTTCATGTCGGGCACTGCGCTTGTTCTTGACCTGATAGCACACCCACATGAACACCAGCCAGACCGGGATCGCATAAACCGAGACCTGGATGCCGGGGATCAGCAGCATCACGCCCAGGATGAACACCACGAACGCCAGGCAGAAGTAGTTGCCATACGGGTACCACAAGGCCTTGAACAGTGGGGTCTGGCGGGTCTGGTTCATGTGCTGGCGGAACTTGAAGTGCGAGTAGCTGATCATCGCCCAGTTGATCACCAGGGTCGCGACCACCAACGACATCAGCAGCTCCAGCGCATGCTGCGGCATCAGGTAGTTCAGCAACACCGCCACCAGGGTGACCGCCGCCGAGGCCAGGATCGAGCGCACCGGCACGCCGCGCTTGTCGATCTTGGCCAGGGCCCTTGGGGCGTCGCCCTGTTCGGCCATGCCCAGCAGCATGCGGCTGTTGCAGTAGGTGCCGCTGTTGTAGACCGACAGCGCAGCAGTCAGCACGACGAAGTTGAGGATATGCGCAGCGGTGTCGCTGCCCAGCATCGAGAACACCTGCACGAACGGGCTGCCGCTGTAGGCATCACCGGAGGCATTGAGGGTGCTCAGCAGGCTGTCCCAAGGAGTCAGGGACAACAGCACCACGAGGGCGCCGATGTAGAAAATCAGGATCCGGTAGATCACCTGGTTGATGGCCTTGGGGATCACGGTTTTCGGTTTGTCGGCCTCGGCGGCGGTGAAGCCGAGCATTTCCAGGCCGCCGAAGGAGAACATGATGATCGCCATGGCCATCACCAGACCGCTCACGCCGTTGGGGAAGAACCCACCGTGGGACCACAGGTTGGTCAGCGAAGCTTGCGGCCCGCCATGGCCGCTGACCAGCAGGTAGCTGCCCAGGGCAATCATGCCGACAATCGCCACAACCTTGATGATCGCGAACCAGAACTCGGCCTCGCCGAAGACTTTGACGTTGGCCAGGTTGATGGCGTTGATCAGGATGAAGAACGCGGCAGCCGAGACCCAGGTCGGGATGTCTGGCGCCCAATAGTGGATGTATTTACCCACGGCCGTCAGCTCGGACATGCCCACCAGGATGTAGAGGATCCAGCAGTTCCAGCCCGACAGGAACCCGGCGAAACCGCCCCAGTACTTGTGGGCAAAATGGCTGAAGGAACCGGCCACCGGCTCTTCGACGATCATTTCGCCCAACTGGCGCATGATCATGAAGGCGATGAAGCCGCAAATGGCGTAGCCCAGGATCATCGACGGACCGGCTGATTTCAGCACCCCGGCCGAGCCGAGGAACAGGCCGGTGCCAATCGCGCCACCGAGGGCGATCAGTTGAATATGTCGATTTTTCAGGCCGCGCTTAAGCTCGCCTGGCAGCGTGTTGTCTACAACGGTCATGCGTCACCTGTTTGTTTTTATCTGTGACGAAATCGAACCCGACACGCTTATGGCGTGGCGGAGTGAACAAGGCGGATAACCTTGAAAGTGCGTGGGTACGCAAAGGGTCACAGTAAAACGCGGCGCATTGTACACCGCCGACCCCCTGCTGCCAGACACCACCAGATCAGCGTGTCGTTTGCCGGGATCGCACGGGGCCGCCCCGAACGTCTCGGGCGGCTGCAAAAACAGGTCCAGGCCCTTGCGAGCCGCAGGAGTGAGTAGCGCAAAAAACGCCATCACGGGAGAAATGAAATTGAGTTACGGCGTGCATTGCGCCTCCTTCTTATTATTCACCTGCACGACAGGCATGGGGCGCATCTCACCCTTCCCGCCGGTTGGAAACAAGCACGCCAGAGCCCTGGCGCGCCTGTTTGAGCGGGGCCGGCGGAAGCTTTTTCTTACAACGGCCTATTCCAGCCTTTGCGACCCTCCAAACCGGGCAAAAACGTCAACATCCCGTTACACCCCGTAACGCGAAGTTTCCATGTAGGAATTTTCCGAAGGCTGACTGCAAATTGACGGTAGATAGCTACCTATTTAAAAAAACACCCAGACAGCTGTTTTTAAATAAGTAAATTGACCACTGGAAATGGAACAAAAAGTTCAGATAGAAAAAATAAAATTATTTTTTTGCACAGCAAAACAACCTCGACTAGGTTTTCATCGACTTGCCACGCATCACGCCGGCAAGCCCTGCGGCGCTGCTTCTGGCCAGCTTTCGCCCGCCGGATCGCGGTGCACTGCCGTAGTTATCAGTCGAAAAGTCATCAGGAGATTCACTATGCAAACACTGGACAAAGACTTGGAAACCGAACTGCAACTGGACGAATGGTTTGAAGCGCCAACCCATGAAGCCGCCGTTGAAATGATGCAAGCCGACGCCGTCGTTCCATTCGGCACGGCGATGTGGCCTGTGTAATCACTGCCCGGCGGAGGCGATCCGGCCGGTCGTCTCCGCCACTTCGCAGGTCTTCAGGGAAACCACCTATTTCAGGGAGGAACAAGCATGGACACACAACGAGCCATCTCGCATTTCCTTTACTACCTCGAACATCATCCCGCCCTGGCCGGTGTCCAGCCCGCCAAGGTGTTGCTCGGCCACACCGCTGACTACGAGGCATTGGCCGGCGCCATCGCCGAACAGGCCGGCAGCGGCTCGCCCTTTCGGTTCAGCGCCATGCGCCTGGACCTCGAGCCGACACAAAGGCTGTCCCAGGCGATTGCCGACAGTGACCTGTATATTTTCTTCTACGACTCCTCCACCCTGCCCAACCCACGTCCCGACGGCCCGGAATTTGTCCGCGCACTGCAAGGCGTGATGTCGCAGAACTGGAGGAAATCCCTGCTGTTCAAGGACTACGGCGACTATTTCTACGACACGTTCAGCGTCATCCCCCAGCGTATCGCCGGGCTCAACAGCCACCTCATCCAGCGCATGTCCCAGGCGACGACGCTGAGCTTCCAGGATGAACATGGCTCGTACTTCGATACCCCGCTGGACAATGTCAAGAAGTGGACCGACATCAATGGGATCGGCAACTACGACCTGGCTCCCGGCGAAATCGCCACCCACAGCGACACCATCAATGGCCACGTGAAATTCGTCGGCACCTTCCTGGGCACCATTCCGTTCGCGCGCAAATATGGCGTACTGCAATCGCCGTTGGAGCTGTGGATCGAAGACTCCACCATCCAGAAAATCGCCACCGATGTGCCGGGCCTGGAACAGGACTTCACCAAGTACCTGGACGCCAACCCATCCAACCGGCGTATCGAGGAGCTGGGAATCGGCACCAACGAAGGGGTCAAGAGCCTCTATGCACGCAATGCCGGTTTCGAGGAGCGCCATTGCGGCCTGCACCTGGGACTGGGGGGCGGTGCCAAGGGCAGTCATCACCTGGACCTGATATTCGAAGGCGGCGTGCTGGCGTTGGATCAGAAGCCGATGTTCGATGGGCGGTTTGTGCTTTAGGGGCAGCTACAAGCGGCAAGCCCCAAGCTGCAAGAAAGAGGAGCAGCCTTGAGAAGGGGATGCATCAGTACAGTCGACAAAAAACGCCAACCCAACGGTTGGCGTTTTTCTTGAAGCTTGCAGTTAAAAGCTCACAACTGCCTCATTCCGGCTTACGACGCCCAAACCCCGGACGCTGTCCCGAACCTGCCGGGGCGCCGCGGCGCTTGCCCGACGGTGCATCACGATCGACCAGGCTGATGCCCGGGCGCTTCTTGGACGTTGGCTTGGCCGGACGCTTCACCTCGGCAGGCCGTTCGGCTACCGGGGTACCACGACCCGCCGGAGCGCCACGACCTTCGCCACGCTCCGTACGACCATTGGCCGGACGCGGTGTGCGTGGACCGCGTTCGCCGTCCTGGCGAGGCGCTGGCTTGCGGGCCGGGCGTTCGCCTTCGATCTGCGGCTCACGCGAAGGCCGTGGCCCGGTAGGCGCACCCTCAACCGGCGGACGCAGCGTGCGCACGCGCTCGGTCTTGGCCATCGGACGCGAGGATTTGCGCTGCATCCGCTCCAGCTTGTCCTTGCTCTTGGCGGTCATCTGCGGCATCGCCACCGGCGTGAGGCCGACCTCAGCCGCCAGGATGTCCACTTCCTGCTGGCTCATTTCGCGCCAGCGGCCCATCGGCAAGTCGGAATTGAGGAACACCGGACCGAAACGCACGCGCTTCAGACGGCTGACCACCAACCCTTGGGATTCCCACAGGCGACGCACTTCGCGGTTACGGCCTTCCATCACCACGCAGTGGTACCAGTGGTTGAACCCTTCGCCACCCGGCGCCTGCTTGATGTCGGTGAAACGCGCCGGGCCATCTTCCAGCACAACGCCGGCCTTCAAACGCTCGATCATCTCGTCGTCGACTTCACCGCGCACACGCACAGCGTATTCACGGTCCATCTCGTAGGAAGGGTGCATCAAACGGTTGGCCAACTCACCGTCGGTGGTGAACATCAACAGGCCAGTGGTGTTGATGTCCAGGCGACCGATGTTGATCCAGCGGCCCTCTTTGGGACGCGGCATCTTGTCGAACACGGTCGGACGGCCTTCCGGGTCGTCACGGGTGCAGATTTCGCCGTCGGGTTTGTTGTACATGATCACGCGGCGCACCGTTTCGGCGGCCTCTTCGCGCTTGATCACCTTGCCATCGATGGTGATGGCGTCGTGCATATCAACCCGCAGGCCCAAGGTGGCGTCTTTGCCATTGACCTTGATCCGGCCCTGGGTGATCCAGGTTTCCACGTCGCGGCGCGAACCGACGCCGATGCGGGCGAGGACTTTTTGCAGTTTCTCGCCGGCTGGGCCGATTTCCTGGCTGTCGTTCTGGTCTTGGTCTTTCATGCTGGGCACCTCCCGGTGTGTTCCTTGAAAAGGGGCGTTTGGCGAAGGAATCGCCAAAGGGTCGCGAATCATACGCTCGTTGAGGTGATTGCGCATCAGAGACTAGCTGATCGACGAACGCCCGGCGCTTTTTCCGCCGACCGGTGATGCGACGCTAAGCACATGACTCCTGTAGGAGCGTCAGGCATTTGCGGAGCATTGGATCAATCGTCGTATTCGCGCCGTTCATTTTCGATCGCTTCGGCCAGGGCGCGGGCTTCGGCTTCTTCGTCGCTCAGTTCAGGTGCCGGCGGCGTGAGGGCGGCGACGGCGGCCAGCAGTTTTTCCCGGGCCTCGGCGACGCCGAGAACGTCTTCCTCAGGCTCCTGCGCAGGCTCAACCTCGCTGTCGGCAGGCTCCAGCCGCTCATCCGATTCCCCTTCAACGCCCAGGCCTTCGCGCAGCAAGTCGTCGAAATCGGTCTTGAGCCCCTCCTCCATGCTGTCCAGCTCCTGCAGCAACGAGTGGAAACTGGTTTCCTCCTTGGGCTCCTCCGGTTCGGCACTGGCGTCGGCCAGTTCCTGCAAGCCCGGCGGCACCGGCGCGTCGTCGAACTCCAGCATCGGCTCGGGCTCCAGCTCGCGCAGTTCGGCCAGCGGCGGCAAGTCATCGAGGTTCTTGAGGTTGAAATGATCGAGAAACGCCTTGGTGGTGGCGAACATCGCGGGCTTGCCTGGCACGTCGCGATAGCCGACCACGCGGATCCACTCACGCTCAAGCAGCGTCTTGACGATGTTGCTGTTGACCGCCACGCCCCGCACGTCCTCGATTTCGCCCCGGGTGATCGGCTGACGGTAGGCAATCAGGGCCATGGTTTCGAGCAAGGCGCGGGAATAGCGCTGGGGCCGTTCCTCCCAGAGACGCCCGACCCAGGGCGCGAACTTCTCGCGGATCTGCAGGCGATACCCGGACGCCACTTCCTTGAGCTCAAAGGCCCGCCCCTCGCAGGACTTGCCCAACAGTGCCAAGGCTTTCTTGAACACGGCCGGCTCGGGCCGCTCGCCCTCTTCGAAGAGTTCGAACAACCGCTCCATCGATTGCGGCTTTCCAGAGGCCAACAGGAAAGCTTCAAGCAAGGGCGCCAGCTCGCGGGGTTCAGTCAGATTCATTGATTTGCTCGTTATTCGGCTCGTGCCCGCACGTGGATCGCTGCGAACGGCTCATTCTGCACCAGCTCGACCAAGGATTCCTTGACCAATTCCAGGATCGCCATAAACGTCACGACCACGCCCAAACGCCCTTCCTCGGCGGTGAACAACTCGACGAACGGTACAAAACCACCGCCCTTGAGCCGCTCCAGCACATCGCTCATGCGTTCGCGCGTGGACAGCGCTTCGCGACTGACCTGGTGACTCTCAAACATGTCGCCCCGACGCAGGACCTCGGCCATGGACATCAACAGCTCTTCCAGGCTCACCTCCGGCAGCAACTTGCGTGCTCGCGCCTCGGGAGCATCGAGCTTGGGCACCACCACCTCACGGCCGACCCGGCTCAAGCCGTCGATGCCTTCGGCCGCAGCCTTGAAGCGTTCGTACTCCTGCAAGCGACGGATCAGTTCGGCCCGTGGGTCGTCCTCTTCCTGCTCGACCTCCGCCGAGCGCGGCAGCAGCATCCGCGACTTGATCTCGGCGAGCATGGCCGCCATCACCAGGTATTCGGCGGCCAGCTCCAGGCGCACCGACTGCATCAGCTCGACATAGCCCATGTACTGGCGAGTGATTTCCGCCACGGGGATGTCGAGGATGTTGATGTTCTGTTTGCGGATCAGGTAGAGCAGCAGGTCGAGCGGGCCCTCGAATGCTTCAAGGAACACTTCCAGCGCATCCGGCGGAATGTACAGGTCCAGGGGCATTTCCATGACCGCCTGGCCGTAGACCATGGCGAACGGCAGCTCTTGCTGGGCACCGGCCTGGCTGTCGACACCTTGCTCCACGTTTTCCACCGCCGACATTCAGGCCTCGACCATGAACGGCGTCGGATCGCCGCAACCGACCCGCACCACTTGCGGTTCGCCGTCGGCCAGGTTGATGACCGTGGAGGCCTTCATGCCGCCAAAACCGCCGTCGATGATCAAGTCGACCTGATGCTCAAGCAACTGGCGGATCTCGTAGGGGTCGGTCAACGGTTCGGTCTCACCCGGCATGATCAGCGTCACGCTCATCAATGGCTCACCCAGCTCGGCCAGCAATGCGAGGGCGATGGGATGGCTCGGCACCCGCAGACCGATGGTGCGTTTCTTGGGGTGCAGCAGCAACCGCGGGACTTCCCGGGTGGCATTGAGAATAAAGGTATATGGCCCCGGCAAATGGGCCTTGAGCAGACGGAAAGTGCCGGTGTCGATCTTGGCGAACAGCCCCAATTGCGACAGGTCGCTGCAGATCAGCGCAAAGTTGTGCTTGTCGTCCAGCTGGCGTAGGCGTCTGACCCGCTCCACGGCATTCTTGTCGCCGATCTGGCAACCGATGGCGTAGGACGAGTCGGTGGGATAGACCACCACACCGCCTCCACGAATGATTTCCACAGCCTGTTTGATCAGGCGCGCTTGCGGGTTTTCCGGATGAATCTGGAAAAATTGACTCACGTGTTCTACCTGTTCAGACGGCGGCGGTAACGGGATCATGTTTGAATCTACACCATAGTGGTGGCAGATCGTCCGGCAATGGGCGGTATTCGCCAATCTCGGACCAGCCTCCAGGGCCATGGAAATCACTGCCGGCAGTCACCAGCAGGCCGAATTCGCGGGCCAGGATCGCCAGGCTGCCGACCTGCTCGGCCGGCTGATGGCCATTGACCACTTCGATGGCATGCCCGCCCGCTTGAATATAGTCGGCGACCAGGCGACGGCGCTTGCTGCGGGTGAAATCATAGTGCCATGGATGCGCCAGGCTGACCCAGGCCCCGGCAGCGCGCAGGGTCTGGACGGTGTCCTCCAGCGTCGGCCAGTGCTGCTTGACGTCGCCGAGCTTACCGGCCCCCAGCCACTTGCGAAACGCTTCGGCACGGTCCTTGACGAAACCTTCGCGCACCATCCAGTCGGCGAAATGCGGGCGGGCCGGGGCGTTGCCGCTGTCGCCCAGTTCCTGCTGGATCTGCCGGGCGCCTTCCAGCGCGCCGGGCATACCCTTGAGGGCGAGCTTGCGACTGATCTCTTCGGCGCGCAGCCAGCGGCCATCCCGCAACGCCGCGATGGCCTGGACCAACGGCTCGGCCTCGACATCGAAGCCATAGCCCAGCACATGGATGGTCGCGCCGCCCCAGGTGCAGGACAGCTCGACGCCGTTGACCAGTTGCATGCCCAGCGCCGTGGCGGCGCTGCGGGCCTCGTCGAGGCCTTCGAGGGTGTCGTGATCGGTCAGAGCCAGGACTCGCACGCCGTGCTCGAACGCCCGCGCCACCAGAACCGCAGGCGCCAGGGCGCCATCGGAGGCCGTGCTATGGCAGTGCAAATCAACATTCACGAGAGTTCGTTACCTCAAATCGGCTGGCCCTATCGCGGCCAAGGATGTTTGTTATTATGCCGCCACATCCTGCTTCTGGCTGCCACTGTGAAACAATTCATCGACTTCATCCCGCTGCTGCTGTTTTTCATCGCCTACAAACTTGACCCGCGCACCGTCGACATTGCCGGCCATTCCTTGACTGTAGGCGGTATCTACAGCGCCACCGCGGTGCTGATCGTCAGTTCCCTGGTGGTCTACGGCGCGCTGTTCGTGTCCCAGCGCAAGCTGGAGAAAAGCCAGTGGCTGACCCTGGTCGCCTGCCTCGTGTTCGGCAGCCTGACCCTGGCCTTCCACAGCGAAACCTTCCTCAAATGGAAAGCGCCGGTGGTCAATTGGCTGTTTGCCCTGGCCTTCATTGGCAGCCACTTCGTCGGTGATCGACCGCTGATCAAGCGCATCATGGGCCATGCCGTCAGCCTGCCGGACCTGATCTGGACCCGGCTGAACATCGCCTGGATCGTGTTCTTCCTGTTCTGCGGCGCCGCCAACCTGTTCGTCGCGTTCACGTTCCAGGAGTACTGGGTCGACTTCAAAGTCTTCGGCAGCCTGGGCATGACGCTGTTGTTCCTGATTGGCCAGGGCATCTACCTGTCCCGTCACTTGCACGATGCCGACTCTACTACGCCCAAAACCGAGGACTGACATGCTCTACGCAATCATTGCCACCGACGTCGCCAACTCCCTGGAAAAACGCTTGGCCGCTCGCCCCGCGCACCTGGAGCGCTTGCAGCAGCTCAAGGCCGAAGGCCGCGTCGTACTGGCCGGTCCGCACCCGGCGGTGGACAGCAACGACCCGGGCGCCGCGGGCTTCTCCGGCAGCCTGGTCGTGGCCGAATTCGATTCCCTGGTCGCCGCGCAAGCCTGGGCCGACGCCGATCCGTACGTGACAGCTGGCGTCTACGCCAATGTCGTGGTCAAGCCATTCAAGCAAGTCCTGCCGTAAATCCTGCCGTGCGATGAGCCGCCAAGGCTCATTGCATTCAATTGCTAATTTATCTCGTTTGCCTGCCGACAACCTGTCCAATCTCGATTGGAATTCAGGAGTTGCAATGCGCAAAGGTCCGTTGTGCCTGTTATTGATCACGTTGACGATCGGGGCTCCCGCCCATGGCGAGGAAAGCACCGAGGGCGGTCATTCGACCCCCTTGTCCCTGAGCGCCGGCAGCCAGATCGCCGAATTGCAGCAACGCTTGAAGGACAGCGAGCGCCAGCGCGAAGAGCTGGGCAAGCAATTGCAAAACGCCGACGGCGAACGTGAAAGCCCCGTGCTGGCACGGTTGCGCCAGGAAAACCAGCGTTTGAAGCTGCAACTCAAGGAAGCCCAGTCAAATCCCCTGCCACACCTGCTGACCGATCAACAGCAATGGTTCGTCATCGGTGCCGGGGTAGCGCTATTGGCCCTGCTCTGCGGTATCTTTGCCAGCGGTGGACGTAGACAACGTCGGCAATGGCTAAATTGAGTGAGTCATGAGCGAGCTGTTACTGATTGATGATGACCAGGAGCTGTGTGAGCTCCTCGGCAGTTGGCTGGGCCAGGAAGGCTTCCAGGTCCGTGCTTGCCACGATGGCCAAGGTGCCCGCCAGGCCTTGGCCGAAACCGCTCCGGCGGCGGTGGTGCTGGATGTGATGCTGCCCGACGGCAGCGGCCTGGAACTGCTCAAGCAATTGCGCAACGATCATCCCGAGTTGCCGGTGCTGATGCTATCGGCCCGTGGCGAGCCCCTGGACCGTATCCTCGGCCTGGAGCTGGGCGCCGACGATTACCTGGCCAAGCCCTGCGACCCGCGGGAACTGACCGCCCGCCTGCGCGCCGTGTTGCGCCGCAGCCATCCGGCGGCGGTATCCACCCAGATCGAACTGGGTGACCTGACCTTCAGCCCGGTACGGGGCGTGGTCAGCATCGATGAAAAAGAACAGACCCTCACCGTGTCCGAAAGCCGCTTGCTCGAAGCGTTGCTCAAGCAACCGGGCGAGCCGCTGGACAAGCAGGAACTGGCGCAGATCGCCCTGGGACGCAAGCTCACCCTGTACGACCGCAGCCTCGACATGCACGTGAGCAACCTGCGCAAGAAGATCGGCCCCCACCCCGACGGTCGCCCACGGATCGTGGCGTTGCGTAGCCGGGGCTATTACTACAGCCTCTGAACACTGTCTGGCCCCAGGGACATGGCTAACCCTGTGGCGAGGGAGCTTGCTCCCGCTGGGCTGCGCAGCGGCCCCAAGATTTTGCGGTTGCTGCGCAACCGAGCGGGAGCAAGCTCCCTCGCCACAAAAGTGGTTTCACCACAGCAAGCTTCCTCACCACGGGTTTTGTGCAGGCTGTTTGTCAGCATCGCACCCAAACGTCTTTACCCAAGCTTTACCCATCGCTGACCGCCGCTGACCTTGATCTCCGTAATCTGCACACATCCGGAACTGACCGGGAATGAGATAAGGAGACACCCCATGCGCAAGACCCTAATCGCCTTGATGTTCGCTGCAGCCCTGCCTACCGTCGCCATGGCCATGCCCGAAGGCGCCGGCCCCATGGGGCCGATGGGACCGATGGAAGGCCCGCACCACGGCGGCCAGATGCATGACAAAGGCCCTTATGGCCAACTGGACCTGACCCACGAACAACGTCAGCAGATCCGCCGGATCATGGGCGAACAGCGTCACGAACGCCGTGAACTGGTAGAGAAGTACCTGGCCAAACTGTCCCCCGCCGACCAGAAGGCCATGAACGACGAGATCGAGGCCCGACGCGAAAAAGTCGATGCCCAGATCCGCAGCCTGCTCAAGCCTGAACAGCAGAAAGAGTTCGACGCAATCCAGAAAAAGCAGGCCGAACGTCGCGCCGAGTGGGCCGAATTCAAGGCCTGGAAAGCGCAACAACCGCAAAAAGCGCAATAATGCGCGCAAGCGTCCACAGCCCAACGGCCCATCGCCGTTGGGCTTTCTTTGTTTGCGAGGATTGACCGTGCGTTCATTGTTCTGGCGCGTCCTGGCCAGCTTCTGGCTGGCCATTGCCCTGGTTGCAGGGCTCTCGATCCTGCTGGGCCACATGCTGAACCAGGATGCGTGGATTCTCAGTCGCCACCCGGGGCTCAACACCCTGGCCGAAGAGTGGACGCAAACCTATGAAAGCCAGGGCGAAGACGCCGCCCAGGACATCCTGCAACAGCGCAAGCGCCAATATCACATCGACGTCCAGGTACTGAACGAAAGCGGTGATCCGGTGGTGCGCGGCACGTTCCCCCATCGCGCCGCAGCCTTCGAGGCGCGGCAGAACAACGACGATCGGCGCCTGCCCTGGCGACGGCTGACCGATGAATTCACCAGCGCCAAGACCGGCGACACGTACCTGTTCATCTACCGCATTCCCCACCCCGAACTGGACGCCTGGCATCGCGACAGCCTGCTCTGGCCCCTCAGTGCCTTGGGAATCGCCCTGGTGGTGCTGACCTTGTTCAGCCTGCTGGTGACACTGTCCATCACCCGCCCCTTGAGTCGTTTACGCGGCGCGGTGCATGACCTGGGCCAAGCCACCTATCAACAGAACAGCCTCGCCAAACTGGCCAACCGGCGGGACGAATTCGGCGTCCTGGCCACCGACTTCAACCGCATGGGCGCGCGCTTGCAAAGCTTGATCGCCAGCCAGCGACAGCTACTGCGCGACGTCTCCCACGAGTTGCGCTCACCCCTGGCCCGGCTGCGCATCGCCCTGGCCCTGGCTGAGCGAGCCAGCCCCGAGGAGCGGGAAAAACTCTGGCCACGCCTGACCTGCGAATGCGATCGACTGGAGGCGTTGATCAGTGAAATCCTGGTCTTGGCCCGGGTCGACGCCGACAACGCCGGCGCCGAAGCGGTGGACCTCAATAGCCTGCTGGTCACCCTGCAAAAGGATGCGCAGCTGGCCTCACCGGAACAAAGCGTGCAATTGGAGGTGGAACCGAACCTGAATCTCACGGGGTGGCCGACCATGATCGAGCGGGCCGTGGATAACCTGTTGCGCAACGCCCAACGCTTCAACCCGGCCGGTCAACCCATCGAGGTGCGGGCGCTGCGCCAGGGAGAACGGATCACGGTGAGCGTGCGCGACCACGGGCCGGGCGTAGACGCCGAACACCTGGGCCAGTTGGGTGAACCGTTCTACCGCGCGCCCGGCCAGACCACCGCCGGCCACGGCCTGGGCCTGGCCATCGCGCGCCGGGCCGCCGAACGCCATGGCGGCGCGCTGGTGCTGGGCAATCACCCAAGTGGCGGGTTCATCGCGACGCTGGAACTGCCGTTGGTGCCAGGGACGGTGGCCCAGCCGTAACTTCAAAGCAGGCAGCTAAACCTGTGGCTAAGGGTGCTTGTGGGAGCAAGGCTTGCCCGCGATTAAGGCGATGCGGTCCTCCGGAGATCGAGGTGCCTGCTTCGCGAGCAAGCTTTGCTCCCACAGCTTCCCCTAGCCCTCAAACGAAACGCTAATTCCTCTTATTCAAACCGCCTCGCCCTGTTAGACTTTGCGCCCTCGTTCGCCTCGTCTTCCAGGATTCCCCATGCCGTCGTTGCCTCTTCGTCTATGCGCACTGTTCATGGCCCTGGGCCTGAGTGCCTGCGACGATGCCCCACGCTTTACCCAGGCAGAGCCCGGTGAGGCCAAGGCTGGCGGTAGCACGACCGTGCGCAAGAGCGACCAGAACGCCTTCTCCCTGCCGTCGGCCAACCTGCCGCCCTCACGGCGCGTGGACTTCAGCGTGGGCAACAGTTTTTTCCGCAGCCCCTGGGTGATCGCACCGTCGACCACCACGGCGCGGGACGGCCTCGGGCCGCTGTTCAACACCAACGCCTGCCAGAACTGCCACATCAAGGACGGTCGCGGCCATCCGCCGGCGCCGGACGCAGCCAGCGCGACGTCGATGCTCGTGCGCCTGTCGATCCCCGACACGCCGCCCTACGCCAAGGTCATCGAACGCTTGGGGGTCGTGCCGGAGCCAGTTTATGGCGGGCAGTTGCAAGACATGTCCGTGCCCGGCGTCGCCCCCGAAGGAAAAGTGCGCGTCGACTACAGCCCCGTCCCGGTGCGTTTCAAGGACGGCAACGTGGTGGAGCTGCGCAAGCCAAGCCTGCAGATCAGCCAGTTGGCCTATGGCCCGATGCATCCGGATACACGTTTTTCCGCCCGCGTCGCACCTCCGATGATCGGCCTGGGGTTGCTTGAAGCCATCCCCGAAGCGGCCATCCTGGCGAACGCCGAGGCCCAGGCCAAGGAGCACAACGGCATTGCCGGGCGGCCCAACCAGGTCTGGGACGACGTGCAGCAAAAGACCGTCATGGGGCGTTTCGGCTGGAAAGCCGGACAGCCGAATCTCAACCAACAGAACGTCCACGCCTTCTCCGGTGACATGGGCCTGACGACGAGCCTGCTGGCCTCCGACGATTGCACCGAGGCACAGGTCGACTGCAGACACGCGCCCAGCGGTAACGGCCCAGACGGCGAGCCAGAAGTCAGCGACAACATTCTGCGGCTGGTGCTGTTCTACAGCCGCAACCTCGCCGTGCCGGCGCGTCGGGACGTGAGTTCGCCCCAGGTGCTGGCCGGCAAGAACCTGTTTTTCCAGGCCGGGTGCCAGTCCTGCCACACACCGAAATACACCACGTCGGCCGATGCGGCCGAGCCGGAGCTGGCGAACCAGGTCATCCGCCCCTACACCGACCTGCTGTTGCACGACATGGGCGAAGGCCTGGCCGACAACCGCAGCGAGTTCAAGGCCGGTGGTCGTGACTGGCGCACCCCGCCGCTGTGGGGCATCGGCCTGACCGAAACCGTTAACGGCCACACCCAGTTCCTGCATGACGGTCGCGCCCGCAACCTGCTCGAAGCCGTGCTGTGGCACGGTGGTGAAGCGCAGGCTGCGCAGCGACAGGTATTAGCGTTCAATGCCGAGCAGCGTGCTGCGTTGCTGGCCTTTCTGAATTCCCTTTAAACACCTTTTCCAAAAAGTGGGAGCTCGACATGTTCCGTCCCAAGCTGTTGTTCACCAGCCTCGCCGCCCTCGCCCTCGGCGCCTGCTCGCCCCAGGACCCGCAAGCCGTCACTTCGGCCGCCATCGCCAAGCAAGTGATCCTGCCGACCTACAGCCGCTGGGTCGATGCCGACCGACAACTGGCGACCAGCGCCCTGGCGTTCTGCCAAGGCAAGGAAAACCTGGAAACCGCCCGCGCCGACTTCCTCAAGGCGCAGAAAGCCTGGGCGGAGCTGCAACCTCTGCTGATCGGGCCGCTGGCCGAGGGCAATCGCTCCTGGCAAGTGCAGTTCTGGCCGGACAAGAAAAACCTGGTGGGTCGCCAGGTCGAGCAACTGGTCAACAGCGAGCCGCAGATAGACGCCGCCGGCCTGGCCAAATCCAGCGTTGTGGTCCAAGGGCTCTCGGCCTACGAGTACCTGCTGTTCGACGCCAAGATCGACATGGCCGACAGTGCGCAAAAAGCCAAATACTGCCCGCTGCTGGTCGCCATCGGTGAACGCCAGAAACAACTGGCCGAAGAGATCCTGTCGCGCTGGAACACCAACGACGGCATGCTCGCCCAGATGAGCAAGTTCCCGAACCAGCGCTACGCCGACTCCCATGAAGCGATCGCCGACCTGCTGCGGGTCCAGGTCACCGCCATCGACACCCTGAAGAAAAAACTCGGCACACCGATGGGCCGCCAGACCAAGGGCGTACCGCAACCGTTCCAGGCCGATGCCTGGCGCAGCCAGTCCTCGCTGCGAGGCCTGGAGGCCAGTCTCAGCGCGGCCAGGACCGTCTGGGTGGGCGTGGATAACAAAGGCCTGCGCGGGCTGTTGCCAAGTGAGCAGAAACCACTGGCCGACAAGATCGACGCTGCCTACGATGCCTCGTTGAAGTTGTTCGCCGGCACCCAGCGCTCGCTGACCGACATGCTCAACGATGACGCCGGGCGCCAGCAACTCAACGACTTGTACGACAGCCTCAACGTCGTCCATCGCCTGCACGAAGGCGAACTGGCCAAGGCGCTGGGCATCCAATTGGGCTTCAATGCCAACGACGGTGACTGATCATGTTTCGACGTCAGGCCTTGGCACTGGGCAGCTTGCTGCTCGGCGCCGTTACCCTGGGCGGCTGGACGCTGTTCAAGCAAAAGGACAAGGGACCGCTGTTGCTTTCGGCGCGGGACGACGGCGACGGCAAGCACTACGCCGTGGGCTATCGGCTGGACGGCACGCGAGTGTTCGCCACCCAGGTCGGCCAGCGTTGCCATGACATCGTCAACCATCCGACCCAGCCCATCGCGCTGTTCGTCGCCCGTCGGCCAGGCACCGAAAGCTACCTGATCGACCTGCGTAACGGCGCGCTGCTGCAAACCATCACGTCGTTGCCGAACCGGCACTTCTATGGCCATGCGGTGATCCATAAGAGCGGCGAATGGCTGTACGCCACCGAGAACGACACCACCGATCCGGGACGCGGCCTGCTGGGCGTGTACCGGTTCGAAGGCGAGCGGCTGGTGCACAGCGGCGAGATCTCTACCCATGGCATCGGCCCGCACCAGGTGTCCTGGATGCCCGACGGCGAGACGCTGGTGGTGGCCAACGGTGGCATCCGCACCGAGGCCGAAAGCCGGGTCGAAATGAACCTCGACGCCATGGAACCAAGCCTGGTGCTGATGCAGCGTGACGGCACGTTGCTGAGCAAGGAAACCCTCGCCCAGTCGATGAACAGCGTGCGCCACCTGGGCATCGCCAGCGATGGCACCATCGTGTCCGGCCAGCAGTTCATGGGCGACGCCCACGAGTCCTCGGAGTTGCTGGCAATCAAGCGGCCGGGCCAACCGTTCAAGGCGTTCCCGGTCCCCGAGTATCAGTTGCAGGCCATGGGTCACTACACGGCCAGCGTCGCGGTGCACAGTGATCTGCGCCTGGTCGCGCTGACCGCCCCTCGCGGCAATCGCTTGTTCATCTGGAACCTGGACAGTGGCGAAGTACGCCTGGACGCACCGCTGCCCGACTGCGCCGGCGTGGGCGCGGTGGCCGACGGTTTCGTCGTCACCTCCGGCCAGGGACGCTGCCGTTATTACGACTGTCGGCAGCCACAAGTGATGGCAAAACCACTGGATCTGCCAGCAGGGCTCTGGGACAACCATCTGCATCTGGCCTGACTGGGGGGCGACGCCCATCGACGGGCCGCCCCTTCAATTTAGGAATATTCCCACGCGCCGCAAGCCAACAGCATCTGGAATCACCCGCGCACTCGGGGTAAGGTGCGCGCCTATTTGTCTTTTCTCTCAGCTTTTTTCCAAGGAAGTGGAACATGCTGCGACGCCGCATGCTGATTATGTTGGGTGCTGTCCTGCTGGTGGTGCTGTTACTGGCCGGCTACAAAGCCTTCTCCATCTACCAGCAGATCCAGAAGTTTTCTGCGCCCAAGTCCCCGGTCAGCGTCGCGGTGGCGACCGCCACGGCGCAGCCCTGGCAGGTGCGCCTGCCCACTGTGGGCAGCCTCAAGGCCCTGCAAGGCGTGGACTTGAGCCTGGAAATTGCCGGAACGGTGCAGCAAGTCCAGTTCCAGTCCGGACAGAAGGTCAAGGCCGGCCAACCGCTCCTGCAACTGGACAGTGAAGTCGAAGACGCCCTGCTGGCAACCGCCGAGGCCGACCTCGGGCTGTCGCAACTGGACTTCGGCCGCGGCCGGCAACTGGTGGGCAGCCAGGCCATCTCCAAGGGTGAATTCGACCGGCTCTCGGCCCAGTTGAAAAAGAACCAGGCCACGGTCAACCAGCTCAAGGCATCGCTGGCCAAGAAACACATCGTCGCGCCGTTCAGCGGCACCATCGGGATTCGCCAGGTGGACGTCGGCGACTACCTGGCCAGCGGTACGGTCATCGCCACCCTGCAAGACCTCAGCAGCCTCTACGTCGACTTCTATGTGCCCGAGCAAACGGTGCCCAAGCTCGCCGTTGCCCTGCCCGTGAACGTCAGTGTCTCGGCTTACCCCGGGCAGAATTTCGTGGCCTCCATCAGCGCCATCAACCCGAAGGTAGAAGACACCACCCGCAACGTGCTGGTCCGCGCCACCCTGGCCAATCCCGAGGGCAAGTTGTTGCCGGGCATGTTCGCCAGTCTCCAGGTCATCCTGCCCACCGCGACGGCTGCCATTGTCGTTCCGGAAAGCGCCGTGACCTACACCCTGTACGGCAATTCAATGTACGTGGTGACACAGAAGAAGGCCGCCGACGGCAGCCTCGAGAAAAACGACAAGGGCCAGCCGGTGCTGATCGCCGAGCGGCGTTCCGTCGAGACCGGCGAGCGGCGAGACGGCCAGGTGCTGGTGACCAAGGGCGTGCAGAGCGGTGAGCAGGTGGTGATCGCCGGCCAGATCAAGCTCGATAACGGTACGCCCATCGCCATCAGCGACGACAAGACCCTGACCGAACAGAACAGCCCGTCGCGCGCGGACTGATCAAGGAATCCCCATGGCCTTTACCGATCCATTCATCCGCCGTCCGGTGCTCGCCACCGTGGTCAGCCTGTTGATCGTGCTGCTGGGCTTCCAAGCCTGGAGCAAGCTGCCGCTGCGCCAGTATCCACAAATGGAAAATGCCCTGATCACGGTGACCACCGCTTACCCCGGGGCCAACGCCGAGACCATCCAGGGCTACATCACCCAACCGATGCAGCAAAGCCTGGCCAGTGCCGAGGGCATCGACTACATGACCTCGGTCAGTCGCCAGAATTTCTCGGTGATCTCGGTCTATGCCCGCATCGGCTCCAACAGCGACCGGCTTTTCACCGAACTGCTGGCCAAGGCCAACGAGGTCAAGAACCAACTGCCCCAGGACGCCGAAGACCCGGTACTCAGCCGCGAGGCCGCCGATGCCTCGGCGCTGATGTACATCAGCTTTTTCAGCAAGGAATTGAACAACCCGCAGATCACCGACTACCTGTCGCGGGTGATCCAGCCCAAGCTGGCGACCCTGCCGGGCATGGCGGAAGCGGAAATTCTCGGCAACCAGATTTTCGCCATGCGCCTGTGGCTGGACCCGGTCAAGCTCGCCGGTTTCGGCCTGACCGCCGCCGACGTGACCAATGCCGTGCGCCAGTACAACTTCCTGTCGGCCGCCGGTGAGGTCAAAGGCGAATACGTGGTCACCAGCATCAACGCCAACACCGAACTCAAGTCTGCGGAGGCCTTCGCTGCGATTCCGCTCAAGACCGATGGCGACAGCCGCGTGTTGTTGCGGGATGTGGCACGGGTGGAAATGGGTGCGGAAAACTACGACACCATCAGTTCCTTCGGTGGCACGCCCTCGGTGTACATCGGGATCAAGGCCACGCCGGGCGCAAACCCGCTGGACGTGATCAAGGAAGTGCGCAAGATCATGCCGGACCTGGAAGCCCAGTTGCCGGCGAACCTCAAGGCCGAGATCGCCTACGACGCCACACTGTTCATCCAGGCGTCCATCGACGAAGTGGTCAAGACCCTGTTCGAGGCCGTGCTGATCGTCATCGTGGTGGTGTTCCTGTTCCTCGGTGCCCTGCGCTCGGTGGTCATCCCGGTGGTCACCATCCCGCTGTCGATGATCGGCGTGCTGTTCTTCATGCAGTTGATGGGGTACTCGATGAACCTCCTGACGCTGCTGGCGATGGTCCTGGCCATCGGCCTGGTGGTGGACGATGCCATCGTCGTGGTGGAAAACATCCACCGGCACATCGAAGAGGGCCTGAAACCGTATGACGCGGCCATCGCCGGCGCCCGGGAAATTGCCATGCCGGTGGTCTCGATGACCATCACGCTAGCGGCCGTGTATGCACCGATCGGCCTGCTGGAAGGTCTCACCGGGGCCCTGTTCAAGGAGTTCGCCCTGACATTGGCCGGCGCGGTGGTGATCTCCGGGATCGTCGCCCTGACCCTGTCCCCCATGATGTGCGCCGTGCTGCTGCGCCACGACGAGAACCCATCGGGCCTGGCCCATCGACTGGACATGGTTTTCGAGCGTCTGAAAAACCGCTACCAGCGCCTGCTACACGGCACGCTCAATGCGCGGCCGGTGGTGCTGGTGTTCGCGGTGATCATCCTGCTGCTGATTCCGGCACTGGTCATGTTCACCAAGTCCGAACTGGCTCCCAACGAGGACCAGGGCATCATCTTCATGATGGCCAATGCTCCCAAGACCACCAACCTCGATTACCTGAACGCCTATACCGATCACTTCATCACGATCTTCAAGGAGTTCCCGGAGTACTACTCCTCGTTCCAGATCAATGGCTACAACGGCGTGCAATCCGGGATCGGCGGTTTCCTGCTCAAGCCCTGGAACGAACGCAGTCGCACCCAGATGGAGATCCTTCCGCAGGTCCAGGCCAAGCTCAAGACCATTCCCGGCTTGCAGATCTTCGGTTTCAACCTGCCTTCGCTGCCCGGCACCGGTGAAGGCTTGCCGTTTGCCTTCGTCATCAACTCGCCGAAGGACTACGCCACCCTGCTGCAAGTGGCCGAGCGCGTGAAACAACGCGCAATGGATTCAGGCAAGTTCGCCTTCATGGACATCGACCTGGCCTTCGACAAGCCCGAAGTGGTGGTGGATATCGATCGGGCCAAGGCGGCCCAGATGGGCGTGTCGATGCAGGAGTTGGGCGGCACCCTGGCAACACTGCTGGGTGAGGCCGAGATCAACCGTTTCACCATCGAGGGACGCAGCTACAAGGTGATTGCGCAGGTCGAACGACCGTTTCGGGACAACCCCGACTGGCTGAACAACTACTACGTGAAAAACACCCAGGGCGAGATGCTGCCGTTGTCGACGCTGATCAAGGTCAGCGACAGGGCGCGGCCGCGGCAACTGAACCAGTTCCAGCAACTCAACGCGGTGACGATCTCGGGCTTTCCCATCGTGAGCATGGGCGAAGCCATCGAGACGGTCCGCCAGATCGCCGGGGAAGAGGCACCGTCCGGGTTTGCCTTCGATTACGCCGGCGCGTCGCGTCAGTTCGTGCAGGAAGGCAGTGCGTTATGGGTCACCTTCGCCCTGGCGCTGGCGATCATCTTCCTGGTACTGGCGGCTCAATTCGAAAGTTTCCGGGACCCACTGGTCATCCTGGTAACCGTACCGTTATCCATCTGCGGAGCCTTGATCCCGCTGTTTCTCGGCTGGTCGAGCATGAACATCTACACCCAGGTGGGGCTGGTGACGCTGATCGGCCTGATCAGCAAGCACGGGATCCTGATCGTCGAGTTCGCCAACCAACTGCGCAAAGAGCAGAGCCTGACGCCGCGTGAAGCCGTGGAACAAGCGGCGTCGATTCGCCTGCGACCGGTGTTGATGACCACCGCGGCAATGGTGTTCGGCATGGTGCCCCTCATTTTCGCCACGGGCGCCGGCGCGGTGAGCCGCTTCGACATCGGCATGGTAATCGCCACGGGCATGTCGATCGGCACGCTCTTCACATTGTTCGTGTTGCCCTGCGTCTACACGCTGCTGGCCAGGCCGGACAAAGCCTGACGGCATTGGGAAAAGCAAAGGCCTCGCACATGCGAGGCCTTTGCTTTTGGCTTCATGACGCTCAACTCTGTCGCCTCCCCTGGGAAAGGCTGAACATGAGCAGCAACAGGTCGTTATCCGGTCGAATCGCTTCACTGGTCTTTGCCACATGGGGCAAAGGACAATGTTCATCCGCGCTGGAAACGCCAAGGATCTGCGAGCGTGGTTGCTCCCACACAACCACCGCCATCGACGCAACTGCCAGGGCTCCTGCCAAAAACAAACCTCTAGCAATTTCTAGTTTCATCGCTACAAACCTTTGATAGCGCTGCCAAACGCCGTCTCATAAAAATAGACGAGTTTCTTCCAATCGCCGTCGCTGAACGACGAGTGGCGCCGCAGTTGCTTCATGTCATGGGAAGCCGCCCGCCGGGCGGTCAACCGCTGACGACACTTCTCGAAATCCAGCAACGCCACTTCGGCCTTGGCCGCCGCGCCTTCGCCAGTCACCCGCACAAACACATGCTTGATGTAGAGGCAGCCATGTTGCCAACGCCCCCTGTGCATGCGAGCCAGGTTCTCGGCCAATGCCTGGAGGAGTTGGTCGTGCACCGCTTCACCATGGCGTTCGCGCCCTCCACCGGCATACCAGTGCTCGATTTCCTCGAAACCTTCAAGCGCCTGGGTGACCAGCAACGCACGCCACTGGTGAACCGGGTCTCGTTGGGCACCGCAGAAAATCAGCTGGGGCACGCGGACATTGAGTCGGGTCAGCGCCACGAGTGCGTCTTGCTCACGCAACACGGTGGGTCGACCGAACGGATGCAACCAACTGCGATAAATGTGTCCCGTCTGGCGCTTGGCATAAAGCAGTTCGCCATCCCTGCCAGTGATCCGTTGCACGCCGCTTTCACCACCGCGACGCACATTAGGCTCTTCCACCCATTCGCCCCGCAGGCTCCAGAAGTGTTCGAAGCTGTCCGGGGAAATCCTTGATGTCTCTGCTACCTGCACAACCATGCTGTTACCTCTTGCGCAATACATAAACTCGCCACATGGCATAGAGCGGCAGGAAATCCAATCGTTCCTGAATACGGAACCCAGCCTGCCGGAACTCTTCTTCTACTGTGGCGACCGGTAACACAAATCGATTCTGGTAATCTTTTTGCCCACGAGTACGCTCCTGGCGCTTGCGTTTCCAGGCCTTGAAATTGCCATCGACCCACAACGAAATGATCACGCTGTCACGGCTGACCCGTTCGAATTCCTTCAGGATTGCCAGTCGATGCGCAGGTTCACCAATGTGATGCAACAAGCGCATGCAAAAAATGCTGTCGACGGCGTTATCAGGCAAGGCAATGTCGAACGCAGAAGTGTGCAAGGGTTGTACCCGTTTCACAACATCGGCGGGTTGCGATTGCAAGGCGGTCTGGATCATGGCTTCGGAATTGTCCGCACCGATGATGACCCGGTTGGGTTTTTCAGCCAGCATGGACCAGAAACGCCCGGCACCGCATGGCAGGTCCAGCACCAGGCCAGGATCACCGACCAGCGCCAACGCGCGGCGGGCCAATTGCTGGTCTCGCAAGTTGGACAGGCGGCGACTCAAGCCGTTGCGATGTTTATGAAAGTATCGCTTGGCATGTTGCTCGTCATATTTTTCGGAAAAATCGAGCTTGACGGGTTTAGACATTGAAGGGCTCCAATTCTGATCAGCCCCACTTTATGAACCGGTACGTCATCGATTTGTGAAAACTTTGTCATGTTCACCGATCAATTATTTCAAGATTTTTCCAGGTCCGGCGCTCGTGGTGGTGACTCAGAGCCCTAAACCTTCGGATTCAACTCAACCTCGAAACGGCAACCGTTGGGTTCCATCGTGCTCAGGCTCACCGTCCAGCCCTGGTTCTCACAGATCCGCTGCACCAATGACAACCCCAGCCCCAGCCCTTCACCGCGCTTTTCGTTACCGCGCACGAACGGCTCGAACATCGCCTCGCGCTTCTCTTCAGGAATGCCCACACCGCTGTCCTCGACCACGAACCCGCAGTCTGTCAGCGACAGGCGGATAAAGCCCTGGTCGGTGTAGTGCAAGGCGTTGCGCAGCAGGTTGCCCATAACCGCCGTCAGGAACGTCGCGTTATACGGTGTATCAGCGGTTTGCCCCGGTTCGAAAATCAATGCCAGGCCTTTGGTCTCGATGGGCGAGCGCCACATCCCGAGCAGGTTTTCAGCCACTTGGCCCAGGGTCAGTCGAGGTGACATGCCGTTGTCATCTCGTTGGGCCCTGGCGAGCATCAGGAAGGTCTGTACCAGCTCGCGCATTTCTTCGACGGCCCGGTTGATACGCTCGACCTGGGAGCGCCCACGCGGGTCCAGCGAGGGGTTTTCCAGCAACAACTCGCAAGAGGTGGCCAGCACCATCAACGGCGTGCGCAACTCGTGGCTCACATCGCTGGTAAACAATCGTTCGCGGGTCAAGGCCTGGCGCAAGCGCCCCAGCGTTGCATCGAACGCCACCGCCAGCTCCCCCACCTCATCGGCGGCATAATCCGGCGCCAGCGGCGGAGCGAGTCCGAGGAGCTGGTCGCGATGGCGCACCTGCCGGGCCAGGCGCACCACCGGCGCCATCACCCGACGTGACAGGATCCAGCCCAAGAACACCGCCAGTGCCAGGCTGAGTACGAAGCCCACCAGCACCACGGCGAACAGTATCCGTTCGCGCTCCTCGAAGTCGCTCTGGTCTTGCAGCAGCACGTAGTGCCGACCATCGACGATCTCGACCATGGCGTGATAGGACAACTGCTCGCGAAACACCTCGTGGAAGCCAGACTCCAGATGGCGCAGATCCTTGGGTAGCTCAAAGTCACCCTGGCCACCGCTGAAATAAAACAGCTGGTCGGGTTCCGGGCGATGGTTCCAGTCCGAAACACTGTCCATCAGCAGCAGGCGTTGCAGGTCGCCCCCCAGCCCGGCGGATATCAGCTTCTCCTCCACCAGGTGCACCGTCGCCACAATGCCCAAGGCAAACGCCCCGGCCACCAACGCGCTCATCAGTGCAAAGGCGATGATGATCCGTTGGGCAAGGCTCTGCTTAAACTCCATCGCGGCCCTCGGCCAAGCGATAACCCACCCCGTGTACGGTGTGCAGCAACGGCTTGTCGAACGGTTTGTCGATCACCTGGCGCAGTTGATGGACATGGCTGCGCAGGCTGTCGCTGTCGGGGCAATCATCGCCCCACAAGGCTTCCTCGAGAATTTCCCGGCGCAGCACGTGGGGGCTTTTCTGCATCAGTACCGCCAGCAGTTTCAGGCCCACCGGGTTGAGCTTGAGCAGTTTGCCTTCACGGGTTACTTCCAGGGTGTCGAGGTCGTAGCTCAGGTCGCCGACCTGCAAGGCACGTCGACCACCGCCCTGGGTCCGACGCATGACCGCTTCGATCCGCGCCGCCAGCTCCGACAGGGCAAATGGCTTGATCAGGTAATCGTCGGCGCCGGATTTGAAACCTTGCAGGCGATCGTCCAGTTGATCCCGGGCGGTGAGCATGATCACCGGCGTGTCGCGCCGGGCATCTTCGCGCAGGCGCTTGCACAAGGTGTAGCCGTCGATGCCCGGCAGCATGATGTCCAGCACGATCAGGTCGTAGTGTTCGGTCGCAGCCAGGTGCAACCCCGACAAACCGTCCTGGGCACAATCGACGGTATAGCCCTTGAGCCCCAGGTAATCGGCCAGGTTGGCCAGAATGTCACGGTTGTCTTCAACCAATAGAATGCGCATGGGCACCTCCTGCGTACACGGTGAACGGCCGTCGTGGCCCGCGCAGCTTACGGCGTATGCCGATTCAGGGCTAGGGTTGCACACGACGTGGAAAACAACGGCCTGGCCCCGCCCACTTGTTTGATGAGTTTTTCACTATCGATTCACAACCTGACGACAGGCAAAACGCTACACTTTCTGGCTATCGGTTTGAAATGTAAGGAAAGTAGTAAATGGAATTTATGAAAACGGCGCCCATGCGCTTCTTGAGATTGATCGTCGCCACCTGGCTGGTGGTGTTCCTGCTGACCCGAACGGTCTTGTGGCTGACTCACCTGGATGAGGCCGGCAGCGGCGCACTGTCCATGTACGGCATCGGCCTGCTGTATGACCTCGGTTTCCTCGCCTATGCGATCTTGCCGATGGGCCTGTACCTGCTGCTTTGCCCGCCGGCCTTGTGGCGCCGACGGGGTCACCGCTGGTTTCTGCGCGCACTGCTGACCTTCAGCGTGTACGCCATGCTGTTCACCGCAGTCGCCGAATGGCTGTTCTGGGATGAGTTTGGCGTGCGCTTCAACTTCATCGCCGTCGACTACCTGGTGTACTCCGATGAAGTGCTCAACAACGTGCTGGAGTCGTACCCGATCGGCACCCTGCTGACGATTCTTGCCGTGCTGGCCGCAGGTCTGAGCCTGGCCTTGGGCAAACCGTTCAATGCTGCGCTGGCGGCCCCCTTGCCGTCAGCGCGTGGGCGCCTGTTCAATGCGTTGGGCCTGCTGGCGGTCGCGGGCCTGAGCCTGCAGTTGCTCAGCCAGGACGCACCGCGCGCCCAAGGCGGCAATGCCTATCAGAACGAACTGGCCAGCAACGGTCCGTATCAGTTCTTCGCCGCATTCAGGAATAACGAGCTGGACTACGGTCAGTTCTACGGCAACCTGCCTCCTGAGGCTGTGGCCCAGCAGATCCGTGCGGAACTCAACGAGCCTTCCGCCAGCTTCATCGGTGAGGACCCGCAAGACATCCGGCGCATGATCGACAACCCAGGCCAAGTTCGTAAACCCAACATCGTGCTGGTGACCATCGAGAGCTTCAGCGCCAAGTACATGGGCAGCAACGGCGACACGCGCAACCTGACGCCCAACCTGGATGCCTTGCGCAAGCAAAGCCTGTACTTCAACAACTTCTACGCCACCGGCACCCGCACCGACCGTGGCCTGGAAGCCATCACCCTGGCGATCCCGCCGACCCCGGGCCGTTCGATCGTCAAGCGCATAGGCCGGGAAAGCGGCTTCGCCAGCCTGGGCCAGCAATTGAGCGCAGTCGGTTATGACAGCGTGTTCGTCTACGGCGGTCGCGGTTACTTCGACAACATGAACGCCTTCTTCGGCGGCAATGGCTATCGCGTGGTCGACCAGAGCAGCGTCGACGAATCCGAGATTCACTTCAAGAACGCTTGGGGCATGGCCGATGAAGACCTGTACAAGCAGACGTTGAAGCTGGCCGACGCCAACTACGCCAAGCAGCAGCCCTTCCTGTTGCAACTGATGACCACGTCTAACCATCGCCCCTACACCTATCCGGACAACCGGATCGACATCAAGTCCGGCAACGGCCGGGATGGCGCGGTGAAGTACACCGACTACGCCATTGGTCAGTTTCTGGAGCAGGCCCGGCAAAAACCATGGTTCGATAACACGCTTTTCGTCTTTGTCGCCGACCACACGGCCGGCAGCGCTGGCAAGGAAGACCTGCCGATCAGCAATTATCAGATCCCGCTGTTCATCTATGCACCGAAGCTGATCGAGCCGCGAGAAAACGCGCAACTCGCCAGCCAGATCGATCTGGCGCCCACCCTGCTCGGCTTGCTGAACCTGGATTACCAATCAACGTTCTTCGGGCGCGACCTGTTGAAGGACAACCCACTGCCACCGCGTGTCGTTGTCGGCAACTACCAGCATCTGGGCCTGTTCGATGGCAAGGACCTGGCGATTCTCAGTCCACGCCAGGGCCTGCGGCGCCATGACGATGCGCTGACCGAAAGTCGCGAGTCCCGGGTTACCCGCGACGATCCTTTGATCCGTCGCACCATTGCGTATTACCAAACCGCCAGTTATGGCTTCAAGCAACAGCTACTTGGCTGGAAAGCACCCAAGGAGGGTGTGGAGCAAGTCAGCGAACGTTAACCGAACCGCCCCAGGCTGATGTCCTGGGGCGAGTTCTTGTTCAGGATCTGTCATGTCATCAAGTGTTATACCCTCCAGCCCTCGCCCGCTGAACCTCTGGCTATGCCTCGGAATTCCCGCCCTTGCGGCGCTCGTTCTGGTTCTGCTGGAGTGGACCGACCTGGACATGGTCCTGGCCCGAATGTTCTATGACCCCGCCGCTGGCGGCTTCATCGGCCGGCACAGTTACTTTTTGGAGAACATTCTCCATGACCGGGCGAAGCAATTAGTCATCGCCTTTTCGGTGTTGGCCATTCTCGGCTTCATCAGTAGCTTTTTCGTCACCCGCCTCAAACCCTTCAAGCGCGAACTGGGGTGCCTGGTGCTGTCGCTGGGGCTGGCGACGTCTTTCGTCACCCCGATGAAAGCGGTAACGGCCGTGCAGTGCCCGTGGAGCCTGAAGGAGTTCGGCGGCAAGGAAACCTACAGCGAACTGCTGAGCCCGCGTCCGGCCACCGACAAACCCGGCCGCTGCTGGCCGGGTGGTCACGCCGCCACGGGCTTCACGTTGTTCGCGCTGTTCTTCGTCCTGCGCGATCGGCGCCCGCGCCTGGCCCGCCAGGCCTTCGTCTTGGCCTTCACGCTGGGAACGGTGTTCTCCCTGGGGCGGATGATGCAAGGCGCGCATTTCTTTTCCCACAACGTGTGGACTGCGGTGTTCTGTTGGCTGATTTGCCTGGGGTGTTATTACTTCATACTGTATCGGCCGGCCGCCATGGCTGATCGCGTGGCGCTGAGGCAGCCCGTCAACGCCTGAATTCCCTGGTAGCAGGTGTTCACAGATCTAATGTTCACCTTTGCTCCCACAGGGCCAGTAGGGCTGATCTCACACCTGGGATAAACCCAAGGCAATAAAAAACCCCGCCGGCTTTCGCCAGCGGGGTTTTTCATTACAGGGGTAAGGCTGGCTTACATCATGCCGCCCATGCCACCCATGCCGCCCATGTCTGGCATGCCGCCAGCGGCTGGAGCGTCTTCCTTGATTTCAGCGATCATCGCCTCGGTGGTGATCATCAGGCTGGCAATCGACGAAGCCGCTTGCAGGGCCGAACGAGTCACTTTGGCCGGGTCCAGGATACCCATTTCGATCATGTCGCCGTATTCGCCGGTCGCAGCGTTGTAACCGTAGTTACCCGAACCTTGCTTGACCTTGTCGACCACAACGCTTGGCTCGTCGCCGGAGTTGGCAACGATCTGGCGCAGAGGTGCTTCTACAGCGCGACGCAGCAACTGGATGCCCACGTTCTGGTCATCGTTGTCGCCCTTGAGTTCGCTGATGGCTTGCAGGGCACGAACCAGTGCCACGCCGCCGCCAGGTACCACGCCTTCTTCGACGGCTGCGCGGGTAGCGTGCAGGGCGTCTTCAACGCGGGCTTTCTTCTCTTTCATTTCAACTTCGGAACCGGCGCCAACCTTGATCACCGCAACGCCGCCGGACAGCTTGGCCAGACGCTCTTGCAGTTTTTCACGGTCGTAGTCGGACGAAGTCTCGGCCACTTGTGCACGGATCTGGGTAACGCGAGCCTGGATGTCAGCCTCGACGCCAGCACCGTCGATCACGGTGGTGTTTTCCTTGGACAGGATCACGCGCTTGGCATTACCCAGGTGCTCCAGGGTGGTGCTTTCCAGGCTCAGGCCGATCTCTTCGGAGATGACGGTACCGCCGGTCAGAACGGCGATGTCCTGCAGCATGGCCTTGCGACGGTCGCCGAAGCCAGGTGCCTTGACGGCAGCGACTTTAACGATGCCACGCATGTTGTTCACAACCAGGGTCGCCAGGGCTTCGCCTTCAACGTCTTCAGCCACGATCAGCAGTGGGCGGCCGGCTTTGGCAACGGCTTCCAGCACTGGCAGCATTTCGCGGATGTTGGAGATCTTCTTGTCCACCAGCAGGATCAGCGGGCCGTCGAGCTCGGCGGTCATGGTGTCTGGCTTGTTGACGAAGTATGGGGACAGGTAGCCACGGTCGAACTGCATGCCTTCTACGACCGACAGTTCGTTTTCCAGGCCCGAGCCTTCTTCAACGGTGATCACGCCTTCTTTGCCGACTTTTTCCATGGCTTCGGCAATGATGTCGCCGATGGAGCTGTCGGAGTTGGCCGAGATGGTGCCGACCTGGGCGATTGCCTTGGTGTCAGCGCAAGGCTTGGACAGGCCCTTGAGTTCCTTGACGATGGCGATGGTCGCCTTGTCGATACCGCGCTTGAGGTCCATCGGGTTCATGCCGGCAGCGACGGCTTTCAGGCCTTCGTTGACGATCGATTGAGCCAGGACAGTGGCGGTGGTGGTGCCGTCACCGGCGTCGTCGTTGGCACGGGAGGCAACGTCCTTGACCAGTTGCGCGCCCATGTTTTCGAAGCGGTCTTTCAGCTCGATTTCCTTGGCTACGGAAACGCCGTCCTTGGTGATGGTCGGAGCGCCGAAGCTCTTCTCGATGATCACGTTACGGCCTTTCGGGCCCAGGGTCGCTTTTACTGCGTCAGCCAGGACGTTGACACCGGCGAGCATTTTCTTGCGGGCGGAATCGCCGAATTTTACTTCTTTAGCAGCCATGATCGATATTCCTTAAATACTGTGTAGTAGCGGGAAAATACGCGAGGGAAATCAGCCTTCGATAACAGCGAGGATCTCGTTCTCGCTCATTACCAGCAGGTCTTCGCCGTCGACTTTCACTGTGTTGCTGCCGGAGTAAGGGCCGAACACGACCTTGTCACCCACTTTCACGGCCAGCGCACGTACTTCACCGTTGTCCAGCACGCGGCCGGTACCTACAGCGATCACTTCACCGTTGTTGGCTTTCTCGGCAGCCGAACCTGGCAGGACGATACCGCCAGCGGTTTTCTTCTCTTCTTCGCTGCGACGGATGACGACGCGGTCATGCAGAGGACGAAGCTTCATTGTCGATCTCTCCTAATTTTGGTTTTCATCGGCCGGTGTAGTCCCGGCGGGTTTAACAAAGCCGGCAAAGCCGGGTGCGGTTCGTCAGTCGAACCGCGGAAGTCTGTCCGGTGTCGCCACCGGAAACCTTGCGGTGACCGTTACATAGGGGCGTGCAAGCCGATTACAAGGGCCGGGTAGAAAATTTTTTACGTCGGTGGCCAGGAACGAACACGGCACCCGAAGGTGCCGTGTCGATGGGATTACTTGGCGTCGCGGTGTTCGAACTCGCCTTCGATGACCGTGGGTTCACGCCCAACGGGTTGGCGCGGAGCCGGACCGCCACGGGGCTGGAGATCGTCGGCAAACGCGCGTTGGCGCATCGCCTGTTCTTCGGCGCGCTGGCGCATTTTATTGGCCAAGAGGCGACGGGTGAACGGCAACAGCATGACCAGGCCCAGCACATCGCTGACAAAGCCCGGCAGGATCAACAGGCCGCCACCCAAGGCCAGCATCAGGCCTTCGAGCATGGTCTGGGCGGGCAGCTCGCCACGGTTCAGGCTGTCACGGGCACGTAGCGCCGTGGCGAGCCCGGCGATGCGCAGCACGAACACACCGAGCATCGAACCCAGGATGATCAGCAGCAACGCCGGGAAAAACCCGATAGCACCGCTGACCTTGACGAATACGAATAGCTCCAACACCGGGAACAGCAGAAAGAGCAACAAAAAAGGGCGCATCAAATGGTTCCTCAACGCAAGAATGCCTTGCTATCTAAACTTAAATGACGTCGCCCTTTCGTGAATTCAACCCTCGGCCTCGGCATTTTTCGGCCATTGTTCGGCGCGGGCCAGGTAAACCAAGGCCTCGCGCACTTGTGTCGGGGTGTTACAAGCTGCCGGGAAGGCCAACCAATGCAGCCCCTGGCCAATGCGCAGGTGCATGCCTTCGCTGTCGATGCCCACCAGTTGCGCCGGTTCGGTTTTCGGCAGGCCGGTCAGTTCCACGTAATGGGCGATGGCTTTGGCGTGGTCGGTGTTCATGTGCTCAACCATGCTGGTTTCGGCCGCGCCGACGAAGGGGTTGGGCAGCGTGAGCTGATCGACCCAGTGAATGGCGCCGAAGCCGCCGATGTAGCGATGCCGCACTGGGTTGAGTACCCAGAAATCGAAATCATGGGCCTTGTGATAATTCTGCGAGTCAGGGAAATAGCGGTAGTAACGCTCGGCAGCAGCGTCGATGGCGGCGCTGTCTTCCAGCCGCTGCGCCTCAGCCAGGTAGGTCAGGCGTCCAACGGCTTGCACGTCCTCGGCGCCCCGCTCGCCCACCAGCATCGAACACTTGGGATCTTTTTGCAGATTGTGCGTGTGCTGGGCAATGCGGCTGATCAGGATCAACGGCCGGCCCTGCTCGTCCAGGCAATAAGGCACCACGGAACCGAACGGAAAGCCAGGCATGGATCGGGAATGAGTGGAGAGCACCCCACGATATTCCTTGAGCAACAATTCTCGGGCATGCTTGGCAGCGACTACGCTCAATTTATGACTCCTTGGGTAAATCTCGTCTAAAAACGGTCGGATAGCTGGGGAAATGAAATGCAACTCACTGACAAAGTAATCATTATCACCGGCGGCTGCCAGGGTTTGGGGCGTTCCATGGCCGAACATCTGGCGGGCAAAGGCGCCAAGCTCGCCTTGGTGGACCTCAACCAGGAAAAGCTCGATCAGGCGGTTGCCGCGTGCGTGGCCAAGGGCGTCGAAGCCCGCGCCTACCTGTGCAACGTCGCCAACGAAGATCAGGTGACCGACATGGTCGCCCGAGTGGCCGAGGATTTTGGCGCGATCAACGGGCTGGTCAACAACGCCGGGATCCTGCGAGATGGCCTGCTGCTCAAGGTCAAGGACGGCGAAATGACCAAGATGAGCCTGGCCCAATGGCAGGCGGTGATCGACGTCAACCTCACCGGCGTGTTCCTGTGCACCCGCGAAGTGGCGGCGAAAATGGTCGAGCTGAAGAACAGCGGCGCCATCATCAATATTTCCTCGATCTCCCGCGCCGGCAATATCGGCCAGACCAACTATTCCGCCGCCAAGGCCGGCGTGGCAGCGGCCACCGTGACCTGGGCCAAGGAACTGGCGCGCTACGACATCCGTGTCGCCGGCATCGCACCGGGCTTCATCGAAACCGAGATGACCCTGAGCATGAAACCCGAGGCCCTGGAAAAAATGACCTCGGGCATTCCGCTCAAGCGCATGGGCAAGCCCGAGGAGATCGCTCATTCGGCGGCGTACATCTTCGAGAACGACTACTACACCGGGCGGATTCTGGAATTGGATGGCGGGTTGCGGATCTGAATCCACCACCAGACAAGAGGTGGGAGTAAGGCCTGTGGGAGCAAAGCTCGCTCCCACAGGGGATTGCAGTTCAGCCGATCAATCGTCGCTGACAGTGATGTTCGGCATCGCCGGTGACGCGGCTTCCTGCAACACGATGCGGGCGCCCACGTGGCGGGCCAGTTCCTGGTAGACCATGGCGATCTGGCTGTCCGGTTCGGCGATGACCGTTGGCTTGCCGCCATCGGCCTGTTCGCGGATCAGCATCGACAGTGGCAGCGAGGCCAGCAGTTCGACGCCGTACTGGGAAGCCAGTTTCTCCCCGCCACCCTCACCGAACAGATGCTCGGCATGGCCGCAGTTCGAGCAGATGTGCACGGCCATGTTTTCCACCACACCCAGCACCGGGATGTTCACCTTGCGGAACATCTCCACGCCCTTGCGCGCGTCCAGCAGGGCCAGGTCCTGGGGCGTGGTGACGATCACCGAGCCTGCCACCGGGACTTTCTGCGCCAGGGTCAGCTGGATATCGCCAGTGCCGGGCGGCATGTCGATCACCAGGTAATCCAGGTCGCCCCACGCGGTCTGCGTGACCAGTTGCAGCAGGGCCCCGGAGACCATCGGCCCACGCCAGACCATCGGCGTGTTGTCATCGGTCAGGAACGCCATGGACATGACTTCCACGCCATGGGACTTCAATGGCACGAACCATTTCTGGTCCTTGACCTGCGGCCGGGTGCCCTCGGCAATGCCGAACATGATGCCCTGGCTGGGACCGTAGATGTCGGCATCGAGAATCCCGACCTTGGCCCCTTCACGCGCCAGGGCCAGGGCCAGGTTGGCGGCGGTGGTGGATTTGCCCACGCCGCCCTTGCCCGAGGCCACGGCGATCACGTTCTTGACGTTCGCCAGCCCCGGCACCTGCGCCTGGGCCTTGTGGGCGGCGATCACGCTGGTGATATCGACCTTGGCAGCGGCCACACCGTCCAGGGACTCGATGGCCATCTGCAGCATCTGCGCCCAGCCGTTCTTGAACAGATCGGCGGCGTAGCCGATTTCCAACCGGACGCTGACGCGATCGCCCTGGATGTCGATGGCGCGCACGCATCCGGCGCTGACCGGGTCCTGGTTCAGGTAGGGGTCGGTGTACTGGCGAAGCACGGCTTCCACCGCTGCGCGATTGACGGCGCTCATGGGCAACTCCGATAGCAAGACTTGAAAAACAGGCCGCTATCCTACGCCGCGCTTGCTTTTGTGGCGACCCGATTGCTGCGGTGCGAATACCTTTTGTGGCCTGGAGATTGTGGGAGCAAGGCTTGCCCGCGATAAAAGCGATGCGGTCTTAGAATCGAGGCGCCTGCTTCGCGAGCAAGCTTTGCTCCCACAGTCCAGCCAGGCTCAATGCTCTTGCCATCCCCAATGGATGCACCTGGAAACAGGCCAGTGGGGTGAAATATATTTCCCGGCGCTTTATAGTGGCCGACCTCCGTTTCATCAAGTAGCCGAGCCCCATGTCCGAGCCACGCAAGATCCTCGTCACCAGCGCCCTGCCCTATGCCAATGGTTCGATCCACCTCGGCCATATGCTGGAATACATCCAGACCGATATGTGGGTGCGCTTCCAGAAGCATCGCGGCAACCAATGCATTTACGTCTGCGCCGATGACGCCCACGGCTCGGCCATCATGCTGCGTGCGGAAAAGGAAGGCATCACCCCGGAACAACTGATCGCCAACGTCCAGGCTGAACACAGCGCCGACTTTGCCGAGTTCCTGGTGGACTTCGACAACTTCCACTCCACTCACGCCGAAGAAAACCGTGAGCTGTCGAGCCAGATCTATCTCAAGCTGCGTGACGCCGGGCACATCGCCACGCGTTCGATCACCCAGTATTTCGACCCGGAAAAGAAAATGTTCCTGGCCGACCGCTTCATCAAGGGCACCTGCCCGAAATGCGGCACCGAGGACCAGTACGGCGACAACTGCGAAAAATGCGGCGCCACCTACGCACCGACCGACCTGAAAGACCCGAAATCGGCGATTTCCGGGGCGACGCCGGTGCTCAAGGACTCCCAGCACTTCTTCTTCAAGCTGCCGGACTTCCAGCAGATGCTGCAAGCCTGGACCCGCAGCGGCACCCTGCAGGACGCCGTCGCCAACAAGATCGCCGAATGGCTCGATGCCGGCCTGCAACAGTGGGACATCTCCCGCGATGCGCCGTACTTCGGCTTCGAGATCCCCGACGAGCCCGGCAAGTATTTCTACGTGTGGCTGGACGCGCCGATCGGCTACATGGCCAGCTTCAAGAACCTGTGCAACCGCACGCCGGAGCTGGACTTCGACGCGTTCTGGGGCAAGGACTCCACCGCCGAGCTGTACCATTTCATCGGCAAGGACATCGTGAATTTCCACGCCCTGTTCTGGCCTGCCATGCTCGAAGGCGCCGGTTTCCGCAAACCGACCGGCATCAACGTCCACGGCTACCTGACCGTCAACGGCCAGAAAATGTCCAAGTCCCGTGGCACCTTCATCAAGGCCCGGACCTACCTGGACCACTTGTCGCCGGAATACCTGCGCTACTACTACGCCGCCAAGCTCGGCCGTGGCGTCGACGACCTGGACCTGAACCTCGAAGACTTCGTACAGAAGGTCAACTCCGACCTGGTGGGCAAGGTCGTCAACATCGCCAGCCGTTGCGCCGGTTTCATTCACAAGGGCAACGCTGGCGTACTGGTGGCGGGTAATGCCGCACCGGAGCTGACCGACGCGTTCCTGGCCGCTGCGCCAAGCATCGCCGACGCCTACGAGACCCGCGACTTTGCCCGTGCCATGCGCGAGATCATGGCCCTGGCCGACCGCGCCAACGCCTGGATCGCCGACAAGGCCCCTTGGTCGCTGGCCAAGCAAGAAGGCAAGCAGGACGAAGTCCAGGCGATCTGCGCCCTCGGCGTCAACCTGTTCCGCCAGCTGGTGATTTTCCTCAAGCCGGTGCTGCCGCTGCTGGCCGCCGATGCCGAGGCGTTCCTCAACGTCGCGCCACTGACCTGGAACGATCACCAGACCCTGCTGAGCAACCATCAGCTGAATGAATTCAAACCGTTGATGACCCGCATCGACGCCACCAAGGTGCAAGCCATGACCGACGCCTCCAAGGAAGACCTGACCGCCAGCCAGACCGACACTGGCGCGCCGGCCGGCAACGGCGAACTGGCCAAGGACCCGCTGTCGCCGGAAATCGAATTCGATGCCTTCGCCGCCGTCGACCTGCGCGTGGCGCTGATCGTCAAGGCCGAGGCCGTCGAGGGTGCCGACAAGCTGCTGCGCCTGACCCTGGACATCGGCGATGAGCAACGCAATGTGTTCTCCGGCATCAAGAGTGCCTACCCGGACCCCGCCAAGCTCGAAGGCCGGTTGACGATGATGATCGCCAACCTCAAGCCGCGCAAAATGCGCTTCGGCATTTCCGAAGGCATGGTGATGGCGGCGGGCCCTGGCGGCGAGGAAATCTACCTGCTGAGCCCCGACAGCGGCGCCAAGCCGGGTCAGCGGATCAAGTAACGAGACCGCGTGCTACACCGATCCCACAGTCGCCTCGCAGGTGTCTGTGGGATTTTCATATCTGGTCTACCCTCCCGGCGTGCCGGATAATGCCTAATCTTGTAACAGGCTCTTTGTCACCAACACGCCCATGCCCGAATTCATCCTCACATTGTCCAGTGCTGCCTTGATCAACAACCTGGTGTTGCATTGGCCCCTGGGTATCGATCCCCTGCTGGCGAGCAAGCCCAGGAAACAGGTACACGCCCTGGGCTTGGCGACAACGTGCCTGATGCTGATCGTCGGCACCCTCGGATACGCCATCGACCAGTGGCTTTTAGCTACGGCGAACCTGACGTCGCTGCGCCTGCTGGTGTGGCTGCCCTTGTGCGTATTGCTGATCGGGCCGCTGTTGCGTTTGTTGGCGCGCCTGCTCCCAGGGCAATCGTTCGACGGTCTGTGGCCATTGCTGCTCGGCAATGCCGGCGTACTGGGCATCGTGCTGCTCAACAGTCAGCAAGCCCAAGGCCTCGGCCACGCCATCGCGGCGAGCCTGGGGGCCGGGCTAGGATTCTGGCTGGTGCTGAGCCTGTTCGACGACCTGGGCCGGCGCACTTTCAATAACGATATTCCCCTGCCCTTTCGAGGCCTGCCGATTCAGTTGATCAGTGCCGGACTGATGGCCGTGGCCTTTCTCGGATTGCGTGGGCTGGTCAAGACATGACGCTTATTCAACGTATCGATGCCCTGTTGCCGCAGACTCAATGCGGCAAATGCGGCCACCCCGGTTGCAAGCCCTACGCCGAAGGCATCGCCCAGGGCGAGCCGATCAACAAGTGCCCGCCTGGCGGACGCGAAACCATCGCGGCCCTGGCCGAGCTGATGAAAATACCGGTATTGGAACTGGACACCAGCCGAGGTCAAGCCCCGGCGCAGCTCGCCTTTATCCGTGAAGCCGAATGCATCGGCTGCACCAAATGCATCCAGGCCTGCCCGGTGGACGCCATTGTCGGCGCGGCGAAGCTGATGCACACCGTCCTCATTGACGAGTGCACAGGCTGCGATCTTTGCGTGGCCCCGTGCCCGGTCGATTGCATCGAAATGCGCCCCTTGCCAACGGCCACGGTCGTTCCGGTCGTGGGTGGACTGGCCGCCAGCGCCGAGCAACTGCAAGCACGCACCGCCAAGCGTAATCATGCCCGGCAACGTTTCGAGCAGCGCAACGCCCGCCTGCGCCGGGAAGAAGACCAGCGTCAGGCCGAGCGCCTGGCCCGCAGCCAACGAACGGCCCAGGCACAACCCCAAGCACAACCCCAGGCTCTGGACCCTGTGCAAGCTGCGCTGGAGCGGGTACGTGCGCAAAAAGTCGCCAGCGCCGATGCCGCGCTGAAAAAAGCCAAGATTGACTTGGCCATGAGCCGGGCGCAGTTGAACAAGTCCTTGAAAGCCTTTGGTCATCCACCGACCTTCGAACAACAGTCGCAATTGATCGTATTGCAACGCCAGTTCGAAGCGGCTGAGCAGGCCCTGGCGCAACTGGAGAGCAGCCCCGCCCCCGCCGCGCCAGCCTCCGCACCGGCCCAGGATGCCGAACTGAAGCGGGCCAAGATCCAACTGGCAATGCGCCGGGCAGAACTCAGCAAGGCCCGCAATGCAGCCGCTGCGCACGAACAACTGCAAGCCCTGGAACAAGCGGTGAAAGACGCCGAACGCCAGGTGGATGCCCATGCCGCGCCTTGAGCCCGTGGACGACCGGCTGCGACTGGCGATGACGCGAGTGCTGCTGGCGACACTGCCTGGCGTGCTGGCATCGCTGTGGTTCTATGGCTGGGGGACAGTGTTCAACCTGTTGTTGTCCGGCCTCACCGCCCTGGCGGTCGAAGCGCTGGTGTTGCGTTTGCGCGACCGGCCTCTCAAGCCCGGACTGAACGACGGCAGCGCGTTGGTCAGCGCCACGCTGTTGGCCCTGGCCTTGCCGGCCTACTGTCCCTGGTGGTTGACCGTCACGGCCGCCGCCAGCGCCCTGTTACTGGGCAAGCACGTGTGGGGCGGGGTGGGCAGCAACCCGTTCAACCCGGCGATGCTCGGCTACGCCCTGATGCTGGTGGCGTTCCCTTCCCACATGAGCCAATGGCCAACACCTCATGGCGTGGAGGTGCTTGAAGGCCTGCAGCGTGTGTTCGGCGTCCATCCCGCACCCGACGCCTGGGCCGGGGCGACCGCGCTGGACAGCCTGCGAATCAACAAGAGCCTGACCATCGATGAGCTGTTCGCCAGCAACCCGGCGTTCGGCCAGGTGGGTGGTCGCGCCACGGAATGGATCAACCTGGCCTTTTTGGCCGGCGGCCTGTTCCTGCTGCAACAACGTGTGTTCAGTTGGCATGCCCCCGCCGGCATGTTGGCCGGCCTGTTCATTGCCAGCTTGCTGTGCTGGAACGGCTCGGGCTCCGATTCCCACGGCTCGCCGCTGTTTCACCTGTTCACCGGCGCGACCATGCTCGGCGCGTTTTTTATCGTGACCGAACCGGTGTCAGGCGCCAGGGCCCCGCTCGCCCGCCTGCTGTTCGGCGCGGGCGCAGGCCTGCTGGTCTACCTGATCCGCACCTGGGGTGGCTACCCGGATGGCGTCGCGTTCGCGGTGCTACTCATGAACCTCGGTGTACCGGCGCTGGAGCGGTTCGCCGAGGCGCGGCAAAGGCGGCAGATGCCATGAAAAACCCTCGTGGCGTCGCAATCCTCATCCTGTTGATCGGCCTCGGTACCGCTGCCACCTACTTCACGTACCTCGGCACGGCCGAGCGCATCGAGGCTCAGCGCCAGGCCCTCGCCAACCGGGCCTTGCTCGAAGTACTGCCCCTCGATCTTTACGATAACCAGCCGCTGGCACGACCGACCCTCACCCACCCCATAGCCCTGGCCCACAGCACGCTGCTGGGCGGTTACCTGGCGACCCGCAGCACGCGCCCCGCTGCCGTCCTGCTGCGCAGCCAGGCAACGGGCTACGAAGGCAGCATCGAACTGCTCGTGGCCATCGACCCGCAAGGCCGACTGCTGGGTGTGAAGACCCTGCGCCAAACCGAGACGCCCGGACTGGGCGCGGCGATTGCCGGCTGGCCGAACAGCTGGTTGCAAACCTTCAACGGTCGATCACGGAACGCTCCCGACGACAGCGGTTGGGCCTTGAAAAAGGACCAGGGGCAGTTCGATCAACTGGCTGGCGCGACGGTGACGTCTCGAGCCGTGCTGCAGGCTGTCCACGATGCACTGCGGTATTTTGATGAGCACAAGGCTGAGCTAATGGGAGGGGTTCGCGGTGAATAAACCCGTGTTGTTGAGTCGCGGCCTGCTGCTCGTCCCGTTGGTGGGCGCCAGTGATTCGCTGGCTAACGCCTTGGCGGTGTGGCTGGCCTGGGTCTTGATCAGCGGCAGCCATGGCGGAGCAATGGGGCTTCTACGAGCGCGCCTGGATGCGCCCCAGCGGCGGCTGGCGGCCGTCGTGCTGGCTGCCAGCCTGAGCGCCTGCGTGGCCCTGGTGGTACAAGCCTGGGCGTTGGAACTGTATCGACCGCTGAACCTTTATCTTGGCTGGATCGCCGTCAGTTGCGTGGTGCTGGAAAACCAGGATTTCTTCACCGAACTCCGCCTGCCGGGGTACCTGAAGCTGGCCGGCCTGTCCGGGCTGTTGATGACGGGCCTGGGCGCGTTGCGCGAACTGATCGGCGGCGCCGTCCCGCTGGCCCTGCTCACGCCCGGCGGATTCATCCTGCTTGGCCTGCTGCTGGCCGCCTACCAGGCTTGGGCGCGTGCCAAACCCCATTCACCCCTTGAGGAAACGCCGCGCCCATGAACGCCGCAAAACGCCTGGAAATCTTTCGTCGCTTTCACGAGGACAACCCGGAACCCAAGACCGAACTGGCCTATTCGTCCCCTTTCGAATTGCTGATCGCGGTCATTCTGTCGGCCCAGTCCACCGACGTCGGCGTCAACAAGGCCACGGCCAAGCTGTTCCCGGTGGCCAATACGCCGCAGGCTATCCTGGCCCTGGGCGTCGAAGGGTTGTCCGAGTACATCAAGACCATCGGGTTGTTCAACAGCAAGGCCAAGAACGTGATCGAAACCTGCCGCCTGCTGATCGAGCGCCACGACGGTAAAATCCCCCAGACACGTGAAGCGCTTGAAGCCCTGCCGGGGGTCGGCCGCAAAACCGCCAACGTCGTACTCAATACCGCGTTTCGCCAGTTGACCATGGCCGTCGACACCCACATTTTCCGCGTCAGCAACCGCACCGGACTGGCCCCCGGCAAGAACGTGGTGGAGGTGGAGAAGAAGCTGATGAAGTTCGTCCCCAAGGAATTCCTGCTGGACTCCCATCACTGGCTCATCCTTCACGGGCGCTACGTCTGCCTGGCGCGCAAACCCCGTTGTGGCAGTTGCCGAATCGAAGATCTATGCGAATACAAGCACAAGACCTCTGACGATTGAGGGGCTATTGCTTTTTCTGATCCGCCGATTGAAAAAATCTTTTTTACCCGATCGTGGTTTATCGATATAAGGAGCGCCAATGGCAGTCTTAGCCTGGAGTCGACCCCATGAGTACTGGCAAAGAACAACTGGATGTAGAAGACGAATTCATCGCGGCTGAAGGCGACGACGCAGAACCTGTGGTCGTGGAAGTGGCGAAGACCAATCTGAGTAAACGCCGCACCATTGATAACCTGCTCGAAGAGCGACGCTTGCAGAAGCAACTGGCCGATTACGATTTTGACCTCTGACACGTAAAAGCCTCCCTGATGGAGGCTTTTTACTGGGCACGCATAACCGTATCGCTCACACCAACCCGTTACGCTGCGCCAGCTCGATCAAATCGACCAATGAACGGGCATTGAGTTTCAATAGCAACCTCGTCTTGTATGTACTGACAGTCTTGTTACTCAAGAACATCCCATCGGCGATTTCCTTGTTGGTCTTTCCGCGAGCCAGTTGCTGTAGCACCATCATCTCCCGCCCGGACAAACGGTCCACCATATCCGACTCACTGGCATTGCCCAGACTGGAGCGCACCGTGTGCAACGCCTGGTTGGGAAAATAGCTGTAGCCGGACAGCACTGCCTTTATCGCACTCAATAACTCAGTAAGGTCCTGTTGCTTGCAGACATACCCCGCCGCCCCTGTCTGCATGCAACGCATCGAAAAGTGCCCGGGAGACTGGGAAGTCAGCACCAGCACTTTCAAAGGCGATGGATTGACGGTCAGCCGCGCAATAACCTCCAAGCCGTCCAGTTTGGGAATACCAATATCGAGAATGACAATATCGGGCATGAGGTCACGGGCAAACTGCAGTGCATCGACGCCGTTATCGGTTTCGGCAACAACTTCATATCCATGGCGCTCCATTAGCAAACGTACAGCAAGACGAATGACGGGATGATCATCCACGATCAGCACTTTATTCATGGGCAAATCCAACTTCGCTGTTCGAATTTTTAGAGCACGCACAATAGCGTAGTCATTTCTACCTTGGCATGCCGCCCCCCCCTGGCTGCTCGCACCGAGAGACGCAACCTACAAGATATACAGAAAAATCCTACAAATTCCCCCGGAAACAATGTGCCATTAATTCATTGACGGAGTGCGGCTGCCCGCTCTTGCCCACCCACGCTACCAGAAACATCCCCCCTTTTTGCGGTGCCAGTCCCTGCACCGAGGATTGAAAAGCAGCGCTCCTTCATAAAAAGTAACTTAATCCCCGGGATAAAACAGCAACATTTCGAACAGAGAAAGTTTACCCAGCAAAGAAAAACAAGCGAAACTGTTTTCAATAACGGCAACAGGACACTGCCTCCACACCAACACGTTAAAAATCGCTCTAAAACTTATCCCACTCATTAAAGAACAGAGAATTCATTCCCTCATGAGCACTTATTATGAAAACAACTTCGAAGACCATCACCAACCCTATGACCCTTATTGCTCTTTTCTCCACATTATCCGAAACCTCGGCGGCCATTTCCCTGCCCTTCCTGGATGATCAGGATCGCGAATATTACATCTGGTTCCTGATCACCTTCCCGTTTTACTTGTTGCTTCTTTTTTTCATCACCCTTAACTTCAATTACCACGCCTTGTATTCACCCTCCGACTTTCATAAGAGCAAGCACTTCATGAAAACCCTGGAGGACTCCCTCTATCGACGCAAACGCCTGTCGCGCCGACCAAGCAGGACCAGACGACCACGGGGGCATCTTCATCGACGCAGGCGCACGCCGGTACGGGGCGTTTCCATTGTGTACAGCCCATCGCAACGACGGCTCTCGACCTGCTGGTCAAAGCCCTCGAAACACGGCCGGGGTCACGCTGGGATCAGCGTCTACGTCATCTGCAGGCCACGCGCTACGGCGAACCGGCAGGACGGATGAACGATCTTTCCAAGAGGGGAGACAGCGTTGCAGCAGGACAGCCGCAAACGCAGGAGGAGAGGACGCCGATAACGGCCTGCCCATGGTTGGGCAGGCCGCTCTCATGCAGCCAGGGTCAGAACAGCTTGCGACCCTTGTTCGCCGCAATGCGCATGCGCAGGGCGTTGAGCTTGATGAAGCCGGCCGCGTCGGCCTGGTTGTAGGCACCGCCGTCTTCTTCGAAGGTGGCGATGTTGGCATCGAACAGCGACTCGTCGGACTTGCGACCGGTCACGATGACATTGCCCTTGTACAGCTTCAGGCGCACGACACCGTTCACGTTCACCTGCGAGGCGTCGATCATCTGTTGCAGCATCAGGCGCTCAGGGCTCCACCAGTAGCCGGTGTAGATCAAGCTGGCGTACTTGGGCATCAGCTCGTCTTTCAAGTGAGCCACTTCGCGGTCCAGGGTGATCGATTCGATCGCCCGGTGAGCACGCAGCATGATGGTACCGCCCGGGGTTTCGTAGCAACCGCGGGACTTCATGCCGACGTAACGGTTCTCGACGATATCCAAGCGACCGATGCCGTGTTCGCCACCGATGCGGTTCAGGGTCGCCAGCACGGTGGCTGGGGTCATCTCCACACCGTCCAGCGCAACGATGTCGCCGTTGCGGTAGGTCAGCTCCAGGTATTGCGGGGTGTCAGGAGCCTTCTCCGGGGAGACGGTCCAGCGCCACATGTCTTCTTCGTGCTCGGTCCAGGTGTCTTCCAGCACGCCGCCTTCATAAGAGATGTGCAGCAGGTTGGCGTCCATCGAGTACGGGGACTTCTTCTTGCCGTGGCGCTCGATCGGGATCGCGTGCTTCTCGGCGTAATCCATCAGCTTTTCACGGGACAACAGGTCCCATTCGCGCCACGGAGCGATAACCTTCACGCCCGGCTTGAGGGCGTAGGCGCCCAGTTCGAAACGTACCTGGTCATTGCCTTTGCCGGTGGCGCCGTGGGAAATGGCGTCGGCGCCGGTTTCGTTGGCGATTTCGATCAGGCGCTTGGCGATCAACGGACGGGCGATGGACGTACCCAAGAGGTACTCGCCTTCGTAAACGGTGTTGGCGCGGAACATCGGGAACACGAAGTCGCGGACGAACTCTTCGCGCAGGTCGTCGATGTAGATTTCTTTGACGCCCATGGCCTGAGCCTTGGCGCGTGCAGGCTCGACTTCCTCGCCCTGCCCCAGGTCAGCGGTGAAGGTCACCACTTCGCAGTTATAAGTGTCCTGCAGCCACTTGAGGATCACCGAAGTGTCCAGGCCGCCGGAATACGCCAGAACGACCTTGTTTACGTCCGCCATGCCATCACTCCACGGGTTGTACGGAAAGCCGAGAAGTCTACCGTCCAATGCGGATAATTTACAGAGGCGCGACAGCTTATGACGACGAAGCGACAGATAATGTCAACTGCGCGACGAGCCGGGTCGGTTCAGGACGTGCGCGCAGTGGCGCCCGCCGGAGCCTTGGCCGGGGCCGCAGCGGGGGCAGGAGCCGGTGCCTTGGCTGGAGCTGCGGCCGGCGCAGCGGGGGCGACGGGGGCTGGCGCGGAAACCGGCGGCGGTGCCGTGACTTGAGAGGGCGCCACGCGCTGCAAGAGCACGGCCACGCGGCGGTTCTTGGCACGGTTGGCCGCATTGGTATTGGGAACCAGGGGATAACGCTCGCCATGGAACCGCAGGGTGATCTGCGATTCCTGGAAACCGTTAGCCTTGAAGAAATCCATGACCGCCAGGGCCCGGCGGCGTGACAACTCACGGTTGGTCAACCGGTTGCCGCTGTTGTCGGAGTGGCCATCGAGCTCGACATGATTGACGCTCGGATCGGCCTTGATGAAGTCGAGCATCACTTGCAGCTGGGCCTTGGCATGCGCGTCGAGCTCAGTGCCTTCGCCGGGGAAGCCAATCTGGGATTGCTTCACCTGTTCGAAATTCTTTGGCAGCAGTTTCGCCACACAGCCTTGATAGTCGCTGAAGGCCTTGTTGAATCGCACCGGCAGCAAGCGGACTTCCGAGACCCGCCCGTCCTCGGTGTTGCGGCGCACCACCGGGCTGCGTCCTTCCATCAAGCCACTGATCAGGCGACCTGCCTGGGCCTGGGAGCTGTTGAACAGGACATCGCCACTGCCAATACTGACCGAGCCCAGATTGATGTCGCCGCGCCCGGGTTGCCACGGCGCAGCGGCCGCCAGCAAGGTCGCCGAACCGCCGCCAAGCACCGGGTTATAAGCCTTGAGTCGGAACGTGGCCTGCTCTCCCGCCCGGCGTACGAATTCGCCACTGCCAAAATCGGTGATCGGCTGGCTCAGCCGGCACTCGAATTTGTCGCCTTCGACCGTCCACTCAATGCTCTCCAGACGGGTCTGGAAAGTGAGCGCCATGGCGGGAAAGCTGGCAAACACACTGAGCAAGGCTAGATAACGCTGGCGCACGGGCAGCTCCACTGACTTTTACACAAAGATCGACACACGCTGAGAGTATGACGCAGGTCCCAGGCACGGCACGAATTCGTGGCACACCTGTAGGAGCTATCGGTCACTTGCGACAGAACTTGATAGCGGGTGCCTGAATCGGTCTTTTCCGGTAGCATTCCCAGAGTTTTACCCGCCTGGAAGCCCCCCAATGTCCGACCGCCTGACCCTGCTGCGTCCCGACGACTGGCATATTCATCTTCGCGATGGTGCTGTGTTGACCCATACCGTCGCCGATGTCGCGCGCACCTTCGGGCGCGCCATCATCATGCCTAACCTGGTTCCACCCGTGCGCAACGCCGCCGAGGCCGATGGCTATCGCCAGCGCATCCTCGCCGCACGCCCGGCTGGCAGCTGCTTCGAACCGCTGATGGTGCTTTACCTCACCGACCGCACCCAGCCCGAAGAAATTCGTGATGCCAAGGCCAGCGGCTTCGTTCATGCCGCCAAGCTGTACCCGGCCGGGGCCACCACCAACTCCGATTCCGGTGTCACCAGCATTGACAACATTTTCCCGGCACTGGAGGCCATGGCCGAAGTCGGGATGCCCCTGTTGATCCACGGTGAAGTGACGCGAGGCGATGTCGACGTGTTCGACCGCGAGAAGCTCTTCATCGACGAACACATGCGCCGCGTCGTGGAGCGTTTCCCCACCCTCAAGGTGGTGTTCGAGCACATCACGACCGGTGACGCCGTGCAGTTCGTCAACGAGGCCCCGGCCAACGTTGGCGCGACCATTACCGCCCATCATCTGTTGTACAACCGCAACCACATGCTGGTGGGCGGGATCCGGCCGCACTTCTACTGCCTGCCGATCCTCAAACGCAATACCCACCAGGAAGCCTTGCTGGACGCCGCCACCAGTGGCAGCAGCAAGTTTTTCCTCGGCACCGACTCGGCGCCACACGCCCGTCACGCCAAGGAAGCTGCCTGCGGCTGTGCGGGCTGCTACACCGCCTATGCCGCCATCGAGATGTACGCCGAGGCATTCGAACAGCGCAATGCGCTGGACAAGCTCGAAGCCTTCGCCAGCCTGCACGGCCCTCGCTTCTATGGCCTGCCGGTGAACAGCGATCGCATTACCCTGGTCCGCGACGAATGGACCGCCCCCGCCAGCCTGCCGTTCGGCGAGCAGACGGTCATCCCGCTGCGCGCCGGTGAAAAACTGCGCTGGCGCCTGCTGGAGGAAACGGCGTGAGTGAAGATCATTTCGACGACGAGATGGACGGCAACGGTGGTTCGGGCGGCGCCCGGCACCCGATGGCAGCACGGTTCCGTGGCTACCTGCCAGTCGTCGTCGACGTAGAGACCGGCGGTTTCAACTCCGCCACCGACGCCTTGCTGGAAATCGCCGCGACCACCATCGGCATGGACGAGAAAGGCTTCGTGTTCCCTGACCACACCTATTTCTTCCGCGTCGAACCGTTCGAAGGCGCCAACATCGAAGCGGCAGCCCTGGAGTTCACTGGGATCAAGCTCGACCACCCGTTGCGCATGGCCGTGAGTGAAGAGACGGCCCTGACCGACATCTTCCGCGGTGTGCGCAAGGCGCTGAAAGCCAATGGTTGCAAGCGTGCGATCCTGGTGGGCCATAACAGCAGCTTCGACCTGGGCTTTCTCAACGCTGCCGTTGCGCGGTTGGACATGAAGCGCAACCCGTTCCACCCGTTCTCCAGTTTCGACACCGCGACCCTGGCCGGCCTGGCCTACGGCCAGACGGTATTGGCCAAGGCTTGCCAAGCGGCCGACATCGATTTCGATGGCCGTGAAGCCCACTCGGCCCGTTACGACACCGAAAAGACCGCCGAGCTGTTCTGCGGCATCGTCAATCGGTGGAAAGAGATGGGTGGCTGGCAGGATTTCGATAACTAGGAGAGTGGCGCCATTGTGGCGACCCTCACTGCGTGGGAGCAAAGCTTGCTCGCGATACAGGCGACTCGGTTTCTGAAGGACCGCATCGCCGCCATCGCGGGCAAGCCTTGCTCCCACAGATCCCTGCCGTCCTCGGGTACGGCGTTTCAATCGATAATAGGGTTTACAGCCCCCATAAAAAAACCGGCCCATCAAGGGCCGGTTTTTTTATACCTCAGTGCGCTTACAGCTTGTCGCCGTGCTCGCCCAGGTAAGCGGCAACGCCTTCAGGCGATGCAGTCATGCCCTTGTCGCCCTTCTTCCAGTTGGCCGGGCAAACTTCGCCATGCTCTTCGTGGAATTGCAGCGCGTCGACCAGACGGATCAGCTCTTCCATGTTGCGACCCAGTGGCAGGTCGTTGACGATCTGCGAACGGACAACGCCTTTGTCGTCGATCAGGAACGCGCCACGGAAAGCCACGCCGCCTTCGGACTCAACGTCGTAGGCCTTGGCGATTTCGTGCTTCATGTCCGCAGCCATGGTGTATTTGACCGCGCCGATCCCGCCGTTGTTGATCGGGGTGTTACGCCAGGCGTTGTGGGTGAAGTGCGAGTCGATCGAAACCGCGATCACTTCGACATTGCGTGCCTTGAAGTCGTCCATGCGGTGATCCAGTGCGATCAGCTCGGACGGGCAGACGAAGGTGAAGTCCAGTGGGTAGAAGAACACCAGGCCGTATTTGCCTTTGATGGCCGAGGACAGGGTGAAGCTGTCGACGATTTCACCGTTGCCGAGGACGGCAGGAACGGTGAAGTCAGGGGCTTGTTTGCCTACGAGTACGCTCATTGGATATCTCCTGATGTAATAACGTGAAAACAAGGGTCCGGGCCAGCCTGCCACCCACGGGCGACAGCCCTGTGACACGAACCCGCTTCGCAAGGACCGACCATCATACACCGCGCATTTGGACTGTCTTCAATGGTTTTTAGGCAGCAGGGAAAAATCCCCACATGGCTTGAGGATGGCTTATCCGGACCGACTGGAAAACCGTTCGTCAGTCCTGCGCAAGAGTTCCAGAAACCACTTTGACAATCATTCTCGTTAACATTAAGATCCATCCCAATCGAGTCACAACCTGCGACGGTTCTTACTTATGTACGTATGCCTCTGCACTGGCGTCACCGACGGACAAATCCGCGAAGCGATCTATGAGGGCTGCTGCAGCTACCGCGAAGTCCGCCAGGCCACCGGCGTAGCCAGCCAATGCGGTAAATGTGCGTGCCTTGCCAAGGAAGTCGTTCGTGAAACCCTCACCCAGGTGCAAACAGCACAGGCCTCGATTCCTTACTCGGTGGAATTTACCGCCGCGTAACAAACCGCTTTTCAAGGAACCGGACTCAATGTCCGGTTTTTTTATGCCCGCAAATCAATTGCTTAGCGCTCAGACGCGGAATAAAAACGTTCTTATTCAGATTTATTTTCATTTATTATTCAAGAACTTAGGTTTGACACTCCTCATTGCGCAGCTCAGACTCCGCCTTATACATGGCTATTTACAGGACAGGCCCACCATGAAAGGCGACGTTACAGTCATCCAGCATCTCAACAAGATCCTCGCCAATGAACTGGTCGCGATCAATCAATACTTCCTGCATGCACGCATGTATGAGGATTGGGGCCTGAACAAGCTCGGCAAGCACGAGTACCACGAGTCCATCGACGAGATGAAACACGCGGACAAGCTGATCAAGCGCATCCTGTTCCTCGAAGGCCTGCCAAACGTCCAGGACCTGGGCAAGCTGCACATCGGCGAACACACCCGGGAAATGCTTGAGTGCGACCTGCGCATCGAACGCACCGGCCATGCCGACCTGAAAGTGGCCATCGCTCATTGTGAAAGCGTGGGCGACTTCGGCAGCCGTGAACTGCTGGAAGATATTCTCGAGTCCGAAGAAGAGCACATCGACTGGCTGGAAACCCAGCTGGGCCTGATCGATAAAGTAGGCCTTGAGAACTACCTGCAATCGCAGATGGGCGAAGAGTAACTTCCCTCGAACGCAAGCCAATAAAAAGCCCCGCCCTGTTTCCAGAGGCGGGGCTTTTTATTGGCTGGATTCCAGGATCACTGAAATCCACTGTGGGAGCGGGCTTGCTCGCGAATGCGCTGGGTCAGCTAGAAAAATGCCAGCTGATGCACCGTATTCGCGGGCAAGCCCGCTCCCACATAGACTGGTGAATCAAGCTTCGGTCTTGTTCGCCGCCGCTTTTTCGACAGCCGCCTTGATCGTGGTCTGCAGGGAACCGTCGGCAGCCATCTCGATCATGATGTCGCTACCGCCAACCAACTCGCCCGCTACCCACAACTGCGGGAAGGTTGGCCAGTTGGCATACTTGGGCAGGTTGGCACGGATTTCCGGGTTCTGCAGGATGTCCACGTAGGCAAACTTCTCGCCACACGCCATCACAGCCTGAGCAGCCTTGGCCGAGAAACCGCACTGTGGCGCGTTCGGCGAGCCTTTCATGTAAAGCAGGACGGTGTTGTTGGCAATCTGGTCTTTGATCGTTTCGATGATATCCATGGAGCACCTCGGGCTTAAACTTCTGCGACTTAAGTTGTCGACACGGTGGCGCATTGTAACGGAAAGCCGAGCACGCTGCTCGGTCTAGCGACGAGACAAAATCACGCAGCCGCCACCTTCACCGCCACACCGTTAAGCGCCGCGTTGCCGGACAATTCATCGAGCAGCCCTTCATCGGTCAGGTCGTTGGCACTGGAGCCCGGCTGGCCGCTGGCGATGCTCATCCGCACGCCCGGCCGGGCATGGCCCCAACCGTGGGGCAGGCTGACCACGCCTTGCATCATGTCCAGGCAAGCCTGGACCTCGACCTCGATCATCCCTACCCGTGAACTGACTTTCACCCGCTGCCCGTCGGCCAGGCCACGGCTGGCCAGGTCATCCGGGTGCATCAACAGTTGATGACGCGGCTTGCCCTTCACCAACCGATGAAAATTATGCATCCAGGAATTGTTGCTGCGTACATGGCGCCGACCAATCATCAGCAACTCCCCAGGTTCAGGCGCCCGCAACGCGGCGAAGCGCTTGAGGTCGGCGAGAATCACCGCAGGCGCGGCCTGGATGCGCTGGTTCTCGGTCTTCAGGCGCGGGCCGAGGTTGGGCTTGAGCGCCCCCAGGTCGATGCCATGGGGATGGTCGAACAGGGTCGCCAAGGACAGCTTGTGCGGCGAAGCATCACCATAGGCTCCGCTGCGCAGGCCAAGATCGATCATCTGCGCCGGCGGCAGGGTCGGCTTGAGTTCCTTGCCGGTCCGGGCGGCGAAGGCCTTGGCCAGGCCAACGAAAATTTCCCAGTCATGCAACGCCCCTTCGGGCTTGGGCAGGATCGCCCGGTTGAAACGAGTCACGTTGCGCACGGCGAACAGGTTGAACGTGGTGTCATAGTGATCGTTTTCCAGCGCCGACGTAGACGGCAGGATCAGATCGGCATAGCGCGTGGTTTCGTTGATGTACAAATCGATGCTGACCATGAACTCCAGCCCATCCAGCGCCTGCTCCAATTGTCGCCCGTTGGGCGTGGAAAGCACCGGGTTGCCGGCCACGGTGACCAGCGCACGGACCTGCCCTTCTCCTTCGGTGAGCATTTCCTCGGCCAGGGTCGAGACCGGCAGCTCTCCCGCGTATTCCGGACGCCCGGATACCCGGCTCTGCCAGCGGTTGAAGTGCCCTCCCGAAGACGTTGCGACCAGATCCACCGCCGGCTCGGTGCACAGGGCCCCGCCCACTCGGTCAAGGTTGCCGGTGACCAGGTTGATGATCTGGATCAGCCAATGGCAGAGGGTGCCGAACGCCTGGGTCGACACCCCCATGCGCCCATAGCAGACCGCTGATGGCGCGGCGGCAAAGTCCCGGGCCAACTGCCGGATCTGTGGCGCCGGCACGGCACAGAGCGGGCTCATCGCTTCAGCCGTAAACGCCGCAACGGCCATGCGCACGTCCTCCAGACCGTCTACCGGCAAGTGGCTGTCGCAGGTCAGTCCCTCGCCGAACAGGGTGTTGAGCAAGCCGAACAGCAATGCCGCATCGCCGCCAGGACGCACAAAGAGATGCTGGCTGGCGATGGCGGCTGTTTCGCTGCGACGCGGATCGACCACCACCACTTTGCCGCCACGGGCCTGGATCGCCTTGAGGCGTTTTTCCACGTCCGGAACGGTCATGATGCTGCCGTTGGACGCCAGCGGGTTGCCGCCCAGGATCAGCATGAAGTCGGTGTGATCGATGTCGGGGATCGGCAGCAACAGGCCATGGCCGTACATCAGGTGGCTGGTCAGGTGATGGGGCAGTTGGTCCACCGAAGTCGCCGAGAAACGGCTGCGGGTCTTCAACAGGCCAAGGAAATAGTTACTGTGGGTCATCAACCCATAGTTATGCACGCTGGGATTGCCCTGATAGACCGCCACCGCATTCTGGCCGTGTCGCGCCTGGATAGCGGCCAGGCGTTCGGCCACCCACTTGAAGGCGTCGTCCCAGGCGATCGGCTGCCATTGCTGGCCGATGCGCTGCATGGGCTGGCGCAGGCGGTCCGGATCGTTCTGGATATCCTGCAGGGCCACCGCCTTGGGGCAGATATGCCCGCGGCTGAAGCTATCCAGCGCATCGCCCTTGATCGAGGTGATCGCCAGGCCCTGGTCTTCGGTTTCGGTGGTTTCGAGGGTCAAGCCACAAATGGCTTCACACAGATGGCACGCACGGTGGTGGAGAGTCTTGGTCATGGCCAGTCTCTGTTTTATTCGTGGCGGGCACTTTCGGCCGCGGGAACAAAACTATGGCGCGCGATACCCGACAGCGCCAGCGACGTTCGTCCTGTGAATTGGCGGGCATCAGGGCCACCGATGCAGGGAAATCAGGACGGCTCGGGAGGCGGCGCCGCCAACTGGATTTCCTCGATGGTCTCCACCTGCTCCTGGGCGATGGGCACGCCGGTCAGTTCGCCAATCAAGCGCCAATGCTCGTCGAGCCCGCCGCTGATCGTGGCCATGCGATCGATCATCCGGCGACCGGCAGCCTTGATCACCTCATCGTCGCTGCGCAGCAGTTCGAACGACATGGACGTCACCGAAGCCGTCAGGTGAGTCAGTGAGCGTGCCGTCAGCCCTAGCAGTTCCATCAGTTGTTGCTCTTTCGAATCCATTTCGGGGCTCCTGGGGGCGCGCGGGGTTCATTTATAACCCAGCCCCTTGCATTAGGAAACGTTTCACGCCCGGCAACAGGCCCGTGCCATCGACACAAACAGGTCAAAACACGGCCATTGCCCCCGTCCCGCGCGCCCCGCTTGATTGCCAAGCGGCGTAACGCCAGTGTACAAATGGGTCGCTGCTGTCAGGAATCCGGCTTCATACACGTCATCGCAGTCCTGGGATGGCCTCGCTGAAATCCCCAAAAACCGTAGCCCTATTGGTAAGACGCGACATTTCCTTATAAGATCGCGCCTTCCCCCTATTTCGTCGCCCCGTGCGGCTTTTGCCGCAGGTCTCGCCCGTTTCTGGTTGAACATGGCTTTGAGCATCTGCGGTTAGTTATAAAAAAAAGGTAGTCAATCATGAGCGCAAGGCACTTTCTCTCCCTGATGGATTTCACGCCCGACGAGTTGCTCGGCGTGATCCGTCGAGGCGTGGAGCTCAAAGACCTGCGTAAGCGCGGCGTACTGTTCGAGCCCTTGAAAAACCGTGTGCTGGGGATGATCTTCGAGAAGTCATCGACCCGCACGCGCATCTCTTTCGAAGCCGGCATGATCCAGCTCGGCGGCCAGGCGATCTTCCTGTCGCCCCGCGACACCCAACTGGGCCGTGGCGAACCGATCAGCGACAGCGCCATCGTGATGTCGAGCATGCTCGACGCCGTGATGATCCGTACCTTTGCCCACAGCACCCTGACCGAGTTCGCAGCCCATTCCCGTGTGCCGGTGATCAACGGCCTGTCCGATGATTTCCACCCCTGCCAGTTGCTGGCCGACCTGCAGACGTTCCTTGAGCACAGGGGTTCGATCCAGGGCAAGACCGTGACCTGGATCGGCGACGGCAACAACATGTGCAACAGCTATATAGAAGCGGCGATGCAGTTCGACTTCCAACTGCGCATCGCCTGCCCTGAGGGCTACGACCCCAATGCCGCACTGGTCGCCAAGGCCGGGAACCGGGTGACTATCGTTCGCGATCCGAAGCAGGCCGTGGCCGGGGCGCATCTGGTGAGCACCGACGTCTGGACCTCCATGGGCCAGGAAGAAGAAACCGCCAAGCGCCTCGAATTGTTCGCACCGTTCCAGGTCAACCGAGCCCTGCTCGACCTGGCGGACAGCGAGGTCCTGTTCATGCACTGCCTGCCCGCCCACCGCGGCGAGGAAATCAGCGTCGACCTGCTGGATGACCCGCGCTCGGTGGCCTGGGACCAGGCGGAAAACCGCCTTCACGCGCAGAAGGCCCTGCTCGAGTTTCTGGTCGAGCCGGCGTACCACCACGCATGAGCCATTCCCTGCTGTTGAATTTGCACAACCTGGCCTGCGGTTACGAGGGCCAACGGGTTGTGCAGAACCTCAACCTGCACCTCAACGCGGGCGACATCGGTTGCCTGCTCGGCTCCTCAGGGTGCGGCAAGACCACCACGTTGCGCGCCATCGCCGGTTTCGAGCCGGTGCACGAGGGTGAGATCCAGCTGGCTGGGCAAACCATCTCCCGCGCCGGGTTCACCCTTGCCCCGGAAAAGCGTCGCATCGGCATGGTGTTCCAAGACTACGCGTTGTTCCCTCACCTGAGCGTGGCCGAGAACATCGCCTTCGGCATTCGCAAGCATCCGCAACTGGAGCGCGTCGTCGAGGAGCTGCTGGAACTGGTCAACCTGAAAAACCTGGGCAAGCGCTTCCCCCATGAGTTGTCTGGCGGCCAGCAACAGCGCGTGGCCCTGGCCCGGGCGCTGGCGCCGGAGCCACAGTTGCTGCTGCTCGACGAGCCGTTTTCCAATCTCGACGGCGAGCTTCGCCGCAAGCTCAGCCATGAGGTGCGGGACATTCTCAAGGCGCGTGGCACCAGCGCGATCCTGGTCACCCATGACCAGGAAGAAGCCTTCGCCGTGAGCGACCATGTCGGGGTCTTCAAGGAAGGACGGCTGGAACAGTGGGACACGCCCTACAACCTGTACCACGAGCCGCTGACGCCCTTCGTTGCCAGCTTCATTGGCCAGGGCTATTTCATTCGCGGCAGTCTCCAGAGCCCCGAATCGGTACAGACCGAGCTGGGGACCTTGCGCGGCAACCGGGCCTATACCTGGCCGGTTGGCGGCGCGGTGGACGTGTTGCTGCGACCGGACGATATCGTCTATGCCCCAGACAGTCCGCTGACCGCGAACATCATCGGCAAGACGTTCCTCGGTGCTTCAACCTTGTATCGCCTGCAATTGCCCACCGGCGCACAACTGGAATCGATCTTCCCCAGCCACGCCGACCACCAGGTCGGTGCCCGCGTCGGCATCCGCGTGGTGGCGGAACACCTGGTGCTGTTCCAGGCGTCGGGCAGCATGGCCGCCCATCTCCCGTCGGTGGAGAGCGGCGTGCGGCGGCATAGCACGGCGAGTTGACAGCTGAATACAAGCAAAACCCTGTGGGAGCGAGCCTGCTCGCGATGGCGTCGGATCAGCTTGCATCATGTCGACTGACCCACCGCTATCGCGAGCAGGCTCGCTCCCACAAAGGACCTCATTGGCTGAAGGTTCTATCCCTTCACCCCAGCATTAATGCCCCGCTCGCCACCAGCGTCGCATGCCCGCCAATCTTCACGCGCTCCCCCTCCAGCCGACAGAACAACGCTCCGCCCCTGGTCGAGCATTGATAAGCCGTCAGGCTGTGCTTGCCCAGGCGCTTGGCCCAGTAAGGAATGAGACTGCAATGGGTCGAGCCAGTGACCGGGTCCTCGTTGATGCCAATGGCCGGGGCGAAATAACGCGAGACAAAATCCTGCTTGCTGCCCGGCGCCGTGACGATTGCGCCCGGCCACGGCAGTTTTGCCAGGGCCGCCATGTCCGGCTTGCAGTCGAGCACCGCTTGCTCCGATTCGAGCACCACCAACAGCTCATTGGAGCTGAGCACATCCACCGCCTCGACACCCAGGGCGTTCTGGACCGCCAGGGACACGCCCAATTCGCTCGGCACGACCGCCGGGAAATCCAACCACAGCTGATCGCCTTCGCGAGTGACGCTCAGTGACCCGGATTTGCAGATGAAATCCAGCCGCTCGACCCTTTCGTTGTACACCTCGAACAGCACGTGGGCGCTGGCCAGCGTGGCATGCCCACACAGCGGGACCTCCGTGGTGGGGGTGAACCAACGGATATGCCAATACAAGCCCTCGCGCACCAGAAACGCGGTTTCAGCCAGGTTGTGTTCGGCGGCGATCTTCTGCATCAGCTCATCGGCCAGCCAGGCGTCAAGTCGGTAGACCATCGCCGGATTACCACCAAAGGGTCGGTCGCTGAACGCATCGACCTGATGAAACGCAAGCTGCATGGCATGTTCTCCTTATTGTTCAATGCGCCAGCATGAAGCGTTGCGACACCGCCTATCCAGTGACAGATCAGCTGAATTTTCGACCGCCAACACCGGATGAAGCCTGACAACCAGTAAAGCTCAAGCCTCACACTCTTGTGGCGAGCTTCTGTGGCGAGGGAGCTTGCTCCCGCTTGGCTGCGCAGCGGCCACAGGATTTATGCAAGTCAGGCACGCCCAATATCGGCAAACACCGCGCCGGTCTGCTCTTTGAGCACCGAAGGCGCCAACTCGACTTCCAACCCACGCCTCCCCGCACTGACAAACAGGGAGGCAAGCGGCAGGGCGCTACTGTCGATGAAGGTGCGCAAACGCTTCTTCTGGCCCAGCGGGCTGATACCGCCCAGCAGATAACCGGTCGAACGTTGCGCAGCAGCCGGGTCGGCCATCTCGACCTTCTTCACGCCGGCCGCATGGGCCAGGGCTTTCAAATCGAGGCTCCCGGCAACGGGCACGACTGCCACCAGCAGTTCGCCCTTTTCGCTGGCCGCCAACAACGTCTTGAACACCTGCGCCGGCTCCAATCCGAGCTTTTGCGCCGCCTCCAATCCATAGGACGGCGCCTTGGGATCGTGTTCATAACTGTGGATACGATGTTCGGCACGCACTTTCTTAAGCAGATCCAACGCCGGTGTCATGACCGCTCCTGACAAGAAGACCAAAAGGATGGGACGGATTCTATGCCATCGCCCGGTAAAAGACTGCCGGGCCGGACCGACTTCCCGCCTATGCTGGATTCATTCACGACACGAATAGCTGGAATGTGACCACCTGTTCACTTTCGACCTTTGACACCAACGTTTCTTGTCTATATTTTTTCGAAACCGAAAGAAGCAACGCAGATTCCAGCTATAACCCGAGCGAACCGGAACCTCGGTCGTAAACGGATGACTTTATTCGCCGGCTGGGGTGAAATTTCCCTTATTGGTGGACGCCAAGGCTTGCTTCCCTATTTTCGTCCCAAGGCAATCGAAATGACCGACATTCAGAACAAGAACTACATCATTGCCCTCGACCAGGGTACGACCAGCTCGCGCGCGATCATCTTCGACCGTGACGCCAATGTGGTCGGCACCGCCCAGCGCGAATTCGCCCAGCACTATCCGCAGGCCGGCTGGGTCGAGCACGACCCGATGGAAATCTTCGCCACCCAGAGCGCGGTCATGGTGGAAGCCTTGGCCCAGGCGGGCCTGCATCATGACCAGGTCGCCGCCATCGGCATCACCAACCAACGGGAAACCACCGTGGTCTGGGACAAGACCACCGGCCGGCCCATCTATAACGCCGTCGTCTGGCAATGCCGGCGCAGCACCGAGATCTGCCAGCAGCTCAAGCGCGACGGCCACGAGCCCTACATCAGCCAGACCACCGGCCTGGTCACCGACCCGTATTTCTCCGGCACCAAGCTCAAATGGATCCTGGACAACGTGGAAGGCAGCCGCGAACGGGCGCGCAACGGCGAACTGCTGTTCGGCACCGTCGACAGCTGGCTGATCTGGAAATTCACCGGCGGCAAGGTCCACGTCACCGACTACACCAACGCCTCGCGCACGATGCTCTTCAATATCCACTCGCTGGAGTGGGACGCGAAGATGCTCGACCTCCTCGACATCCCCCGCGAAATGCTGCCGCAAGTGAAGTCGTCCTCGCAAATCTATGGCCGCACCAAAAGCGGCATCGCCATCGGCGGCATCGCGGGCGACCAGCAAGCCGCCCTCTTCGGCCAGATGTGCGTGGAGCCGGGCCAGGCAAAAAACACCTACGGCACCGGCTGCTTCCTGCTGATGAACACCGGAAAGAAAGCCGTCAAATCCAATCATGGCCTGCTGACCACCATCGCCTGCGGCCCTCGCGGGGAAGTGGCCTACGCCCTGGAAGGGGCGGTGTTCAATGGTGGGTCGACGGTGCAGTGGCTGCGCGATGAACTGAAAATCATCAACGACGCCCTGGACACCGAATACTTCGCCAACAAGGTCAAGGACAGCAACGGCGTGTACCTGGTGCCCGCCTTCACCGGCCTCGGCGCGCCGTACTGGGACCCTTATGCCCGTGGCGCGCTGTTCGGCCTGACCCGTGGCGTGCGGGTCGATCACATCATCCGCGCGACACTGGAATCGATTGCCTACCAGACCCGCGACGTACTCGACGCCATGCAGCAGGATTGTGGCGAACGCCTCAAGGCCTTGCGCGTCGACGGCGGCGCGGTGGCGAACAACTTCCTGATGCAGTTCCAGGCCGACATTCTCGGAACTCGGGTCGAACGCCCGAAAATGCGCGAAACCACGGCCCTGGGTGCCGCCTACCTGGCGGGCCTGGCGTGCGGTTTCTGGGGCAGCCTGGAAGAGTTGCGCGGCAAAGCGGTGATCGAGCGCGAATTCGAACCGCAACTGGACGAACAAGCCAAGGAAGCGCTCTACGCCGGCTGGAAGAAAGCGGTCAGCCGCACCCGCGACTGGGAACCCCACGAAGACGCGGAATAAACCGACGCAGGTCGTATAAAGAAAAGGCTGAAACTGGCCGGGAGGGGATTCCTGCGGCATCATGGGCACATTTTGCATGGCAGCCCAAAGGAAGCCGTATGAATCTGCCTCCCCGTCAACAGCAAATCCTCGAATTGGTCCGTGAACGCGGCTATGTCAGCATCGAGGAAATGGCCCAGCTTTTTGTCGTCACTCCGCAAACCATCCGCCGCGACATCAATCAATTGGCGGAAGCGAACCTGTTGCGCCGCTACCACGGTGGCGCGGCCTACGACTCAAGCGTGGAAAACACCGCATACGCCATGCGCGCCGACCAGATGCGCGACGAGAAACAGCGGATCGCCGAGGCCATCGCCGCCCAGATCCCCGACCACGCCTCGTTGTTCATCAACATCGGCACCACCACCGAATCCATCGCCCGGGCGCTGCTCAACCACAACCATCTCAAGGTCATCACCAACAACCTGCACGTGGCCTCGATCCTCAGCGCCAAGGACGATTTCGAAGTCCTGATTGCCGGTGGCAACGTGCGGCGTGACGGCGGCGTGGTAGGCCAGGCCAGCGTCGACTTCATCAACCAGTTCAAGGTCGACTTCGCGCTGGTGGGCATCAGCGGCATCGATGAGGACGGCAGCCTGCTGGATTTCGACTACCAGGAAGTGCGGGTCTCCCAAGCCATCATCGCCAACGCCCGGCAAGTGCTGTTGGCAGCGGATTCCAGCAAATTCGGGCGTAACGCCATGGTTCGCCTGGGCCCCATCAGCCTGATCGATTGCCTGGTGACCGACCAGCAACCAGTGCCGGCTTTGGCGCAGTTGCTGAGCCAGCACAAGATTCGGCTGGAAGTGGTTTGACGGCATCCTCAATACCTGGGGCAAGGCTACTGTGGGAGCAAGGCTTGCCCGCGATGAAGGCGACACGGCGTCTACTACAGAACGAGGTGCCTGTTTCGCGAGCAAGCTTTGCTCCCACACATCCTCCTCGCCACAAAAGCGTCTCAGGCCAACTTCCCGCCGCCTAAATGTTCGAAAATTTTCCTTTCAGCTTTCTTTGATCAGTATTTTCAATCGAAGTCGGCTGGCTGTTGCCGTCTTTATGGGCTAGTATTTTCGCAAATGAACATTAATGTTCGAATTCAAATGTTACGAAAAGAGCCCGAGGCCAGCCGATGCCCACTTCCACCTTGCCAACGCCCCCGCTCGCCGAAATCTACGATATTGCCGTGATTGGCGGCGGTATCAATGGCGTGGGGATTGCCGCGGACGCGGCCGGTCGCGGCCTTTCGGTGTTCCTTTGCGAAAAGGACGATCTGGCCAGCCATACTTCGTCGGCCAGCAGCAAGCTGATCCACGGCGGCCTGCGCTACCTCGAACATTATGAATTCCGCCTGGTGCGCGAGGCGCTGGCCGAGCGCGAAGTGTTGCTGACCAAGGCGCCTCACATTGTTAAGCAAATGCGCTTCGTCCTGCCTCACCGCCCGCACTTGCGTCCGGCCTGGATGATCCGTGCCGGCCTGTTCCTCTACGATCACCTGGGCAAGCGCGAACAGCTCGCCGGCTCCAGAAGCTTGAAGTTCGGCGCAGACAGCGTCTTGAAAAGCGAGATCACCAAAGGCTTCGAATACTCCGACTGCTGGGTCGACGACGCGCGGCTGGTGGTGCTCAACGCCATGGCAGCCCGGGAAAAAGGCGCACATGTCCACACCCGCACTCGCTGCGTGAACGCCCGTCGCAGCAAAGGCTTGTGGCATTTGCATCTGGAACGCGCCGATGGCAGCTTGTTTTCGATCCGCGCCAAGGCGCTGGTAAACGCTGCCGGCCCGTGGGTCGCCAAGTTCATTCGCGATGACCTGAAGATGGACTCGCCCTACGGCATCCGCCTGATCCAGGGCAGCCATCTGATCGTGCCGAAACTCTACGAAGGCGAACATGCGCACATTCTTCAAAACGAAGACCAGCGCATCGTGTTCACCATTCCATACCTGAACCAGTTCACGTTAATCGGCACAACAGATCGCGAATACACCGGTGACCCGGCCAAGGTGGCGATCACCGAAGGCGAAACCGATTATCTGCTGCAAGTGGTCAACGCTCACTTCAAGAAACAGATCAGCCGCGACGACATCCTGCACAGCTATTCCGGCGTGCGTCCGTTGTGCAACGACGAATCCGACAACCCGTCGGCCGTCACTCGTGACTACACCTTGGCGCTGTCAGGTAACGGCGAGGAGGCACCGCTGTTGTCGGTGTTCGGTGGCAAGCTGACCACCTACCGCAAGCTGGCCGAATCGGCCATGGCGCAACTGGCCCCGTATTTCACCCGGATGCGTCCGAGCTGGACCGCCATAGAAGCCCTCCCCGGCGGCGAGAACATGACCACCCCGCAGGCGCTGTGTTCGGCGATCCGCGACAAGTTCGACTGGCTGCCCACCGACATCGCCCGCCGCTGGGCCACCACCTACGGCAGCCGCACCTGGCGCATGCTCGAAGGCGTGCACACCCTCGGCGACTTGGGCGAACACATCGGCGCCGGTCTCTATACCCGCGAAGTCGATTATCTGTGCAGTGACGAATGGGCCATCGACGCCCAGGACATCTTGTGGCGCCGCAGCAAGCTGGGACTGTTCACCACACCGGCCGAACAGGAAAAGCTGCAACAGTACCTGAACAAGGTCGAGCAGAATCGCCGCAAGATCGAAGCGGCCTGAACGATATAACCCGCTAGACAAAAGCCCCTGGGTCCTGCGATCCAGGGGTTTCTTGCTGCCTGACATCCACCTCTCCACCCCGCTCCCACAGACTCATGCGTGGCAAAGACATTCGGTTTTCCGAACACGACCCATCAGTCAGTTCGGCAAACCGGATAAGACAGCCCCTGAAAAACCCGAAACAAAACATTAATTACCTTACAAAACAATAAAATAGGCGCACTCGACTGGCCTGGCACGAGTCATGCTCTACACTCCCTCGAGACGAATGCCTGTGCGCCAACACAACAGGAGCTGACAGGCATTTCGAAGTACTCAGGGCCGACGAACCGGCTGAATAAAAAAAACAATGTCGAGGAAACACCGATGCGTATCGTTCCCCATCTCCTGGGCGCAGCCATGGCGGCCGCTCTGATCAGCACTCCGGCTTTCGCGGCCGAACTGACCGGCACACTGAAAAAAATCAAAGAGTCCGGCGTTATCACGCTTGGGCATCGCGACGCTTCCATTCCGTTTTCCTACATCGCAGACGCCTCCGGCAAACCGGTCGGCTACTCCCACGACATTCAACTGAAAGTCGTCGAAGCCCTGAAAAAAGACCTGGGCATGCCTGACCTGCAAGTCAAGTACAACCTCGTCACCTCGCAAACCCGTATCCCGCTGGTGCAGAACGGCACCGTAGACCTGGAGTGCGGCTCCACCACCAACAACGTCGAGCGTCAGCAGCAGGTTGACTTCTCCGTGGGTATCTTCGAGATCGGTACTCGGTTGTTGTCCAAGAAAGACTCCAAATACAAGGATTTCGACGACCTCAAGGGCAAGAACGTCGTGACCACCGCGGGCACCACCTCCGAGCGCCTGCTCAAGTCCATGAACGCCGACAAGCAGATGGGCATGAACGTGATCTCCGCCAAGGACCACGGCGAATCCTTCCAGATGCTGGAATCAGGTCGTGCCGTCGCGTTCATGATGGACGACGCCCTGCTGGCCGGCGAAGCCGCCAAGGCCAAGAAAGCCGATGACTGGGCCGTGACCGGTACCCCGCAGTCCTACGAAATCTATGGCTGCATGATGCGCAAGGGCGACGAGCCGTTCAAAAAGGCTGTCGATGACGCCATCAAGGCCACCTACACCTCGGGCGAGATCAACAAGATCTACGAGAAATGGTTCATGCAACCCGTCCCGCCAAAAGGCCTGAACCTGAACTTCCCGATGAGCGACGAACTCAAGGCCCTGATCGCCAACCCGACCGACAAAGCGGCTGACGACAAGAAGTCCTGATTTCTGACTAGTCTTCTCCTGAAAGGACACCCGTCCTTTCAGGAGGCCGTCACTCCCTGCTGGCAAAAAGGAAACATCGAAACGGTGAGGTCGAGCCGTGGGTGTGTACCCGTTCGTCACGATCGGGTGGGAAAGGATTTCCCCCTGCAGACATTTGTACATTGATCGATCTGAGGGGAGACCCTAATGAATTACAACTGGGACTGGAGCGTGTTCTTCAAGTCCACCGGCGTGGGCAGCGAGACCTATCTCGACTGGTACGTGTCCGGCCTGGGCTGGACCATCGCCATCGCCGTCGTGGCCTGGATCATCGCCCTGCTGCTGGGCTCGATCCTGGGCGTGATGCGCACCGTGCCGAACCGGCTGGTGTCGGGCATCGCCACTTGCTACGTGGAGCTCTTTCGTAATGTGCCGCTGCTGGTGCAGCTGTTCATCTGGTACTTCCTGGTGCCCGACCTGCTGCCGGAAAACCTGCAGGAGTGGTACAAGCAGGACCTGAACCCGACCACCTCGGCCTACCTGAGCGTCGTCGTGTGCCTGGGCCTGTTCACCGCCGCCCGGGTGTGCGAACAGGTACGCACCGGCATCCAGGCGCTGCCACGCGGCCAGGAATCCGCCGCCCGCGCCATGGGTTTCAAACTGCCGCAGATCTACTGGAACGTGCTGCTGCCACAGGCCTACCGGATCATCATTCCGCCGCTGACCTCGGAGTTCCTCAACGTCTTCAAGAACTCGTCCGTGGCCTCGCTGATCGGCCTGATGGAACTGCTCGCGCAGACCAAGCAGACCGCCGAGTTCTCCGCCAACCTGTTCGAAGCCTTCACCCTGGCGACGCTGATCTACTTCACCCTGAACATGAGCCTGATGCTGCTCATGCGCATGGTCGAGAAGAAAGTCGCGGTGCCCGGCCTGATCTCCGTAGGGGGTAAATGATGGAATTCGATTTCAGTGGCGTCGTCCCGGCCATTCCCGGCTTGTGGAATGGCATGGTCATGACCCTCAAGCTGATGGTCCTCGGCGTGGTCGGCGGGATCGTCCTGGGGACTATCCTGGCCCTGATGCGCCTGTCCCATAACCGCCTGTTGTCCAATTTCGCCGGGGCCTACGTCAACTATTTCCGCTCGATCCCGTTGCTGCTGGTCATCACCTGGTTCTACCTGGCGGTGCCGTTCGTGCTGCGCTGGATCACCGGCGAAGACACGCCGATCGGCGCATTCGGCTCCTGCATCGTGGCGTTCATGATGTTCGAAGCGGCGTACTTCTGCGAAATCGTCCGGGCCGGCGTGCAGGCGATCCCCAAGGGCCAGATGGGCGCCGCACAGGCACTGGGCATGAATTATGGCCAGACCATGCGCCTGATCATCCTGCCCCAGGCGTTTCGCAAGATGACCCCGCTGCTGCTGCAACAAAGCATCATCCTGTTTCAGGACACCTCGCTGGTCTACACCGTCGGCCTGGTGGACTTCCTCAATGCTTCGCGGGCCAGTGGCGACATCATCGGCCGCTCCAATGAGTTCCTGATCGTCGCAGGTCTCGTGTACTTCACCATCAGCTTTGCCGCTTCGCAGCTGGTCAAGCGTCTGCAAAAAAGGTTCGCCGTATGATCTCTATCAAGAACATCAACAAGTGGTATGGGGACTTCCAGGTACTGACCAATTGCAGCACCGAGGTCAGCAAGGGTGAAGTGGTGGTGGTGTGCGGGCCGTCGGGTTCGGGCAAGTCCACGCTGATCAAGTGCGTGAACGCCCTGGAGCCGTTCCAGAAAGGCGACATCGTGGTCGACGGCACCTCCATTGCCGACCCGAAGACCAACCTGCCGAAATTGCGCTCGCGGGTGGGCATGGTGTTCCAGCATTTCGAGCTGTTCCCGCACCTGACCATCACCGAAAACCTGACCATCGCACAGATCAAGGTGCTGGGTCGCAGCAAGGAAGAAGCCACCAAGAAGGGCCTGCAACTGCTTGAGCGCGTTGGCCTGGCGGCCCACGCCCACAAGCACCCGGGCCAGCTCTCTGGCGGCCAGCAGCAGCGCGTGGCAATTGCCCGTGCGTTGGCGATGGACCCGGTGGTGATGCTGTTCGACGAACCGACCTCAGCCCTTGACCCGGAAATGGTCAACGAAGTGCTCGACGTGATGGTGCAACTGGCCCACGAAGGCATGACCATGATGTGCGTGACCCACGAAATGGGCTTCGCCCGCAAAGTGGCGAACCGGGTGATCTTCATGGACCAGGGCCAGATCATCGAAGACTGCAAGAAAGAAGAGTTCTTCGGCGACATCAGCGCCCGCTCCGAACGCGCGCAGCATTTCCTTGAGAAAATCCTGCAGCACTAAACAACACCGCTTCCTTTAGATGAGCCCTTGTGGCGAGGGAGCTTGCTCCCGCTGGGTTGCGCAGCGACCCCAGAACCAGCGAATGCGGTGTACCTGGAAGTACCGCATTGACTGGTTTTACGACTGCTTCGCAGCCGAGCGGGAGCAAGCTCCCTCGCCACGGGACCGTGTTCAAAAGGGCGACCACGGCCACACTGGTTGACCCAAGGCTTCTGTGATGAAATGCGACCCCACCCTCTATCGCGCCTCGCCGCCATCACTTGCCGTGAAACCCCGCCTGATCCGCCATCTGTTCCTGCCGCCACTGATCATTGCCCTGATGATCGGCCTGGGTTACCTCGGCTTCTGGATCAGCGAGCACTACGGCATTCGCAGCCTCGCCGAGAACGGCGAACGCCAGCTCGAGCTGCACGCCCGTGCCGTCGAGAGCGAGATCAGCAAGTACACCTACCTGCCCAGCCTGCTGGAGCTTGAGTCCAGCGTCTCGCAACTGCTTGACGATCCGACGCCCGAACACCGCAAGACCGTCAACGAATACCTCGAAGGCCTGAACCGCCGCAGCCGCAGCCGGGCCATTTATGTGATGGACACCACTGGCCGGGTCATGGCCACCAGCAACTGGCGCGACGTCGACAGTTACCTGGGTGAAGACCTGTCCTTTCGCGCCTATTTCCAGAACGCCGTGCGCGGCCAGCCGGGGCGTTTCTACGGCATCGGCAGCACCAATGGCGAACCCGGCTACTACCTCGCCCACGGCCTGGAGCAACAGGGCAAGATCATCGGCGTCGCCGTGGTCAAGGTGCGCCTCGAAGCCATGGAAGAACGCTGGCAACGGGCGCGCCTGGAAGCGTTCGTCAGCGACGAGAACGGCATCATCATCCTGTCCAGCGACCCGGCGCGGCGCCTCAAGTCGGTGCGCCCACTGAGCGACGAGACCAAGGAACGCCTGGCCCGCAGCCTGCAATACTATTGGTTCCCGCTGAACGAGCTGATTCCGCTGGCCCGGGAGCGACTGGCCGAAGGCATGGAGCTGTTGACCTTCCCGGCCAACGCTGAAGTCGCGGCCGACAAGCCCGCCAGCAGTTACCTCTCCCAGACCCGCCCCCTGAGCGACACCCCGTGGAATTTCACCCTGCTGACGCCGCTGGAAGACCTGCGCCGCCAGGCGATCAACCAGGGCATCCTGGTGGCCGTGGCCTTTGCCCTGGTAGCGTTCCTGCTGATCGCCTGGAACGAACGGCGCAAAGTCATCGCCACCCGCCTCGCCGCCCGCGAAGCCTTGCAGGAGGCCAACAACCAGCTCGAGCGTCGGATTTCCGAACGCACCACGGACCTGCGGGCCAGCAACGAACGTCTCAAGGGCCAGATCCGTGAACGACGGCAGGCCGAAGAGACCTTGCGCCGCGCCCAGGACGAGCTGGTGCAAGCCGGAAAACTGGCCGCCATCGGCCAGATGTCCACCAGCATCGCCCACGAACTCAACCAGCCACTGGCAGCGCTGCGCACCTTGTCCGGCAATACCGTGCGCTTCCTGGAACGGGGCCAGCTGGACATCGCCAGCACCAACCTCAAGACCATCAACGAACTGATCGACCGCATGGGCCGGATCACCGCCAGCCTGCGCGCCTTTGCCCGGCGCGGCGACGACCAGGGCCGGGCGAGCCTGGGCAAGGCGGTCGAAGCGGCGCTGCAACTGCTGGGCGGGCGCCTGGAGAACCTGGACATCCGGATCCACAGCTGTTTCGACGACACCCAATTGCAAATCGACCAGACGCGCCTGGAGCAAATCCTGGTCAACCTGATCGGCAATGCCCTGGACGCCATGCGCACGCAACCCGAGCCACAGCTATGGCTCGAAGGTGACATCGTCGAGGGCAAATACCGCCTGCGAGTACGGGACAACGGCCATGGCATCGACCCCGAGGCGCGCAAGCATCTGTTCGAACCCTTTTTCACCACCAAGCCCGGCGAACAAGGCCTGGGCCTGGGGCTGACGCTCTCGGCGAGCCTGGCCGCCGCCGCGGGTGGGCACCTGGGCGTCGAATACCCGGTCGAGCGTGGCACCACCTTCGTCCTCAGTTTACCGTTGGTAAGCCCTTCACCTGCCGAGCCGCTATGAACAACGACCTGAGCGTATTGATCGTCGAAGACGATCCCCATGTCCTGCTGGGCTGCCAGCAAGCCCTGAGCCTGGAAGACATTCCGTGCATCGGTGTGGGCAGCGCCGAAGAAGCCCTGGCGCAAGTGGGCGATGACTTTGCCGGCATCGTCATCAGCGACATTCGCCTGCCGGGCATCGATGGCCTGGAGCTGCTGACGCGCCTCAAGGCACGGGACCGCAGCCTCCCGGTGGTGCTGATCACCGGCCACGGCGACATCTCCATGGCCGTCGGCGCCATGCAGAAAGGCGCCTATGACTTCATGGAAAAACCGTTCTCCCCCGAACGCCTGGTGGACGTTGCCCGCCGCGCGCTGGAACAGCGCAGCCTGGCCCGTGAGGTGTCCTCCCTGCGTCGGCAATTGGCCGAACGCGATTCCCTGGAAGGCCGGATCATCGGCCGCTCGCCGGCCATGCAACATTTGCGCGAGCTGATCGCCAACGTCGCCGACACGTCGGCCAACGTGCTGATCGAAGGCGAAACCGGCACCGGCAAGGAACTGGTCGCGCGCTGCCTGCACGATTTCAGCCGGCGCCACACCAAGCAGTTCGTCGCGCTCAACTGCGGCGGCTTGCCGGAGAACCTGTTCGAAAGCGAGATCTTCGGCCACGAGGCCAACGCCTTCACCGGCGCCGGCAAGCGCCGGATCGGCAAGATCGAGCACGCCGATGGCGGCACGCTGTTTCTCGACGAAGTGGAAAGCATGCCCCTGCCCTTGCAGATCAAACTGCTGCGAGTGTTGCAGGAGCGCACCCTCGAACGGCTGGGATCGAACCAGAGCGTGGCCGTGGATTGCCGGGTGATCGCCGCCACCAAGTCCGACCTGGACGAACTGGGCCGCGCCGGACAGTTTCGCAGCGACTTGTATTACCGACTCAACGTGGTGACCTTGGAACTGCCGCCCCTGCGCGAGCGGCGCGAAGACATCCTGCAATTGTTCGAGCACTTCCTCCAGCAGTCATCCCTGCGCTTCGACCGCACAGTGCCGACGCTGGACAACCAGACCCTGTCGAACCTGATGAGCCATGACTGGCCGGGCAACGTGCGCGAACTGCGCAACGTCGCCGAGCGCTACGCCCTCGGCCTGCCAGCCTTCAAGAAACCGGGGGCCAGCAGCGGCAGCCAGGGCCTGGCCTTCGCCGAGGCGGTGGAAGCGTTCGAGCGCAACCTGCTGATGGACGCCCTGCAACGCAGCGGTGGCAACCTGACCCAAGCCAGCCAGGAGCTGGGCATGGCCAAGACCACGTTGTTCGACAAAGTCAAAAAATATGGCCTGAGCCATTAACGAGGCGGTCAACCTGTGGACCTGATTTTCAAGGCGGCACTCGGTGCGGCCGTGGTGGTCATCCTGGCGATGCTGGCCAAGACCAAGAACTATTACATCGCCGGGCTGGTGCCGCTGTTCCCCACTTTCGCCCTGATCGCCCATTACATCGTCGGCAAAGGCCGCTCGGTGGAGGACTTGAAGACCACCATCGTGTTTGGCATGTGGTCGATCATTCCGTACTTCGTCTACTTGGCGACGCTGTACGTGATGGTCGACCGCCTGCGCCTGGAAGCGTCGCTCGCCGTAGCAGCCGTCGCCTGGCTGATGGCGGCGACGGTGCTGGTCAGCGTCTGGGTGCGGGTTCACGGCTGAACCCGCGGCGACGCACACTCCGTAGGATCAATAGCCCACGGTATACCGCGTGCGCGAGAACTCCGGCGTTTCCACTTCATCGATCATCGCGATGGCATAGTCGGCAAAGCTGATCCAACTGCGCCCGGCACCGTCGAACAGCAGGTGATCCTTGCCGAGGCGGAACTGACCGGTGCGCTCGGTTTCGACGAACTCCGCCGATGGCGAGAGGAAGGTCCAGTCCAGGTCCTCTTCTTTGCGCAGCACGTCCAGGAACAGCGCGCCGGCAGTGGCTTCAGCCAGGTATTCCTCCGGGAAGCCATCACTGTCGACCACACGGCTGTTGTCCGGCAACAACAACGAACCGGCCCCGCCCACCACCAGCAAACGCTTGACCCCAGCAGCCTTCACTGGCGCGATGACCTTGTCGGCCGGCACCGTGGAAAAATGCACAGCACTGATCACCACGTCGTGCCCGGCAATGGCGGCGATCAGCGCCTCGCTGTCCAATACATCCAGTTGCTTGCTGACCACCCCGGCCCTTTCGCCGATTTTTGCAGTGTTGCGAGCAATGGCCGTCACGCTGTGGCCGCGACGCAGGGCTTCTTCCAACAGTTGGCTGCCAGCACGACCGGTGGCGCCGATGATTGCGATTTTGCTCATGGTGTTCTCCAGTGATTACAGATAGAGGCTATTGAAGCTGTGCTCGAAACGAACATGACCAATCTTTGCGGTATGTACACCGTTGTGGCGAGGGAGCTTGCTCCCGCTGGGCTGCGAAGCAGCCGCAAAACGGCTCACGCTGTGTATCAGGTGCAAACTGTTTGTTGGCATTGGGGCCGCTTCGCAGCCCAGCGGGAGCAAGCTCCCTCGCCACAGAAGCACATCCGATGCCCTGGAATCAGGGTTGTCACCACTTCATCTCACCCTTCGCCACCTTGGCACTGAGTTCCAGGGAACTGTCTTCACCCAGGTTCGGGTAGCGTTGCTTCATGGCGGCGATCAGCGCAGCGGAATCCTTGGCCTTGGCGGTTTCTTCATCGAAAGCCTCGATGTAGCCGGCGGTGAATGTCACCGGGGCCAGAGACCGGGCGCTTTCACCCAGGTAGTGGCCCGGGATCACGGTGTTCGGTTGCAGCTTTTCAATACCGGCGAGGGTCGCCAGCCAGTCCTTGTGGGACTGCGGCGTCTGGGTGTCAGCCATCCAGACATGAATGTTCTCGGCGACCACCACACCGCCAACCACGGCCTTGATGGATGGAATCCACACGAAACTGCGGTCCGGCTGCGGGCCATCGAGACCGACGATCTGCAAGCGCTGGCCTTCCAAAGTCAGACTGTCGCTCTTGAGCACCTGGGGCACGATGGCCTTGGCCGGTGCATCGGTCTTGAGGATCGGCCCCCAATACTTCAGCTTGCCGTCCATGGTCTGCTTGATGTGCGCGACGGTCGGCGCCGACGCCAGCACCTTGGCCTCGGGGAACGCGGCAGTCAGGGTTTCCAGACCAAAATAGTAGTCTGGATCGCCATGGCTGATGTAGATCGTGATCAATCGCTTGCCGCTGGCGCGGATTTTTTCCACCACTTGGGCGGCCTGGGTCTTACCGAATTGGGCGTCCACCAGAATCGCTTCTTTTTCACCACTGACCAACACCGAAGTCACCGGAAAAACCGCTGCCGCGCCGGGGTTGTAGACGTCGAGCGTCAGGTTCGCGGCCCAGCTCTGGGCCGTGAAGGCCAAGGCGGCGGTTGCTAGCAGCAGGCGCTTGAGTGGGGTGAATCCGGTCATGGTGTGCTCCGTTGTCCAAAAGCCCGAAGGGAATGAGAAAGAGCTTAGTCACCTGGCTCGTTCCAAAAAATGCGATGCTGCAACATAGTTTGTTTCTGAAAGCGGGCAAATCATGGATCGTCTACAAGCAATGCGTGTCTTCACCACCGTAGTCGACCTGGGCAGCCAGTCGGCGGCGGCCGAGCACCTGGACCTGTCGCGACCTGTGGTGTCGCGGTATCTGGCGGAGCTGGAGGATTGGGTCGGCGCCCGGCTGATGCACCGCACAACGCGCAAACTGAGCCTGACGGCCGCAGGCGCCGAGATCCTGCCGCGCTGCCGGCAGATGCTCGAACTGTCCACGGACATGCAAGCCGCCGTCAGTGCTCCGGACGATGCGCCAAGGGGCATGCTGCGCATCAGCGCCAGCACGTCATTCGGCCAGGCCCAGTTGGCGGCCGCCATGAGCGAATTCGTCCAGCGCTACCCTGGGGTGAGTGTCGACCTGCAGATGCTCGACCGCACCGTGAACCTGGTGGACGAACGCATCGACCTGGCGATCCGCATGAGCAACGACCTGGATCCCAACCTGATCGCCCGTCGCCTCACCGTCTGCCGCTCAGTGATCTGCGCCTCGCCCGCCTATCTGCGCGAACATCCGGCACCCCGGCGCGTCGAGGAACTGACCCGGCACAACTGCCTGACCCATTCCTACGTCGGCAAGAGCCTGTGGCATTTCGAGCAGGACGGCGAGCAGGTCTCGGTGCCGGTGCAAGGCAACATCAGCGCCAACGAAGCCAGCACGCTCCTGCGGGCCACCGTGGCCGGCGCCGGCGTGGCGATGCTGCCCAGCTACCAGGCCGGCGCCCACATCAAGAACGGCGAACTGATCCGCCTGCTGCCCCACGCCGAACCCCGCCGGATGACCATGTACGCGGTCTACGCGTCACGCAAGCACATGCCCTCGGCGCTGCGCAGCCTGTTGGATTTCTTGGTGGTGAAATTTCCCGAGGTGCCGGAGTGGGATGTGGGGTTGTAGAGGATGGTGGCCTCGCCGAAAACCTACTGTGGGATCCAGCTTACCCTCTGAAGTCGTACCAGGATTCCACCCACCACCCGCCCCAAGGCATACTTGCCACCCTCCACACTCCAGGACCCAGAAGCGCCCCATGCGTATCCACGTCAGTTTCATCGACCGCGTCGGCATCACCCAGGAAGTCCTGGCCTTGCTCGGTGGACGCAATCTCAACCTGGATGCCGTGGAGATGGTGCCGCCCAACGTCTACATCGATGCCCCGACCCTCAGCCCGCAAGTGCTGGATGAGCTGCGCGAAGCATTGTTCAGTGTGCGTGGCGTGCAGGCGGTCACCGTGGTGGACATCCTTCCGGGACAGCGCCGGCACTTGCAGCTCGATGCCCTGCTGGCCGCCATGACCGACCCGGTGCTGGCCGTGGACAGCGCTGGCAAGGTGCTGCTGGCCAACCCCGCGCTGATCGCCTTGTACGGGCGCGAGCCGATGGGCGAAAGCGTGGCCGAGCTGTTCGGCGACAAAGCGCTGCTGGGCACCTTGCTGGAGAACGGCTTCCGCCTGCCGCTACGGGAAATTACCCTCAACGGCCAGACCCTGCTGCTGGACGCCACGCCGATCACCGACGCCGGCGCGCTGCTGACGCTCTATCCGCCGAACCGCATCGGCGAACGCCTCTCCGCCTTGCACCACGATCACGCCGAAGGTTTCGACGCGTTGCTGGGCGAATCCCCGGCGATCCGCACCCTCAAGGCCCGGGCACAGCGGGTTGCGGCCCTGGACGCGCCGCTGTTGATCCAGGGCGAAACCGGCACCGGCAAGGAATTGGTCGCCCGGGCCTGCCACGCCATCAGCGCCCGCCACGGCGCCCCGTTCCTGGCCCTGAACTGCGCGGCGTTGCCGGAGAACCTGGCCGAAAGCGAACTGTTCGGCTACGCCCCTGGCGCCTTCACCGGCGCCCAACGGGGCGGCAAGCCAGGGCTGATGGAGCTGGCGAACCAGGGCACGGTGTTCCTCGACGAAATCGGCGAGATGTCGCCGTACCTGCAAGCCAAGCTGCTGCGCTTTTTGAACGACGGCAGTTTCAGGCGGGTCGGCGGCGACCGCGAGATCAAGGTCAACGTGCGCATCCTCAGCGCCACCCACCGCAACCTGGAGAAAATGGTCAGCGAGGGTTCGTTCCGCGAAGACCTGTTCTATCGCCTGAACGTGCTCAACGTCGAAGTCCCGCCGCTGCGTGAGCGCGGCCAGGACATCCTGCTGCTGGCGCGCTACTTCATGCAGCAGGCCTGTGCGCAGATCCAGCGCCCGGTCTGCCGCCTCGCCCCCGGCACGTACCCGGCGCTGCTGGGCAACCGCTGGCCGGGCAACGTGCGGCAATTGCAGAACGTGATTTTCCGCGCCGCCGCCATCTGCGAAAGCAGCCTGGTGGACATCGGCGACCTGGACATCGCCGGCACCTCCGTGGCGCGCCAGGGCGACGTGGAAGTCGAAAGCCTGGAGCAGGCCGTGGAGACCTTCGAGAAACACCTGCTCGAAAGCCTCTACGTCAACTACCCCTCCACCCGCCAACTTGCCAGTCGCCTGCAAACCTCCCACACGGCGATTGCCCATCGGTTGCGCAAGTATGGGATTCCCAATAAGCCGTGATGCTTCTGCGCACCACCTCCCACCGGAGGTCTGCGGCGTGTTGAAAGTCGCGCCAAAAACGACCTCGACCGTACTGAAAGCGCTACAGTGGAACGATATCGCTACAGACGCCGTTAAACTGCGCCGGATAAGGCTTTGATCCCCCAACCTTTTTGTCCCGGCCCAGTGCTGTAGCGATTTCGCTACACACGCCGCTTTGCCCCTCTCGCCAAATCGCCATAACCCATTGATAAAAATGCACATATTCGTATTGGCCGCATTCTTGCTATGGATATAGGCATTCGGCCGGGCCAAGCCCCGTGCCTTCTTCGCGTCCACCAGACGAATCTGGCCCCAGGAGTTTCCATGAGCGAGTTGCGTTTCACTGAAGATCACGAATGGCTGCGTGCCGAAGCCGACGGCAGCGTTACAGTCGGCATTACTGCGTTTGCCCAGAACGCCTTGGGCGATGTGGTCTATGTTCAGTTACCGGAACTGCAAACCTACGCCAAGGGTGACGAGGCCTCTACCGTGGAATCGGTGAAAGCCGCCAGCGGTGTCTACATGCCACTGGACGGTGAAGTGCTCGAAGTGAACCCGGCCCTGGAAAGCAATCCGGAACTGGTCAACGAAGATCCGCTGGGCGAAGGCTGGTTTTTCCGCTTCAAGCCAGCCAGCGCCAGCGATGTTGGCCAACTGCTGGATCAGGACGCCTACGACCGCCTGATCAAAGCCAACGCCGAAGCCTGAGGAGCGCAACATGACCGTTAATCTGGGCACCGCCAACGAATTCATCGCCCGCCACATCGGCCCGCGCGCCAGTGACGAGCAAGCCATGCTCGAGCGCCTGGGCTACGACTCCCTGCAAGCCCTGAGCGCCAGCGTCATCCCCGAAAGCATCAAGGGCACCAGCGTTCTGGACATGGACGACGGCCAGAGCGAAGCCGATGCACTGGCCTCGATCAAGGCCATCGCCGCCAAGAACCAACTGTTCAAGACTTACATCGGCCAGGGCTACTACAACTGCCACACGCCAGCGCCGATCCTGCGCAACCTGCTGGAAAACCCGGCCTGGTACACCGCCTACACGCCGTACCAACCGGAAATCTCCCAAGGCCGTCTCGAAGCGTTGCTGAACTTCCAGACCCTCATCAGCGACCTCACCGGCCTGCCGATCGCCAACGCATCCTTGCTCGACGAAGCCACCGCCGCCGCCGAAGCCATGACCTTCTGCAAGCGCCTGAGCAAGAACAAGGGCAGCAACGCGTTCTTCGCCTCGGTGCACAGCCATCCGCAGACCCTCGACGTGCTGCGCACCCGTGCCGAGCCCCTGGGCATCGACGTGGTGGTGGGCGATGAGCGTGAACTGAGCGACGTCAGCGCTTTCTTCGGCGCGTTGCTGCAATACCCGGCCAGCAACGGTGACCTGTTCGACTACCGCGAACTGACCGAGCGCTTCCACGCCGCCAACGCCCTGGTGGCCGTTGCGGCCGACCTGCTGGCCCTGACAGTGCTGACCCCACCGGGCGAGTTCGGCGCCGACGTGGCCATCGGCAGCGCCCAGCGTTTCGGCGTGCCACTGGGCTTCGGCGGCCCGCACGCGGCGTATTTCTCCACCAAGGACGCCTTCAAGCGCGACATGCCGGGCCGCCTGGTGGGCGTGTCCGTGGACCGTTTCGGCAAGCCGGCCCTGCGCCTGGCGATGCAGACCCGCGAGCAACATATCCGCCGCGAGAAAGCCACCAGCAACATCTGCACCGCCCAAGTGCTGCTGGCCAACATCGCCAGCATGTACGCCGTGTACCACGGTCCCAAGGGCCTGGTGCAGATTGCCAACCGCATCCATCACCTCACCGCGATCCTCGCCAAGGGCCTGGGCGCGCTGGGCCTGAGCGTCGAGCAAGAGAGCTTCTTCGACACCCTGACCCTGCGCACCGGCGCACAGACCGCCGCCCTGCACGACAAGGCTCGCGCCCAGCGCATCAACCTGCGTGTAGTGGACGCGGAACGCCTGGGCCTGTCCCTGGACGAAACCACCAGCCAGGCTGATGTCGAAACGCTGTGGACACTGTTGGCTGATGGCAAGGCCTTGCCTGACTTCGCGGCACTGGCCGCCTCCGTGCAAAGCCGCATCCCGGCCGAGCTGGTGCGCCAATCGGCGATCCTCAGCCACCCGGTGTTCAACCGCTACCATTCCGAAACCGAGCTGATGCGCTACCTGCGCAAGCTCGCCGACAAGGACCTGGCCCTGGATCGCACCATGATCCCGCTGGGTTCCTGCACCATGAAACTCAACGCCGCCAGCGAAATGATCCCGGTGACCTGGGCCGAATTCGGCGCCCTGCACCCGTTCGCCCCGGCCGAACAGAGCGCCGGTTACCAGCAACTGACCGACGAACTGGAAGCCATGCTCTGCGCTGCTACCGGTTACGACGCAGTGTCGCTGCAACCCAACGCCGGCTCCCAAGGTGAATACGCCGGCCTGCTGGCGATCCGCGCCTACCACCAGAGCCGTGGCGAAGAGCGCCGCGACATCTGCCTGATCCCGTCCTCGGCCCACGGCACCAACCCGGCCACCGCCAACATGGCCGGCATGCGCGTGGTCGTGACCGCCTGCGATGCCCGCGGCAACGTCGACATCGAAGACCTGCGGGCCAAGGCCATCGAGCACCGCGAACACCTCGCCGCGCTGATGATCACCTACCCGTCCACCCACGGTGTGTTCGAAGAAGGCATCCGCGAGATCTGCGGCATCATTCATGACAACGGCGGCCAGGTGTACATCGACGGCGCCAACATGAACGCCATGGTCGGCCTCTGCGCCCCGGGCAAGTTCGGCGGCGACGTGTCGCACCTGAACCTGCACAAGACCTTCTGCATTCCTCACGGCGGTGGCGGCCCGGGCGTTGGCCCGATTGGCGTCAAATCGCACCTGGCTCCGTTCCTGCCGGGCCACGCCGAAATGGCGCGCAAGGAAGGCGCGGTATGCGCGGCGCCATTCGGCAGCGCGAGCATCCTGCCGATCACCTGGATGTACATCCGCATGATGGGCGGCGCCGGTCTCAAGCGCGCCTCGCAGCTGGCGATCCTCAACGCCAACTACATCGCCCGTCGCCTGGAAGAGCACTATCCGGTGCTCTACTCCGGCAGCAACGGCCTGGTCGCCCACGAATGCATCCTCGACCTGCGCCCGCTCAAGGACAGCAGCGGCATCAGCGTCGATGATGTGGCCAAGCGCCTGATCGACTTCGGCTTCCACGCCCCGACCATGTCGTTCCCGGTGGCCGGCACGTTGATGATCGAGCCGACCGAAAGCGAGTCCAAGGAAGAACTGGACCGCTTCTGCGACGCCATGATCTGCATCCGCGAAGAAATCCGCGCGGTGGAAAACGGCAGTCTGGACAAAGACGACAACCCGCTGAAAAACGCCCCGCACACCGCAGCGGAACTCGTCGGCGAGTGGAATCATTCCTACAGCCGCGAGCAAGCGGTGTACCCTGTCGCGTCGTTGATCGAGGGCAAGTACTGGCCACCGGTTGGCCGGGTCGACAACGTGTTCGGCGACCGCAACCTGGTCTGCGCCTGCCCTTCGATCGAAAGCTACGCTTGACCTGAACGGAGGGCGATCTGCCAGCCCTCCTTTTTCCTCCTGTGGGAGCGAGCCTGCTCGCGATGGCGGTGTGTCAGTTCACATCCATGCTGACTGATCCACCGTCATCGCGAGCAGGCTCGCTCCCACAAGGGATCTGTCTTCAAACCTTGTAAGACCGTCGAACTCAAAAAAGAAACCGGAGAAACACCATGTCGTTAAGCGTGTTCGACCTGTTCAAGATCGGCATCGGCCCTTCCAGTTCCCATACGGTCGGCCCGATGCGCGCCGCTGCCCGTTTTGTCGAAGGGCTGCGCCGTGATGACCTGCTCGAAACCATCACCAGCGTCAAGGTCGAGCTCTACGGCTCCCTCGGCGCGACCGGCAAGGGCCACGGCAGCGACAAGGCCGTGCTGCTGGGCCTGGAAGGGGAACACCCCGATACCGTGGACACCGAGACCGTCACCGCCCGCCTGCAAGAGATTCGCAGCAACGGTCGCTTGAACCTGCTCGGCCAGCACCCCATCGAATTCAATGAAAAGCTGCACCTGGCCATGATCCGCAAACCCCTGGCCTATCACCCCAACGGCATGATCTTCCGCGCCTTCGATGCCGCGGGACTGCAAGTGCGCAGTCGCGAGTACTACTCGGTGGGTGGCGGCTTTGTCGTCGACGAAGACGCGGCCGGTGCCGACCGTATCGTCGAAGATGCCACGCCCCTGACGTTCCCGTTCAAAAGTGCCAAGGACCTGCTGGGCCATTGCGCCACCTATGGCTTGTCCATCAGCCAGGTGATGCTGACCAACGAAAGCGCCTGGCGCCCCGAAGCCGAGACCCGCGCCGGCCTGCTGAAAATCTGGCAGGTCATGCAGGATTGCGTGGCGGCAGGCTGTCGCAACGAAGGCATTCTGCCCGGCGGCTTGAAGGTCAAGCGGCGCGCCGCCGCGCTGCACCGCCAGTTGTGCAAGAACCCGGAAGCGTCGCTGCGCGACCCGCTGTCGGTGCTGGACTGGGTCAACCTGTACGCCTTGGCGGTCAACGAAGAGAACGCTTTCGGCGGTCGCGTAGTCACCGCCCCTACCAACGGCGCGGCGGGGATCATCCCGGCGGTGCTGCATTACTACATGCGCTTCATTCCGGGCGCCAATGACGATGGCGTGGTGCGCTTCCTGCTGACCGCTGCCGCCATCGGCATCCTGTACAAGGAAAACGCCTCCATCTCCGGTGCCGAAGTCGGTTGCCAGGGTGAAGTCGGCGTGGCCTGCTCCATGGCCGCCGGCGCCCTCTGCGAAGTGCTGGGCGGGACGGTGCAGCAAGTGGAAAACGCCGCCGAAATAGGCATGGAACATAACCTTGGCCTGACCTGCGACCCGATCGGCGGCCTCGTGCAGGTGCCGTGCATCGAACGCAACGCCATGGGCTCGGTGAAGGCCATCAACGCGGTGCGCATGGCCATGCGCGGCGACGGGCATCACTTCGTGTCCCTGGACAAAGTCATCCGCACCATGCGCCAGACCGGCGCCGACATGAAAAGCAAATACAAGGAGACCGCCCGCGGCGGTCTGGCAGTCAACATCATCGAATGCTGATACGCGCCACTCTCATTTCCCAGGAGTTGATATGTCCACCGAACAACTGTTGAAAACCCCGCTGCATGCCCTGCACCTCGAACTCGGCGCACGCATGGTGCCGTTCGCCGGCTACGACATGCCGGTGCAGTACCCGCTGGGCGTGATGAAAGAACACCAGCACACTCGCGAGCAAGCGGGGCTGTTCGACGTGTCCCACATGGGCCAGATCCGCCTGAGCGGTGCAGGCGCCGCCAAGGCCCTGGAAACCCTGGTGCCGGTGGACATCCTCGACCTGCCCGTGGGCATGCAGCGCTACGCCATGTTCACCAACGAGAACGGCGGCATTCTCGACGACCTGATGGTCGCCAACCTGGGCAACGACGAACTGTTCCTGGTGGTCAACGCCGCCTGCAAGGAACAGGACCTGGCCCACCTGCGTGCCCACATCGGCAGCCCATGCACCGTCGAGCCGCTGTTCGAAGCCCGCGCCCTGCTTGCGCTGCAAGGTCCGGCCGCGGTCACCGTGCTCGCGCGCCTGGCGCCACAAGTGGCGAAAATGACGTTCATGCAGTTCCAGCGCGTGACGCTGCTGGGCCTGGAGTGCTTCGTCAGCCGCTCGGGCTACACCGGTGAGGACGGTTTCGAGATCTCCGTCCCCGCCGCCGACGCCGAGAAGCTGGCCCGCGCCCTGCTGGCCGAACCGGAAGTCGCCGCCATCGGCCTCGGTGCCCGCGACTCGCTGCGTCTGGAGGCCGGCCTGTGCCTGTACGGCCACGACATGAACAGCGAGACCACACCGATCGAAGCCAGCCTGCTGTGGGCGATTTCCAAGGTACGTCGTGCCGACGGCGCCCGCGCTGGCGGCTTCCCCGGGGCTGAAACCGTGTTTGCCCAACAACAGGGCGGCGTGCGGCGCAAACGCGTCGGCCTGCTGCCCCAGGAACGCACACCGGTACGTGAAGGCGCGGAGATCGTCAACGAAGCCGGCGAGATTATCGGCGCGGTGTGCAGCGGCGGCTTTGGCCCGACGCTGGGCGGTCCGTTGGCGATGGGTTACCTGGACAGCGCCTATACCGCGTTGGACACGCCAGTTTGGGCCATCGTGCGTGGGAAAAAGGTGTCTTTGCTTGTAAGTAAAACGCCATTCGTTGCACAACGCTATTACCGCGGTTGATTGATTGTTTCTATAAGTAACGCGGTTGTGTTATTCGTGCACTAATGTGTAACGCAACCGCCATAAAAAGGTGCATCTATTCGATATAGCGCCGCGCTTATAACCCCGCTAAACAATTGAACTAACCTATCGAATAAGCCCAGGCCAGCGAAACGCGCAAAATGCCGGCAAGCTGAGTAAATACGGGCGTTCCAGGGGGGGTTGTTTTTTCATTCGGAGTTGGCGTAGAGTTTGATCACTGTGTTTGCATGGGTCGCTTGGATCGTGACCTGGGCAGTAGCCTACAAAGTTAGCTACATCCCGTTCGACGCCTCTTACTTTCCTGCAACCCAGCCCCAGTACTCTTTCCCTTGAAAGAGGCTGTCATCAATTTTAGCGTCAAAGGAAATAAGAAAATGTCTCAACGTCAGAGCGGTACCGTCAAGTGGTTCAACGACGAGAAGGGTTTTGGTTTTATCACTCCTGAAAGCGGTCCGGATCTGTTCGTGCATTTCCGCGCCATCCAGGGCAACGGCTTCAAGAGCCTGAAAGAAGGCCAGAAGGTCACTTTCGTTGCCGTGCAAGGCCAGAAAGGCATGCAAGCTGACGAAGTACAAGCCGAAGGCTAAGGTTTTCGCGAACTAAAAAAGCCCCTGATTGATATCAGGGGCTTTTTTATGGACGCAAATCCGTAGAATGGCTTCTTTTTTCATCCGAGGCCGTCATGCCGAAACACCTGCTCATCCCCCAGGGCGACTTCCCTCCTGTTGGCCTGGGCCGTCGCCTGGCAGCGATGTTCTATGACTTCCTGTTGTGCACGGCTCTGCTGATCGTCACCAGCGGCGCCTACAAGATGATCCAGATGTCGATCATCGGCGAAGAAAAAATGCGCACCCTGACCGAATCCGGCGCACTGGACGGCGACCCGCTGCTGTCCACCGTGCTGTTCTTCGTGCTGTTCGGCTTCTTCGCCAAGTTCTGGACCCACAATGGCCAGACCCTGGGCATGCAGGTCTGGCGCATTCGCGTACAGAACGCCGACGGCAGCGCCATCAGCCTGTGGCAGGCATTGTTGCGCTTCGTGGTTTCGATTGCGTCGTTACTGCTGCTGGGGATGGGCTTTATCTGGTCGCTGTTCGACAAGCAAAAGCGCGGCTGGCATGACATCTACTCCAACACGCAGTTAGTGCGGATTCCCAAGAAAGGGAAATAAGCTACAAGCTACAAGCTTTGGACTTTAGAGCTTGCAGCTTGTGGCTTGTAGCTGCCCCTCAGGCATTGCCCGCCAACTTCATCCGCGCCGCCTGGGTGAAGTCCAGCATGCGCTTGAGTGGACGGATGGCCTGGGGGATCAACGCCGGGTCGACGAAGATCTCATTGGAGCCTTCCTGCAAGCATTTGAGCGTGCGCTCCAGGGTGTTCATCGCCATCCACGGGCAGTGGGCGCAACTGCGGCATGCTGCGCCGTTGCCGGCCGTAGGGGCTTCGATGAAGACCTTGTCCGGGCACAGCTGCTGCATCTTGTAGAAAATGCCGCGGTCGGTCGCGACAATCAGCGTCTTGTGCGGCAGGCTCTGTGCCGCCGCGATCAACTGGCTGGTGGAACCCACAGCGTCGGCCAGCTCGATGACCGAGGCGGGAGACTCCGGGTGCACCAGGATCGCCGCGTCCGGGTACAGCGCCTTCATGTCCTCCAGCTGCTTGGACTTGAACTCCTCGTGGACGATGCAAGCGCCGTCCCAGAGCAGCATGTCGGCGCCGGTCTTGTTCTGGATGTAGGTACCCAGGTGCTTGTCCGGGCCCCAGATGATCGTCTCGCCGTTGTCCATCAGGCTTTCGACGATCTCCAGTGCGCAACTGGACGTCACCACCCAGTCGGCACGGGCCTTGACCGCCGCCGACGTGTTGGCATACACCACCACGGTGCGTTCCGGATGCTGGTCGCAGAACGCCGAGAACTCGTCCACCGGGCACCCCAGGTCCAGGGAGCAGGTAGCCTCCAGGGTCGGCATCAGTACGCGTTTTTCAGGGTTGAGGATCTTGGCGGTTTCCCCCATGAACCGGACCCCGGCCACCAACACGGTCTTGGCCGGATGGGCGTTGCCGAAGCGGGCCATTTCCAGGGAGTCGGAGACACAGCCACCGGTCTCTTCGGCCAGGGCCTGGATGATCGGGTCGCAGTAGAAGTGCGCAACCAGTACAGCGTCCTGAGCCTTGAGCTCGGCGGCGATGGCAGCGCGGTACCAGGCCTCTTGCTCGGCGGACAGCGGCTTGGGCTGCTTGGCGTCGAGGTGAGCCTGGACCAGAAGGCGTTCGGAAATTTGCGTCATGTTTCGCAAGACCTGCAAGCGCGTATTGCGCGAAAGTCGAGTATACACCCGGCTCCGGACCACTCGGGTACCGCCGGGAAAGTGGGGGTCAATCAGGCACGGGACAGCGTGAAGCGGCAAGGCTACAGAATATCCTGTCGATGCAAAAGGCCGAACGGCAAACCTGCACCAAGCTGACCGAAATGTAATCACTCGCCTCGCCCGCCTGTGTCATCTTTCGCTCAAACCTGCACAGGGCACCGCCCCATGCACGCAGCGAATCGACTGACGGACTTCTATCGATGCAAACCAAAACTTCCCGGCGAACCTTCGTCAAGGGCCTTGCCGCCGGAGGCCTGCTCAGCGGCCTGGGCTTGTGGCGCACACCCGTCTGGGCGATCACCAGCCCGGGCCAGCCCAACGTACTGAGCGGCACCGAGTTTGACCTGTTCATCGGCGAAAGCCCGGTCAATTTCACCGGCACCGCCCGCACGGCCCAGACCATCAACGGTGGCATCCCCGGACCGCTGCTGCGCTGGCGTGAAGGCGACACCGTGACACTGCGGGTACGCAACCGCCTGAAGGAAACCACGTCCATCCATTGGCACGGCATCCTGCTACCGGCCAACATGGACGGCGTCCCCGGGCTGAGTTTCAAGGGCATCGAGCCCGACGGTATGTATGTTTATCAGTTCAAGGTCCGACAGAACGGCACTTACTGGTACCACAGCCATTCCGGCTTCCAGGAGCAATCGGGGGTCTACGGCCCGCTGGTGATCGACGCGAAGGAGCCCGAACCGTTCCAATACGAGCGGGACTACGTGGTAATGCTCACGGACTGGACCGATGAAGCCCCCGCCGACGTCTTGAGCAAGCTCAAGAAGCAGTCCGATTACTACAACTACCACAAGCGCACCGTCGGCGATTTCATCGACGATGTGAGCAAGAACGGCTGGGCCGCGACCGTGGCCGATCGCAAGATGTGGGCCGAAATGAAGATGAACCCCACCGACCTCTCCGACGTCAGCGGCGCCACCTACACCTACCTCATGAACGGCCAGGCGCCGGACATGAACTGGACTGGCCTGTTCAAACCCGGCGAGCGCCTGCGCCTGCGCTTGATCAACGGCTCGGCCATGACCTATTTCGACGTGCGCATCCCGGGCCTGAAGATGACCGTGGTAGCAGCCGATGGGCAATACGTCAAACCGGTCAGTGTCGATGAACTGCGGATCGCCGTGGCCGAAACCTACGACGTCATTGTCGAGCCGACTGCGGAGGCCTACACCCTGTTCGCCCAATCGATGGACCGCACCGGCTACGCCCGCGGCACCCTCGCCACCCGCACCGGTCTTTCGGCAGCCGTGCCCCCTCTGGACCCAAGGCCGCAACTGACCATGGACGATATGGGCATGGGTGGGATGGCCATGGACGGGATGGATCACGGCAGCATGAGCGGCATGGATCACGGCTCGATGCAAGGCACGGCGGGAATGGACCACAGCCAGATGCAAGGCATGGATCACAGCAAGATGCAGGGCATGGACGGCATGGCAGGAATGGATCACGGCGCCATGCAAGGCATGGGCAGCATGTCAGGCATGGGCGGCATGCAGTCCCATCCGGACTCGGAGAAGAACAATCCGCTGGTGGACATGCAAGCCATGAGCGTCACCCCCAAGCTGGACGATCCCGGCCTGGGCCTGCGCAACAACGGGCGCAAGGTGCTCACTTATTCAGACCTGCGCAGCACCTTTGCCGACCCAGACGGCCGCGAGCCAGGTCGCACTCTTGAACTGCACTTGACCGGGCACATGGAAAAATTCGCCTGGTCGTTCAATGGTGTGAAGTTTTCCGACGCCGCGCCCCTGCTGCTCAAGTACGGCGAGCGCCTGCGCATCGTGTTGATCAACGACACCATGATGACCCACCCCATCCACCTGCACGGCATGTGGAGCGACCTGGAGGACGAAAACGGCGCGTTCATGGTGCGCAAGCACACCATCGACGTGCCGCCGGGCTCCAAGCGCAGTTACCGCGTCACCGCCGACGCCCTCGGGCGCTGGGCCTATCACTGTCACCTGTTGTTCCACATGGAGATGGGCATGTTCCGCGAAGTTCGGGTACAGGAATGAGGAGCCGATCATGACCTCTGTTTTTCACTATTGCACAGCATCGATGGCGCTGATTGCCAGCCTTGCCTGGGGCACCCCGGCCTGGGCCGCCAGCCACGAGATGCCAGTCGATCACAGCCAGATGCCGGGCATGGACCACAGCCAGATGCAAGGCATGGACTCGATGCAGGGCATGGATTCGATGCAAGGCATGGAACCGATGCAATCGGCGCCCACTCGCAGTCGCACGCCTATCCCTGAATTGACCGCCGCCGACCGGGCCGTGGTCTACGAGGACCATGGCGGCCACATGATGCAAGACAACGCCCTCCACTCGTTCTTCCTCATCGATCAACTGGAATGGCAGGACGCCGATGACGGCAGCGCCCTGAGCTGGGAGGCTTCGGGTTGGGTCGGTGGCGACGTCGACCGTTTGTGGCTGCGCTCCGAAGGCGAGCGCACCAACGGCAAGACCGAAAAAGCCGAACTCCAGGCGCTGTGGGGACACGCCGTCAGCCCGTGGTGGGATGTGGTCGCCGGGGTGCGCCAGGACTTCAAGCCCGGCGATCCGCAAACCTGGGGCGCCCTCGGCGTGCAGGGCATGGCGCTGTACAACTTCGAAGCCCAGGCCACTGCGTTCATCGGCGAGGGCGGCCAGAGCGCGGCGCGCCTGGAAGGCGATTACGACCTGCTGCTGACCAACCGCCTGGTCCTGCAGCCCACCGCCGAAGCCAATTTCTACGGCAAGAACGATCCGGCACGCGGCGTCGGCTCGGGGCTGTCGAACACCGAAGTCGGCCTGCGACTGCGCTATGAAATCCGCCGCGAATTCGCGCCCTACATCGGCGTTACCTGGAACCGCGTCTACGGCAACACCGCCGATTATGCCCGGGAAGAAAACGAAGACCGCAGCGAAGCACGCCTGGTGTTGGGGGTGCGCCTGTGGTTCTGAGTGTGGTTGCAAACTGAGTCGATAAAAATAGAAAGTACCTATCAAGAATAGAAAGTACCTATCAAGAATAGAAGTACCTAATCCAAGGAATCCTTGCATGCTATCCATCAAAAACGTTGTCGTTGCTGTCACGCTGTCCACCGGCCTGCTGCTCAGCGGTTGGGCCCAGGCGCACCCGAAATTGTTGTCCTCCACGCCAGCCGAAGGCGCGGAGGGAACAGCGCCGGCGAAAATCGAGCTGCATTTTTCCGAAAACCTGATGACCCAGTTCTCCGGCGCCAAGCTGCTGATGACCGCGATGCCCGGCATGTCCGCCCATGCGCCGATGGCGATGCCGGCCAAGGTATCGGGCAGCGACGACCCGAAAACCATGGTCATCACCCCCAGCTCACCGCTCTCCGCCGGCACCTATCAGGTCCAGTGGCGTGCGGTGTCCTCGGACACTCACCCGATCACCGGTAACGTCACGTTCAAGGTGAAGTGAGTTGATGAGCGACTCGATCAACATTGCGTTGCGCTTTGCGCTGTACCTGGATTTGATGTTGCTGTTCGGCCTGGCCGCCTTTGGCCTCTATGCCCTGCGCGGCCAGGAGCGGGTATCGGGCGCGCAGTTGCCGTTCGCGCCGCTGCTGCTGAGCTCGGCGGTGCTGGGCGGCCTGCTCTCCCTGGCCGCCATGGCTTGCATGGCCTGGGCCATGAGTGGCGCTTCGGACTGGGCCGAGCTGTGGCCGCACATTGAAATGATGGTGCTACAGACCGACGTCGGCTTGGCTTGGACGCTGCGGATCGTGGCCTTGCTGCTGGCCGGTTTCGCCGTGACGCTCAATAAACGTTGGCCAACCGTCAGTCTGGGGCTGGTCACCCTGGCCGGTGCCGTGGCGTTGGCGACACTGGCCTGGGCCGGGCATGGCGCCATGGACGAAGGTGCGCGCCGTAACGGACATTTCATTACCGATTTTTTGCACCTGTGGGCGGCCGGTGGCTGGGTCGGTGCCTTGGCCGCGTTTGCCCTGCTGCTTCGCCAGGCCGAACCGGGCTTGGCGGTACTGGCCCGGACATTGACCGGGTTTGAAGCCGTTGGCGCATTGATCGTGGTGATCCTCAGCGTGACCGGGGTGGTGAATTACCTGTTCATCGTCGGCCCCAGCATTGAAGGATTGTTCGACAGCACCTATGGCCAGTTGCTGGTGCTCAAACTCATCCTGTTCGCGGCCATGCTGGTGTTCGCGGCGCTGAACCGCTTTCACCTGAGCCCTCTGCTGGAGCAAGCCCGACAGACCGGCGAACACAGGGTCGCGGTGAATGCCCTGCGGCGCAGCATGATCCTGGAGCTCTCGGTGGCAGTGGTCATCCTCGCACTGGTGGCGTGGCTTGGGACGCTGAGCCCGGGGATGGAATAGCCGCTAGCGCCCCACTGACCCCGTGGCGAGGGAGCTTGCTCCCGCTGGGGTGCAAAGCGCCCCCCCAAAAAAACCTGAGCACTCGGTGTACCAAGCAAATGGTATCCATGCCTTTCGGGTCTGCTTCGCAGCCCGCCGGAGCAAGCTCCCTCGCCACAAAGACAACCGGGTGCAGCATTTAATTATTAAGTAAGCCCCACCAGTTTTCAGTTTGCCCAAAGCAGGCTGCCCCAGCCTAAATGGTGCTTTGTTTTAGCCAGGGCCCCGTTATGGAAAACGTTCGAACCTCAACCAGCCACGCCACCTGGCTAATGGTCAGTATCGTCTTGGTGGCGCTGAACCTGCGGCCCTCGATGGCGGCGGTCGGGCCGTTGTTGTCAGCGATTCGCGGCGAGGTACCCTTGAGTTTCAGCACCGCCTCGCTGCTGACCATGTTGCCGGTCATGGCCATGGGCCTGGCGATGTTCCTGGGCATGCGCATCGCCCTGCGCATCGGCGAGCACCGCACCGTCGCGCTGTCGCTGTGGGTCATCGGCATCGCCACGGCCTCACGCCTGTACCTGGGCAGCGCCGAAGCATTGATCATCAGCGCGGTGCTGGCCGGGATCGGGATTGCCCTGATCCAAGCCGTGGTGCCGGCCCTGATCAAATCGCGCTTCGCCGACAACGTCTCGCTGTTCATGGGCCTGTATGTCACATCGATCATGGCCGGCGCCGCGATTTCGGCATCGTTCTCACCCTTCGTCCTGGCACAAACCGGCAGTTGGCGCATCGGCCTGGCCATCTGGGCACTGCTGGCGCTGGTCGCCCTGGGCTTCTGGTATGCCCAACGCGCGACCTTCACACCCTTGCCCGAAGCCACGTCCCAGCGTCACGAATCATTTTTCGGCAACACGCGGGCCTGGTTGCTGGCGATCTTCTTCGGCCTGGGCACCGCCTCCTACACTTGTGTGCTGGCCTGGCTGGCGCCGTACTACGTGGAAAAAGGCTGGAGCGAGCAACACGCGGGCCTGCTGCTGGGGTTCCTCACCGCCATGGAAGTGTTGTCAGGCCTGGTCACCCCGGCGATTGCCAACCGCAGCCCCGATAAACGCCCGGTGCTGGCCTCTCTACTGATCCTGATCATTAGCGGCTTCTGCGGCCTGATCCTCAGCCCGGAACGCTTCAGCCTGCTATGGCCGTGCCTGCTTGGGCTGGGCATCGGCGGCCTGTTCCCCATGAGCCTGATCGTGTCCCTCGACCATTTGGACAACCCGCGCCGGGCGGGCGGCTTGACAGCGTTCGTGCAAGGCATCGGCTATCTGATCGCCGGCCTCTCGCCGCTGATCGCCGGGATGATTCGCGATCAGTCGGGAAGTTTTGAGGGGGCCTGGTGGTCACTCACCGCCGTCATGGCGTTGATGATCGTGATGGTGTGGAGGCTCAACCCCAAGCGCTACGCCCAACACATCCAGTAGCGCCCACGCATCCACGGACAGGCATCCACGGACCTGCCGGGTAACGGGCGGGTCCGCGAGATCAGTTTTCAAAAGGCAAAAAAAAAATCCGGAAATCCTCACTTTCGTGGGCCTTCCGGACTTTCAAAACCGCTAAAAAATGGTGGGTCGTGTGGGATTCGAACCTACGACCAATTGGTTAAAAGCCAACTGCTCTACCAACTGAGCTAACGACCCGCTGTGTGGTGGCGCGTATAATACTGATTTCTAAGGACTATTCAACACTTATTTTGAAATAAATCAAAAATAAGGGGTTGGATCGCTCACACCCGCCGCCGCGAAGCCTTCCGCACGCAGGCGGCAGCTGTCGCACTTGCCACAGGCACGGCCCTGATCGTCGGCCTGATAGCACGAAACGGTCAGCCCGTAGTCCACGCCAAGCTTCATACCCGCCTTGACGATGGCAGCCTTGCTGAGATTTTGCAGCGGCGCCTGGATGCGGAAACCTTGCCCTTCTACGCCAGCCTTGGTCGCCAGGTTCGCCATGCGCTCGAACGCCTCGACAAACTCCGGACGGCAATCCGGGTAGCCGGAATAATCCACGGCATTGACCCCAATGAAGATGTCACGGGCGCCAAGCACCTCGGCCCACCCCAAGGCCAGCGACAGGAACACGGTGTTGCGCGCCGGCACATAGGTCACCGGGATGCCTTCACTCGGGGCTTCGGGCACGTCGATGGAGCTGTCGGTCAGGGCCGAACCCCCAATGCCGTTGAGGTTCAGGCCGATCACCTTGTGCTCGACCACGCCCAGGTCCCGCGCCACCCGCTCGGCAGCTTGCAGCTCGGCACGATGGCGTTGGCCGTAATCGAAACTCATGGTGTAGCAGCGGTAACCTTCGGCACGGGCCATGGCCACGACAGTCGCCGAATCCAGGCCACCCGACAGCAGGATGACGGCACGTTTTTCGGTGGTCGATTGTTCAGTCATATCAGCGCCCCGGCTCATCGTTCCAAAGATATTTATGCAACTGCAATTGCAGGCGCACCGGCAGATTGTCCGCCACGATCCAGTCTGCCAGGTCACGGGCATTCAAGTCGTGATGGCTCGGCGACAACAACACTTCGCCGGCTCGCCGGTCGAGTCCGTACTGGATCAGCTTGGACACGGCCCAGTCATAGTCCTCTCGCGAGCAGATGACAAACTTGACCTGATCGTGGGCTGTCAGCAGCTCGATGTTCTCATAACGGTTGCGATGCGCTTCCTGGGAGCCTGGGGTTTTCAGGTCCACGACGCGGCTGACGCGCGGGTCGACGCTCGAAATATCCAGGGCACCGCTGGTTTCCAGCGAAACCTCGTAGCCGGCGTCGCACAATTGCTTGAGCAGGGGGATGACGTTGGGTTGTGCCAAAGGCTCGCCGCCCGTGACGCATACATAGCGCGGACGATAGCCGGCCACTTGCTCCAGGATATCGTCGAGGGTGCGCAAGGTACCGCCGCTGAACGCGTAGGCACTGTCACAGTATTGGCAACGCAACGGGCAGCCGGTGAGGCGCACGAATACCGTGGGCAGGCCGGCCGTTCGCGTTTCACCCTGCAACGAGTAAAAAACTTCGGTGATTCTCAATGTATCTTGCATAGTCGCCACGGGCGTAACAGCTAAACAGGCTGTCCGCCTCCGTCAGGCACTTCAAGGAACCCCGCCAACGCGTAGATCCCAAAAAGCGTGTTTCATAAAAAGGGCGTGAATTCTAACGAAAAAACCCGCGACAGGCGCGGGTTTCTTCGAAACGGGTCAAACAGCCTTACATGCGCTGCAAGTCGCGCTGCGCCAACTGGGCGGCGGAGGTACCCGGATACTGGGCCACCACTTGCTGCAGAATGCCCTTGACCTTGTCGGTGTGACCGAGGCGGCGCTCTACATCAGCGAGCTTGTACAGCGAATCCGGCACCTTGGCGTGCTTGGGGTACAGCTGGGAAACCTTGGCGAAGGCCTGGCCGGCACCTTGCAAGTCACCCTTGGCCAGGTTCACTTCACCCAACCAGTATTGGGCGTTGCCCGCGTACTGGCTGTTCGGGTATTTGCGCAGGAAAGCGGCAAAAGCCTGGCTGGCCTTGTCGAAATCCTTGGCCTTGATCAGGTCGAAGGCAGCGTCGTAATAGAGCTTTTCCTTCGCCGGATCGCCTGGCTCACCACTGGCAGCGGGTGCGGGAGCGGCTGCCCCCGCATTGGCGCCTGCGGCTGCACCGGGAGCGTTCAAGTCGCCACCGGCATGAGAATTCTCAGGAGTCGCGGCAGGTGCAACACCGCTTCCTATGCGCCGATCAAGATCCTGGTAGCGTTCCAGGTTTTCCTGCTTCATGCGCGAAATATCATTCTGCAGAACTTCGATCACGCCTTGCTGGCGCGACAGCTGATCCTGCATTTGTTGGAGCTGGTTGAACAGCTCGCCCTGTGCCGAGACAGGGGCCGAAACCCCTCCCCCGGCATAGGCGCCGTTCGTACCGTAACCTGCAGGCGGATAACTGCTCCCGCTATTGTTATAGCCGGAATCATTATCGACCACAGGAACCGCAGCCCACGCCGCAAGCGGCGCGAGGCTGAGAGCCAGGACAGTTACAGCACGACGGCACGTTCGCATGACGAATTACTTACGCAGTTCGACGCGACGGTTTTGAGCCCAGGACTGCTCGTCGTTGCCGGTAGCAACTGGACGCTCTTCGCCGTAGGAAACCAGTTCCAGCTGAGCTGGGGAAACACCTTGCAGTACCAGGTAGCGTTGAACGGCTTTCGCACGACGCTCGCCCAGTGCCATGTTGTACTCACGAGTACCACGTTCGTCGGTGTTGCCTTCCAGAACAACGCGAGCGCCGTTTGCTTTCAGGTCTTTGGCGTGAACGTCCAGAGCGCGCATGGCTTCTGGCTTCAGGTCCGAGCTGTCGTATTCGAAGTAGAAGGTGGTGATTGCGCGCAGAGCAGCTTCTTCGCTCAGGGAGCCATCAACTGCACCGGTGTTTGCGCCGTAACCAGCGTTCGGATCAACAGCGCCTTCACCAGCGTTGTCGCCGCCTTTGGAGGAGCAACCTACAGCTACAGCCATGGCCAGAGCCAGCGCAGCAAATTTACCAAACTTCAGCATTTCCATCGTGAAACTCCTAATGAACCCCAGTGTGTTAAGTAAAACGTATTACGCCGCGTCAGTTCAGGTAAGGGGACCAGGACGGTTCTCTGACTTCGCCTTGAGCGGTAGGAAGCGGGAGCCTCACGCGTCCATTAATGGACACGAGCATCAAGACTCCCCGGCCCTGCTGGCGGGTGGCGTAGATTACCATGGTGCCGTTGGGCGCAACAGTAGGTGACTCGTCCAGAGTGCTATCAGTGAGGATTTTTACGCTACCGCGCGCCATATCCTGGGCTGCCACCTTGAAATTGGTGAAACCATCCTGGCGATGAATCATGACCAGGGTCTTTTCGTCCGCCGACAGTTTAGGGTTGGCGTTGTAGTTACCCACGAACGTCACGCGCTCGGCACCGCCGCCACCGGCACTGGTCTTGTAGATCTGTGGCTTGCCGCCACGGTCGGAGGTGAAGTAGATGGTCGAGCCATCCTTGCCCCAGAACGGTTCGGTGTTGATGCCCGGGCCGCTGGTCACGCGCGAGATCGAGCGCGAAGCCAGGTTCATCACGTAGATGTCCGGGTTACCGTCCTTGGACAGCACGAACGCCAGGCGCGAACCGTCCGGCGACCAGGCAGGCGCGCCGTTCAGGCCTTCGAAGTTGGTGATCTGCTCGCGACGGCCAGTGTCGATGTGCTGGACGAAGATGCGCGGACGCTTCTGCTCGAACGACACATAGGCAATGCGCTTGCCATCGGGGGCGAAACGCGGCGACAGGATGGGCTCGCGCGATTGCAGCAGGGTCACCGCACGGGCGCCGTCATAGTCGGAGCGCTGCAGGGTGTAGCGGGTGTTGTTCTCGGAGAAGCGCTCGGCCGTCACGTAGAGCATCCGGGTGGAGAATGCGCCCTTGATGCCGGTGAGCTTCTCGAACGACTGGTCGGCGATGTAGTGCGCCATGTCGCGCAGTTGGTCAACGCCGCCCGACACGCTGCCGGTCAGCACTTGCTGCTCGGTGGCGACGTTGAACAGGGCGTATTGCACCTGCAGGCGACCGCCGGCCGGAACGATGCTGCCGACCATGATGTACTGGGCGCCCAGGGCCTTCCAGTCACGGTAGATGATTTCGCTGGCCTGGGTCGGCAGGCTGATCATGTTCTGCTTCGGAATCGGCGCGTAGTAACCCGAGTTGCGCAGGTCATTGCCGATGATTTCCGCCATGTCGTCCGGCAGGACGCTACCGCCCTGCCAGCCGAACGGTACGACGGCGATCGGGGTGGCCCGATCGCTGCCGCTGGTGACCAGGATGTTCTTTTCCTCTGCCATCGCCATCCCTGCCATGCAGAAGATAACGACAAGCATTGTTCGAAGAAGGTTTCTCACAAGGCTAGATCCTCAGGTGTGAATGTCATCTTGAATGAACGATAGGGAGCGAAGTCGCTCGGTTTCATTCCTTGCATTTCCGTCAATCGTCCAATGTTCTTGACCGCCGCGACCGCCGAAGCGTCGAACGGACCGTCGCCGCTGGACTTGGCCACGCTGACCGAAGTCACCGTACCGTCGGGCAACATGCCGATTTGCAACACGACCGTCATGCCTTTGCGCGCCGAAGGTGGACGGGTCCAGCCTTCCGCTGCACGGATCCGGATCAGGTCGTCATAATCGCCCGCCACTTGATCGCCAATTTCATCCGCCTTGGTCGCCTCACGCTCGGTCGTGTCCGAAAGCAGGTCTGCCAAGGCCTGGGCCTTCTTGTCTTCAGCAGACTTGCGCGCCGCATCCTGGGCCTTTTTCTTGGCGGCGTCGGCGGCGGCTTTCTTCTTCGCGTCTTCGGCGACTTTCTTTTTCGCCTCTTCGGCTTCGGCTTTCTTCTTGGCGTCTTCGGCAGCCTTCTTCTTGGCGTCCTCGACGATCTTTTTCTTCGCTTCTTCAGCGGCCGCTTTCTTGGCCTCTTCTTCAGCGGCTTTCTTGGCTTCTTCTTCGGCTTTCTTCTTGGCTATATCAGCCAATTGTTTCTCTTCTGCCTTTTTCGCCTCGGCGGCTTTCTTCGCATCATCGGCTTTCTTGGCTTCGTCAGCCTTCTTCGCCTCATCCGCTTTCTTCGCCTCGTCGGCCTTCTTGGCTTCCTCGGCCTTTTGAGCGGCTTCCTCTTTCTTTTGTTCCGCGGCCTTGATCGCTTCCTGCTCGACCTTTTTCTGCTCCAACTGCTCGGTTTCGGTCTGGCGCGCGGCCGACTTCTTCGCCTCACCCGCAATCTTCTGATTGGTCTGGGTGGTCGCCGGGCTTTTCGACTTGAGCTGGTACAGGGTCGCCTGCACGATCGGCTTGGCCGGCGGCAGTTCAGGCGTCATGGCAAAACTGACGAACAGCATGCCGAACACCAGCACGTGCAGGCTGATTGCCAGGACGCTGGGCCAGAAGTAGCTTTCCGAGGCGGACGGCTCTCGCTGTTGCTGCATCAGGGCGCCTCAGTGATCAAGCCAACGTTACCCACCCCGGCTTTCTGCAGACCGCCCATGGCGCCCATCACGGCACCGTAGTCGACGGACTTGTCGCCGCGAATGAAGACCTGGGTGCGCTTGCCGGCATCGTTGCCGGCACGGATGATCTTGGTCACCGCATCGGTCATCTGGGGCAAGGTCATGGCCCGGTCCTGCTGCTTCTCGGTGTCGACTTCACTGCCAAGGTTCCAGTAGTAGGTCTTGTCAGCCTTGATCGAAATGGTCAGGACCTGGGTGTTGTTGTCCTGCGGCAAGGCTTCGCTGGAAACCTTGGGCAGATCGACCTTCACGCCCTGATTGAGCATCGGCGCGGTCACCATGAAGATGACCAGCAGCACCAGCATCACGTCGATGTAGGGCACCACGTTCATCTCGGCAACCGGCTTGCGCTTGTTTCGGGCTCGAGCGATTAAAGCCATCGGGAAATACCTGCTTATTCTTCGCTGGTGTGCACTTTGCGGTGCAGGATCGCCTGGAATTCGTCGGCGAAGGTGTAGTAGCGGCCGATCAGCGTTTCACTGCGGGCAGCGAAGCGGTTGTAGGCGATAACGGCCGGGATCGCGGCGAACAGGCCGATCGCGGTGGCGACCAGGGCTTCAGCGATACCCGGAGCAACAGTGGCCAGGGTCGCCTGCTGCGCGGAGGCCAGGCCACGGAAGGAGTTCATGATCCCCCACACCGTACCGAACAGGCCGATATACGGGCTGACCGAACCGACAGTCGCCAGGAACGGCAGGCTCTGCTCGAGTTTTTCTTCCTCGCGCGAAATGGCTACGCGCATGGCACGGGCCACGCCTTCCATCACCGCTTCCGGGTCAACACCTGCCTGCTGGCGCAGACGGGAGAATTCCTTGAAGCCGGCACGAAAGATCTGCTCGACGCCCGAATCCGGGTCCGGGTTGCTCCCGGCCTGGCGATAGAGCTTGGACAGGTCGATACCGGACCAGAAGCGCTCTTCGAAGCTCTCCAGGGCTCGACGACCGGCGCGCAGCAAGTTGCTGCGCTGAAAGATCATGATCCACGAGGTCACCGATGCGGCTACCAGGGTCAGCATTACCAGTTGCACCACGACGCTGGCATTGCTGACCAGGCTCCACATGGAGGAATGGTCGACGACGTTAGCTTCCACGCTTTATCTCCTGCTCTGAGTGTGTACCCGCGCCGCTCACGCCGGCAAAGGCCGCACGTAGAGTTTCGGGAATGGCCCGGGGTTTCAAACTATGGGTGCGCACACAGGCCACCAGAAACTGCCCTTCACAGAGCAGCACATTATCCGTAGCCCGCCTGACCTGCTGCTTGAAGCGCAGGCTGGCACGGTTCAATTCGATGACATCGGCACTTACCAGCAATTCGTCGTCCAGTCGCGCCGGCGCGTGATAGCGCGCTTCGCTGGAATGCACGACGAATAACAGGTCCTCCCCCACCAGTGCGGATTGGGCAAAACCCAGTTCCCGCAGCCGCTCGGTTCGAGCCCGTTCCATAAACTTGAGGTAATTGACGTAGTAAACGATGCCGCCGGCATCGGTGTCCTCGTAATAAACGCGACAGCGATGTGCGAACGACTCCAGCCCGTTTTGCGCGCGCATACTCTAGTGCTTACTCCTCAGGTTGCCAATCGGCCAGGCAACTGTTTTTTCATTCTCGAGCCCATTGACGCTTCGGGTATCGCCTGGGACAGCACGAACCGGAAAAAAATCGATGTAAAAAGCTCGCTCAATCGTCCACGGCATCGAGGAATTCGTCTACCACCGGCATCTCGCCCATTCGTGTCGGGATGTTTAAGCCAAAATGCAGGTACGCATGGCGAGTCACGACGCGCCCGCGAGGGGTGCGCATGATATAGCCCTGCTGGATCAGGTACGGCTCCAGCACATCCTCGATGGTGTGACGCTCCTCGCTGATGGCCGCCGCCAGGCTGTCCACGCCCACCGGGCCGCCGTCGAACTTCTCGATCATGGTCAGCAGCAGGCGCCGGTCCTGATGGTCGAAGCCTCGCTCGTCGATGTCCAGCAGATTCAGCGCCAGGTCGGCAATCGGCTTGGTGATATGGCCCTTGGCCCGGACTTCGGCAAAATCCCGCACCCGGCGCAGCAGGCGGTTGGCGATTCGTGGCGTGCCCCGGGCCCGTCGGGCGACTTCATAAGCACCGTCCGGGTCCAGCGGCAAACCGAGAATGCCCGCCGAACGACTGACAATCGTCGCCAGGTCGGCATTGCTGTAGAACTCCAGGCGCTGGACGATACCGAAACGGTCCCGCAACGGGTTGGTCAGCATGCCGGCGCGAGTGGTGGCGCCCACCAGGGTGAACGGCGGCAGGTCCAGTTTGATGGAGCGCGCCGCCGGCCCTTCGCCGATCATGATGTCGAGCTGGAAATCTTCCATGGCCGGGTACAGCACTTCCTCGACGATCGGCGACAACCGATGGATTTCGTCGATGAACAGCACGTCATGGGGCTCAAGGTTGGTCAGCAGCGCCGCCAAATCACCCGGCCGCTCAAGGACGGGACCGGAAGTGCTCTTGATCGACACGCCCATTTCCTGGGCAATGATGTTGGCCAGGGTGGTCTTGCCCAGGCCCGGCGGACCGAAGATCAAGGTATGGTCCAACGACTCGCTGCGTCCACGGGCGGCCTGGATGAACAACTCCATCTGCTCGCGCACGGTCGGCTGGCCGATGTAGTCGGCCAGGCTGACGGGGCGAATCGCCCGGTCCTGGACATCCTCGCGGTCACGAGGCGCCCCCGTGGCAGCAATCAGGCGATCGGCTTCTATCACTTAGATCATCCCCTTCAGGGCGCGACGAATCATGTCTTCGCTGCTCAAGCCTTTCTCCTTGATGGCAGAAACCGCCTTGCTGGCTTCCTGCGGCTTGTAGCCCAGGGAGATCAGCGCGCTGACCGCATCGTTTTCAGCATTGTTGACGGGAACGGGCGCGTCCGGCTGGTTCGGCACCAGGGCGAACATGGCCGGCACCGCTTCCCAGGCCTTGAAGCGATCCTTGAGTTCGACCAGCAGGCGCTCGGCGGTTTTTTTGCCCACGCCTGGCACCTTGGTCAGGGCCGAGGTGTCCTGGGACTGCACGCAACGGACCAGTTCGTCGACTTCCAGGCTCGACATCAAGGCCAGGGCCAGTTTCGGACCCACGCCATTGAGACGGATCAACTCGCGAAAAAAGTCTCGCTCGCGCTTGCCGACGAAGCCATAGAGTAACTGCGCATCCTCGCGCACGACCAAATGGGTGTGCAGCGTCAGCGGCTCACCGACCGACGGCAAGCGATACAGCGTGGTCATGGGCACTTCCAGCTCATAGCCCAGGCCGTTTACATCCAGAATCAGGTGCGGCGGCTGTTTTTCAGCCAGGGTGCCGCGCAAGCGTCCAATCACGTTTCAGATCCTTGGGCGTTGACCAGCCGCTGGCTGGCGAGTAACAGCCGGGGCATGGCGGGCCGACGACACAGGCACCACATACTCGGGCTCATGAATGATTGCGCAGATGCTATCAGAGACGCAGGCGCCCGCCACGACTGCGTGCGGTTCCCAGTCCATGAGGCATCAGGCTGGAGCGGGTGTGGGCATGGCAAATGGCGATGGCCAGGGCGTCGGAAGCGTCGATCTGCGGCTTGCTGACCAGCTTCAACAGGTGCATCACCATCATTTGCACCTGTTCCTTGTTCGCCGCGCCTGTTCCTACGACCGCCTGCTTGACCTGGGTTGCGGTGTATTCGGCGATTTCCAGGTTTTCCTCGGCCCCGGCCACGATGGCCGCGCCCCGCGCTTGCCCCAGCTTCAGGGCGGAGTCGGCGTTGCGCGCCATGAACACCCTTTCGATCCCCATGGTCACCGGGCCGTACGTCTGGATAACCTCGCGCACGCCGCGATAAACGATCTGCAGGCGCTCGTGCAATTCACCCGCACCGGTGCGGATGCAACCAGACGCAACGTACACGCAGCCGCGCCCCGTGTCGCGAACCACACCGTAGCCGGTGATGCGCGAGCCTGGGTCGATACCAAGGATTAAAGTCATGACGCCTGCGAAAGGTAATACGGTTGCAAGTGAGGATACAGCAAGGGTTTACCCCAGTGCCGGTCGTGCATGATATGTAAAGTCGAGCAATATTCCTGTGGCGAGGGGATTTATCCCCGCTGGCTGCGTAGCAGCCTCAAAACAGCTAACTCAATCTGTCTGATACACCGAGGTGCTAGATTGGGGTCGCTGCGCGACCCAGCGGGGATAAATCCCCTCGCCACAGGGTTGCGCTCAGTTGACCAAGCTGGGGTCAGCCGAGCTGCTGCGCCACCGACTCCGGAATATCGGCATTGGAGTAGACGTTCTGCACGTCATCCAGGTCCTCAAGCATGTCGATCAGCTTGAGCACCTTTTCGGCGCCTTCCAGGTCGAGTTCGGCACTGGTGGTCGGTTGCATGACGATTTCCGCGTCGGCGGGCTTGAAACCGGCCGCCTCCAGGGCGTTGCGCACGGCATAGAAGCTGGCGAACGACGTAAACACCTCGAACGAACCGTCCTCGTGACTGACCACGTCATCCGCGTCGGCTTCCAGGGCCGCCTCTGTCAGGGCGTCCTCATCCAGGCCCGGCGCAAAGCTGATCTGCCCCTTGCGTTCGAACAGGTAGGCCACCGAACCGTCGGTACCCAGGTTGCCACCGCACTTGCTGAACGCATGACGCACGGCCGCCGCGGTACGGTTGCGGTTGTCGGTCATGCACTCGACCATCACCGCTACGCCGCCCGGGCCGTAACCTTCGTAGGTCAGCTCTTCAACGTTGTCAGCCTCGGTCGCACCGGCGCCACGGGCGACGGCCCGGTCGATGATGTCGCGGCTCATGTTGGCACCCAGCGCCTTGTCCAAGGCCAGGCGCAAGCGCGGGTTGGAACCCGGATCGCCGCCACCCTGGCGGGCCGCGACCGTCAGCTCACGGATCCACTTGGTGAAGATCTTGCCCCTCTTGGCATCCTGACGTTCTTTGCGGTGCTTGATGTTCGCCCACTTGGAATGACCTGCCATAACTCGCTCCGGTTTTTCTTTGGAACATTGCCCGCCCTGCACGGATGCAGCGGCCAGCAATCAGAAATATCGACATCAATGAAAAGGCGCATCCGAAGATGCGCCCTCTCAGGTGCCAGCCTTACTCAGCCTTCGGCTGTTCACGCAAACGAATGTGCAACTCGCGCAGTGCCTTGGCATCCACCACACCCGGCGCCTGGGTCATGACATCGGCCGCGCTCTGGGTTTTCGGGAATGCGATCACTTCACGGATCGACTGTGCGCCGGTCATCAGCATCACCAGGCGGTCCAGGCCGAAGGCCAGGCCACCGTGGGGCGGTGCACCGTACTTCAGCGCGTCGAGCAGGAAGCCGAACTTCTCTTCCTGTTCCGCTTCGTCGATGCCCAGCAGACGGAACACCGCCTGTTGCATTTCCTTGCGATGGATACGAATCGAACCGCCACCCAGCTCGGTGCCGTTGAGGACCATGTCGTAGGCGCGCGACAGAGCGGTGGCCGGGTTGGCCTCCAGCTCTTGCGGCGAGCACTTCGGCGCGGTGAACGGGTGGTGCAGCGCGGAGAAACTGCCGTCGTCGTTCTCTTCGAACATCGGGAAGTCCACGACCCACATCGGCGCCCACTCGCAGGTCAGCAGCTTCAAGTCGTGACCCAGCTTGATACGCAGCGCGCCCAGGGCTTCGCTGACGATCTTGGCCTTGTCGGCGCCGAAGAACACGATGTCGCCGTCAACCGCACCGACGCGATCGAGGATCACGTTCAGGTTGGCCTCGGGGATGTTCTTGACGATTGGCGATTGCAGGCCATCGACGCCCGCAGCACGCTCGTTGACCTTGATGTACGCCAGGCCCTTGGCACCGTAGATGCCGACGAACTTGGTGTAGTCGTCGATCTGCTTGCGCGGCATGCTCGCGCCGCCTGGAACACGCAGGGCCGCGATACGGCATTTCGGGTCGTTGGCCGGGCCGCTGAACACCTTGAACTCGACTTCCTTGAGCTGGTCGGCCACATCCACCAGTTCCAGCGGGATGCGCAGGTCTGGCTTGTCGGAACCGTAGCGGCGCATGGCTTCTTCGTAAGTCATGTGCGGGAACTCGCCGAACTCCAGACCCAGCACTTCCTTGAACAGGTTGCGGATCATGCCCTCGGTCAGGCCCATGATGTCTTTTTCGTCGAGGAAGCTGGTCTCGATGTCGATCTGAGTGAACTCAGGCTGACGGTCGGCACGCAGGTCTTCGTCGCGGAAGCACTTGGCGATCTGGTAGTAGCGGTCGAAGCCGGCCACCATCAACAGCTGCTTGAACAGTTGTGGCGATTGCGGCAGGGCGAAGAAGCTGCCGGGGTGGGTGCGGCTCGGGACCAGGTAGTCGCGGGCACCTTCCGGCGTGGCGCGGGTCAGGATCGGCGTCTCGACGTCGAGGAAGCCGTTCTCGTCCAGGTAGCGACGGATGCTGGTGGTCATGCGCGAACGCAGGCGCAGCTTCTCGGCCATTTCCGGGCGACGCAGGTCGATGAAGCGGTAGCGCAGGCGGGTTTCCTCGCCCACGTCGGAGTATTCGTTGAGCGGGAACGGCGGGGTTTCCGCTTCGTTGAGCACTTCCAGCTCATGGCCCAGCACTTCGATCATGCCGGAGGCCATGTTGGCGTTCCCGGCACCGGCCGGACGCAGGCGCACCTTGCCGGTGATCTTGACGACGTATTCGCTGCGCACGCGGTCGGCGGTGGCGAAGGTTTGAGCGCGGTCCGGGTCGAACACCACCTGGGCCAGGCCTTCACGATCACGGATATCGAGGAAAATCACCCCGCCATGGTCACGGCGACGATGAACCCATCCGCAAAGAGTAACTTCCTGACCTTCCAGGCTTTCGTTCAGTTGGCCGCAATAATGGCTGCGCATCATGGTAGTGGTTTCACTTCTCGTAATTCGACATTCGGTTGGAGGACCTGCCGTGCAAGCACTCGCGCGTGTTCAACTCAATCAGCTTTGTCGCCACCGGCCAGGTTTTTCTTGGCGCCGGTCTTGAAGTCGGTTTCATACCAGCCCGTGCCGCCAAGGCGGAAACCGGGCATGGACAGCATTTTCTTCAGCTCTGGCGCCTGGCAGGCAGGGCAGTCGACCAGCGGTGCCGCGCTGATCTTTTGAATCGCTTCCATCTGATGACCACAGGAAGCGCATTGGTAGTCGTACATCGGCATGGGGGTTGTCTCGGCGATCAGGTTACAAGCGCAAAGGCGGGGCCTTGCGGCAAAGAGCGGGATTATATCCATTAAATGCAGCCTGTGCAGCCGTAGGAGTTGCCGAGTGCAACAAGGCAGCTCCTACGCCGCTCCTGCGGCCTGCGCCAGGGTCAACCCTGAGCTTGGCGGGCCGAGGCACTCAATGCTTCATCCCGGCCGCCTTCAAGCTGTGCACCACACAGACCACGCGCACCAACCCGCTGAAATTGCGTACCCCGCCATGGCGCAGGTGCACCTCCCGGTCCACATGGGACAGCAAGGCACTGATGGAACAGCTGTTGAGCTGAGCCATGTCGCCGAGAATATCCCAATAGACCCGTTCCAGCCGAAGACAGGTGGCGAACCCGTTCAGGCGGATGGATCGGGCCAGGGGATGGGCCAGTTTCATATCGAACCCCCTGACGAACGGTTCGACATTCAGGGGACGCAAGCGCTCTCGCCCGCCTTCGGTGGGCTCTTTTCCTTGGATCATACCGTTGACACTCCTTTGCCATACGAACCTCTCGATTGGAACAACCAACCTGCGGTTCTATGGAAGCTCAACGGCACCCCCAGTTCCAGATGACTTTATGACCATCGATGTAGGACAAGCCAACAGTTGGCCTGCGACGAATTACGTCGTCCTACCCGATACCTGGGCACAAGAGGCGCGAGCGATGTCTTCGGCGCCAGGCACACCCTCCTCTGCGGTTCCGGCAACCAGCAAAATTCAACGCCTTTGGCCGTCGACCTTCAAGGGCTTGGCTTGCCGCCTGCCCGCCGACGAACAGCGCGACTCACGTCCGCAAGGCGTTTGAGAAGGCTCAGGCTTTGCTGTTAAATAGGCAGTGTGTCGCTACGCTTATTTTTCAAGGCGTAGTGCATAGGCTGATTCGGGGACGCGTCCAACATCTTTCATTGTTCTGATACGAACCGCCCCCAATCCGCTCTTCCTTGTGATCCGTCTTAACCGTGAGCCAATCAAAATGTTGAAAATCGTCCACTTGCTAATGGGCGCAGCTGCCTTGCTGCTGTCCTTCATCCCTAGCCTGGGTTCAGAAGCCACACCGTACCTGCAACACCCCGACGCCTTGTACCTGGCCTTTTTCGGCCTGCTCAACCTGACCCTTGCACCTGTCATCCCTTACTGGAACAAAGGCCCGCGCCATCAACTGCAGAACCTTGTCAGTGTCCTGCTGGTGCTGGCCGTAGCCCTGCAAACCCTGGCCTTACTGGCACCGATGCCGGAAATAGGTGGTCAACCGGCCATCCTGTTCAGCCTCGGGGCGGCACTGCTCGCCGTGTTGCTGCACCTGGCCGTCAGCTTCTACAAGAAGTCGTCGTCGGCCGCCGCACCACAGAACTACGACATGTCCAACCGTGATACCGGCACCGTGAAGTGGTTCAACACCTCCAAGGGGTTCGGCTTTATCTCCCGCGACTCCGGCGATGACATTTTCGTGCATTTCCGGGCCATTCGTGGCGAAGGTCACCGCGTCCTGGTCGAAGGCCAGCGCGTGGAGTTCTCCGTGATGCACCGTGACAAGGGCCTGCAGGCCGAAGACGTGATCGCCGCACTGCCGCGCCGCTGATCCGAGCGCAAAAAAAACCGCGAGCAGCCTGGCTGTCTCGCGGTTTTTCATGCCTGCCGTTCAAGGCCCGGTCAGTAATGAGGCGGTGGAGCCTCTTCTTCCAAGGCACCAAATTGCCCGGCCATCTCTTCCTGACGCTTGAGCAACGCGGCCATCTGCAGCTGTAGACGCTCGACGACTCGCTGCTGCTCCACCAACACATCATTCAAAGCCTGGATGGTGTCATCCTGAAACGCCAGGCGGCTTTCCAGTTCGGTCACACGTTCTTCAAGGCTCATGGCTTCAACCCTCCAGAAACTTGAAATCATCGGTCAGCGCCATTCGCAAGCGCTCGCGGATGGCCACCACCTGCCCGGCATCATAAGGCTTGGCCGGGTGCTTGCCCCAGACCGGCGCCGGCCAAGCGATATCATCGCGCTTGCGGACGATGACATGCATGTGCAATTGACTGACGACGTTACCCAAGGTTGCAACGTTCAGCTTGTCGGCGTCGAACGAGTCCTTGAGGGTTTCGGCCAGCGCCGTGGTTTCTTTCCACAGCTGCTGTTGATCGGCGTCATCCAATTGAAACAATTCGCTGATATTTTCCCGGCGCGGTACGAGGATGAACCACGGGTAATTGGAATCATTGGACAAGAGCAGCCGGCACAGCGGGAAATCGCCGACGGGCAACGTGTCTTGTTGCAGTTGTGGATCTAAGGCAAACACCGTGCATACTCCTCGCCCGTTATCGATTCAGCCCGGCGCGGCGGCCCACAGGCCTGCGTCGGACACAGGCTTTCAGCATACCCGCGAATGGCCGAACGTTCACTGTCCAGCGCGTCGACCAGGCGTTGGTTTTCTTTCGAGCTCGCACCAGGACCGTGCAACAAGCCTGGAAAAGGACACCCGGACAACCGCTCGACGACACAGCTGTATGATTTTCGTACACCGTGAAGATTTTTTGCACCAAAACCGCACAATGCGTCTACGCTCTATGCTCGAAGCATCCGCGATCTACTCACCTGTAGGGTGAACCGGTAACGTTTTTGGTTGTCGGGCCAGGTTCAAGGACTGCAAACACGAGAGTTGCCCAGCAGTCAACCCCATTTAAAACAAGGCCTTTGGAGCCCGGTTTCATGAGGTTTCACCGCAACCGCAGCTAAAATGTGAAAAAAATGTAAAGGAAAACGGGATTTGTGCATGCTTGTTGCATTCATCCTCGCATCGTCTACAGGGCCCCGCCGGAAGCGGTGCACCTGATGACCTATAAATGACCGTGGCAAGGCTGCCCTCAGGAGCTTCAAACGCAGTAACAACGGACTCTTTGCACCGATGCCGGATTAAAAAACAACATTAAAGTTGTCAATCCAATTGCCTCGGAAAACAGCTGAAATACGACATGGATCTAGCCATTGGCGACAGGGTCGTAAAGAAGCTGAAAGGATGAATGGGCAAGTATCGCCAATAGGGTCGGCGTGATATAAGTTTGCGCCGGCACAAAAAGAAAGAGCCGCCCAGATAAAAAAACAGGTGGGACGGCAGTACTCTTCTAAAACCAAAGGAGCAAATCACGATGCGCGTGATGAAGTGGAGCATGATCGCACTGGCTGTTTCGGCCGGTACCTCGCAGTTCGCAGTGGCGTCCTCCCAAGAGGAGTCCAAGGGTTTCATCGAAGACCAAAGCCTGACCGCAAAAACTCGTCTCGAGTACATGAACCGCGATCAACGAAACGGCGGTGGCAACATTGCCTTGCCAGGTGGCGGCTTCAAAAACGGCTATCGTGAAGATACTGGTATCAGTGAGCTTCTCATCTACAAATCCGGCTTCACTCAGGGCACCATCGGTGTCGGTGTTGATGCATTTGCCGGCGGCACCGCCAGGCTGGACGGTGGTGAAGGTCGCCAAGGCAACAACCTGTTCGCTTCCGACAGCGACGGCAAGCCTGAACACACTCAATCGAAAGCCGGCGCAGCCGTTAAATTCCGCCTTTCCGATACTGTCCTGAAGTACGGCACCCAACAAACTGAAAGCCCCGTCTTCTCCACCGACGACAGCCGTCTGCTGCCAGAATTCGCTACCGGTACTTTGATCACCAGCAAGGAAATCAAAGGTCTGGAGCTTACCGCCGGTCACTTCACCGCGATGAGCGGCCAGCAAAATATGGGGCGCGACAGCATCAATGGCCCACACACACAAGGCCTGACTTCCGCTGACATCGCTGGCGCAACCTATCAGTTCACCGACAATTTCGTGGCTGGTGTTGCAGCTTCCGACGTCGACGACTACTTCAAGAAACAATACGTCAACCTGAACTACACATTGCCGATCGCCGATACCCAGTCGCTGAACTTCGACTTCAACGGCTATAAGAGCAAGAGCCAAGGCCAGGAACTGGCGGGTGATGTAGATAACCGCATCTGGTCCCTCGCTGCTGCGTATAGCCTCGGCGCTCACAAATTCACCCTGGCCCACCAGCGCTCTTCCGGTGACACTGGTTACGTTTACGGTGTAGACGGTGGCGGCACGATTTTCCTGGCTAACTCCATCCAGTACTCCGACTTCAACTTTGCAGATGAGCGTTCGTGGCAGGCTCGTTATGACCTGAACATGAAGACCTATGGCGTACCGGGATTGAGCTTCATGACCCGCTACGTTAAAGGTGACAATATCTCCACCGACACCGGTGAAGGCAAAGAACACGAGTTGGATATCGAAACCAAGTACGTACTGCAGAGCGGTCCTGCCAAAGATCTCTCGTTCCGTGTACGTCAAGCGTTCTATCGTGCGTCCTCTAACGTCACTGGCGACGTTAATGACTTCCGCATCATCGTCGAATACCCACTGAGCATCTTGTAATTCAGCGGCCATTCGATAGCTACACCACAACAAACTAAAAAGCCGCTCACCTGATCCAGGTGAGCGGCTTTTTATTTCGACTGCATTCCAGTCGTTATACAGCCTATTAATGAGCAAGCTAGCTAAATAACCTGACTCCAGCGCCAAGTTACATTCGAAACGTTATTGGGCTGCCCCTTCCTGAACCACTCGAATCACTCGCTGCGGAAACGGAATCTCAATCCCCGCCTCTTTCAAGCGATCCCGCGCATGCTCATTGAGCATGAACATCACACTCCAATAATCCGCCGTCTTGACCCAGATACGCAAAGACACCGTGATGGAACTGTCACCCAGGGTGGAAATCACCGCCTCGGGTGCCGGGTCGGTCAATACGCGTTCGTCCTTGGCCAATTCCAGCAATACTTGCCGGGCCTTTTGCAGATCAGCCTGGTAATCCACGCCAACATCGAACACAACCTTGCGGGTTGGCTGGCGGTTGGTGTTGGTGATGATGCCGTTCGACAGATTGCCGTTGGGCACGATGACGGTCTTGTTGTCACCGGTGCGCAACACCGTGTGGAAGATCTGGATGCTGTCGACCGTACCGGCCACACCTTGGGCTTCGATCCAGTCGCCGAGACGGAATGGGCGGAACAGCAGGATCAGCACGCCACCGGCGAAGTTTGCCAGGCTGCCCTGCAACGCCAGGCCAATCGCCAGGCCGGCCGCACCGATGGCCGCGACGAAGGACGTGGTTTCCACACCGATCATCGACGCGACGCTGACGATTAGCAGGATCTTCAGGATGATGTTGGCCAGGGTACTGATAAACCCTTGCAGTGCCAGGTCGGCGTTACGCAGGGCCAGCAAAGCCCCCAGTTTCTGCGCCACCTTGTTGATCAGCCACCAGCCGATGGCCAGGGTAATGACCGCCAGCAGCACACGGCTGCCGTACTCCATGACCAGAGGAATCCAGGCCTGGGAAATCTTGACCAGATTGTTTACTTCAGCGTTCAAGTCCATCGTTCTCTCCTTATTCCGGTTACCGCAAAAAGACCTGCAAAAGCACATTGTGGCGAGGGAGCTTGCTCCCGCTGGCTGCATGGCAGTCCCCCCACCCGGTGGGTGCTTCGCAGCCCCCTACCAGGTGGGTGCTTCGCACCCAAGCGGGAGCAAGCTCCCTCGCCACACGGTTTCTTATACAGCTCGGGTCAGTCGCGGAAGTTGTTGAACTGCAGCGGCATGCCGAATTCCTTGCCGCGCAGGGCCGCGATGGCTTCCTGCAAGTCGTCACGCTTCTTGCCGGTCACACGCACCTGCTCACCCTGGATGGCAGCCTGGACCTTGAGCTTGGCGTCCTTGATATGCGCGACGATCTTCTTCGCCAGCTCCTTGTCGATGCCTTCCTTGAGCACGGCTTCCTGCTTCATCAGCTTGCCCGAAGCATAGGCGTCCTTGACCTCAAGGCATTGCACATCGATCTTGCGCTTGGTCAGCGCCATCTTGAGGATCTCGATCATTGCTTCGAGTTGGAATTCGGCTTCGGCGGTCAGGTTGACGGTGAGGTCCTTTTCCTTGAATTCGAAACTGCCCTTACCCTTGAGGTCATAACGACGGTCGAGTTCCTTCACGGCGTTTTCAACGGCGTTGGTGACTTCGTGCTTGTCCAGTTCGGATACCACGTCGAATGACGGCATGTAGTGTTCTCCAAATAAAAAGGCGCGCCCGTAACAAAGGCGCGCGCTTGGCTTGTGGTTAAAATCGGGCTCATTATAACGGGTCTTTTCCTGCCGACACTGCGAGCCCTTCAGATGCCTGTACCAAAGCGAGTAAAAAGCTGATGCCCACCACATGGCATGTCCTGGGGGCCGGTAGCCTTGGCACGTTGTGGGCCTCGCGCCTGTTCCGCGCCGGCCTGCCGGTGCAGTTGGTGCTGCGCAACACGCAGCGGCTTCAGGATTATCAGGCGGCGGGTGGCCTCACCCTGGTGGAGCAAGGCCAGGCCCAGTGCTACCCGGTGCCTGGCGAAACCGCGGACAACCCGGCGCCGATCAAGCGCCTGCTGCTGGCCTGCAAGGCGTATGACGCCGAAAACGCCATTGCTTCGGTGGCCCATCGCCTGGACCCCGAGAGCGAACTGATCCTGCTGCAGAACGGCCTCGGCAGCCAGGAGGCCGTGGCGAACCGCGTCCCGCAGGTCCGTTGCATCAGCGCATCGAGCACCGAGGGCGCCTTTCGCGAAGGAGATTGGCGCGTGGTGTTCGCCGGCCACGGCTACACCTGGCTGGGCGACCCGGCCCATCCGGTGCCGCCGTTCTGGCTGGAAGACTTGGCCGACGCCGGCATCCCCCACGAATGGAGCGCTGATATCCTCACCCGGCTGTGGCGCAAACTGGCGCTCAACTGTGCAATCAATCCGCTGACCGTGCTGCATGACTGCAAGAACGGCGGCTTGCTGGAACACCACTGTGAAGTGGCGACCCTGTGCGTCGAACTCACCGCGCTGTTGGAACGCTGCGGCCAACCCGCGGCAGCCGCAGACTTGCAGCCGGAAGTCGAACGAGTGATCCACGCCACCGCCGCCAACTATTCCTCGATGTACCAGGACGTGGCCAATCGACGCCGCACCGAAATCAGCTACCTGCTTGGCCACGCCTGCAAAGTCGCCCAGCGCCATGGCGTGGCCGTGCCGCATCTGGAGCGATTGCGCCAGCGCCTGATTGCCCACCTGGACAACCTCGGATTGCCCAGCGACTGAGCAGCGGCTACGCTGGCCTCGTGTTCCTTTTTTGTGACGAGTCTGATGCCATTGCGCCAGCGCCTTGAGAACCTTCCGGTCGGCCAAAAACTGTTGGCCGCCCTGCTGGTGTTATTGACCACCGTCCTGCTGGTGGCCAACCTGACCTTTATCAGCGCCGCCTACTACATCTCCCAGGAAAGCATGGCGCCCCAGGCGTTGCAGACCATTGGCCGGCTGGTGGCCAACCCGAGCCTGATCTCCGACTCCCTGCAATCGCCGCAAAGTGCCCAACGCCTGCTCGATGAACTCAACAGCTACGGGCCGTTGCGGGCAGGTGCGCTGTATGACAGCCAGGGCGAACGCCTGGCGCAATTGCAACAAGGCGACAAGCTCAAGCTGCCGGAACATTTCCGAAAAATGCAGGCCTGGCGCCAGGGCGAATTTCGCAGCAACCAGGTCATTGCCCTGCCCCGTCCTGGCAGCACGCCGGGGCATCTGCTGCTGGTGGCCAGCAGCGAACTGCCGACCGCGTTCTACACCGGGACCTTGACCGCGAGCCTGGGCATCCTGATTTTCAGCGTGCTGCTGTGGCTGCTTATCGCCCAGCAGATCAAGCGCCTGATCACCCAGCCGATCCATCAGCTCGAAGAGCTGTCGCGCCAGGTGACCCGCGAAGAGAACTATGCCCTGCGCGCCGCCCGCGGCAACCATGACGAGATCGGCAGCCTGGCCGAAGCGTTCAACACCATGCTGTCGCGCATCGAAGCCCGGGAACAGCAACTCAAGCGCGCCCGGGACGACTCCCAGGCGGCCTACGACCAGGCCCAGGGCCTGGCGGAAGAAACCCGCCACACCAACCGCAAGCTGGAGCTGGAAGTCCAGGTGCGCAGCAAGATCGAGAAGAAACTCACCGGCTTCCAGAACTACCTCAACAGCATCATCGACTCCATGCCCTCGGCGCTGATCGCCCTCGACGAACAGCTCTACGTCACCCAGTGGAACCAGGAGGCCAGCGCCCTTTCCGGCACACGCCTGGACGAGGCGCTGAACCAGCCGATCTTCCTCGCCTTCGAACCACTGAAACCGTATCTGCCGCAACTCAAGCAGACGGTCGAGCAACACACGGTGGCCAAGATCGAACGCGTCACCTGGACCAAGGACGACGAAGCTCGGCACTATGCCCTGACCTTCTACCCCTTGATGGGCGGTGCCGGGCGCGGCGTGGTGATCCGCATCGACGACATCACCCAGCGCCTGTCCCTGGAAGAAATGATGGTGCAGTCGGAAAAAATGCTCTCGGTCGGTGGCCTCGCGGCGGGCATGGCCCATGAGATCAACAACCCGCTGGGCGCGATCCTGCACAACGTGCAGAACATCCGCCGACGCCTCTCGCCGGAGCTGCCCAAGAACCTTGAACAGGCCGAACAACTGGGGATCCCACTGGAAACGGTGAATCGCTACTTGCAGGGCCGGGACATCCCGCAGTTGCTCGACGGCATCCAGCAGGCCGGCGCCCGGGCGGCAAAAATCGTCACCCACATGCTCAGCTTCAGCCGTCGCAGCACCCGGCAGATGGCGCCGTGCGACCTGCCGGCGTTGATCGACCAGGCGGTGGAAATCGCCGGCAACGACTTCGACCTGGCCATCGGTTTCGACTTCAAGGGGCAGGCCATCATCCGTCAGTTCGATCCGAACCTGGGTCCGGTGCCCGGCACGGCCAACGAGCTGGAACAGGTGTTGCTCAACCTGCTGAAGAACGCTGCCCAGGCGATCCATCAACGCCAGGACGACAGCGAACCGGGGCGCATCATCCTGCGCACCCGACTGAATCCACCGTGGGCGGAAATCCAGGTCGAAGACAACGGCATTGGCATGAGCGAGAACGTGCGCAAACGCACGTTCGAGCCTTTCTTCACCACCAAGGAAATCGGCCAAGGCACGGGGCTGGGGCTTTCGGTGTCGTATTTCATCATCACCAATAACCACAAGGGCCAGATGGAAGTGCAATCGGCGCCGGGCCAAGGCACCTGCTTCACCTTGCGCCTGCCACTGGCGGGCACTTCCACCGTCCCCCAGGAAAACAAGCCACTGGAGCGTTGAGCATGGGTTTTCGTCTGTCGAAAATTTACACCCGGACCGGAGACAAAGGTGAAACCGGACTGGGAGACGGCCGCCGCGTGCCCAAGGACCACCCACGGGTCGAGGCCATTGGCGAAGTGGACACGCTCAATAGCCAGCTGGGATTGCTGCTGGCCGGGCTCGCCGATGAAATGAGCCGCTTCCCGGCGCTCGGGGAAGTCATCGAGGTGCTGAAACCTTGCCAGCACCGCCTGTTCGACCTGGGTGGGGAACTGGCGATGCCGGCCTACCAGGCTTTGAACGTGACGGAAATCGAGCGACTGGAAGCAGCGATCGACGTATGGAACGAGGAATTAGGGCCGCTGGAGAACTTCATCCTGCCCGGTGGCTCGGCGCTGATAGCCCAGGCCCACGTCTGCCGCAGCCTGGCCCGCAGTGCCGAACGTCGTTGCCAGCAATTGAATGCCATCGAGCCGCTGGCCGGGCCGGGGCTGGCCTATATCAATCGGTTGTCGGACCTGTTGTTCGTGGCGGCGCGAATCATTGCCAGGCGCCAAGGGGTGGCGGAAGTGCTTTGGGAGGCGGCGGCCAAGCCTGGGAATTGATCAGACAGATCTATCGCCTTCAGGCCGCCTTCGCGAGCAGCCACTCCCCGGGAATCAAGCCCCAGGCCAGAACGCCCGAATCCCCGCCACACCTTGCGCCCCAGTCTCCCAGGCTTTTTGCCGCTCGGCAGGCCCTACCCCACCCAACAGATAGACAGGCTTGTCGAAGCCCTCGATCAACCGCGCGGCCTCGTCCCAACCCAACGGCTGGGCCTCGGGATGGGTCTGGGTCGGCTGTACCGGCGAGAGCGTTACGAAGTCGACGTCCATCTGCCGGGCCAGGGACAGTTCCTCGGCGTTATGGCAGGACGCGGCCAGCCAACGCTCCTTGCCGAACGGCCGACCCGCCGCCGCATGCTTGCGCAATTGCGCGGCGGTGACGTGCCAGCCAGCGGAGGGAAAATCCCCCAGCCATTCGAAAGGCCCCTTGAGCATCAATTGAGCCTTGCCGGCACACAGTCCCACCGCGTCCACCGCCAAGTCGCGGTATTGCGGGTCGTAACCATTGGGCGCACGCAATTGGAGCAATTTGATCCCGCCGGCAATCGCCTTCTGCATGCCGCGCAGCAAGGTCGGCGTCTCAAGGCCTTCAGGGGTGATCAGGTATTCGCCCGGCAAACGCGCCGCCGCGACAATCGGCTGGTTGGCGGCCGGAAATTCGTAGTTCGCCAGATCGCGAGCCGCCACCCACGCCAACGGCTGCCCCTCGGCGCCATGGGGCTCGCCGGTGAACGCCGAGACTTCCCAGACATCGAGCAGCACCTGCTTGTCCGGGTAGTCGTGACGCACCTTGATCAACGGTCGGGCAGCGCCAACGACGATGCCCAGCTCTTCATGAAGTTCTCGGGCCAGGGCGATTTCGACGGACTCATCGGCCTCGACCTTGCCACCTGGGAACTCCCACAGGCCACCCTGGTGCTGGGTGTCGGCGCGTCGGGCAATGAGGATTTTACCGGCGGCGTCGCGAATAACCGCCGCCGCCACATGGATTCGTTTCACCGCGCAGTTTCCTCCAGGCCAGCCTGTTGCCAGGCCTTGAACGCAGGCCATTGATAAAGGGTTTCGACATAGGCCGCATCGACCTCGGGCAGCGCCACCTGATAGGTGCGCAAGCGCACGGCGACCGGGGCAAAAAATGCGTCTGCCAGGCTCACGCGGCCAAACAGATAGGGACCGGCTTCGGTCGCCGCGGCACGGCATTCGGCCCACAACGCCAGCATCCGCTCGATCTCCAACTGGACATCAGCCGGCATGGGCGACAGCGGAGCATCGTGCTGCAGATCCATGGGCATATGGCTGCGGAGGGCGAAAAAGCCGCTGTGCATCTGTGCGCAAGCCGAACGCGCCTGGGCCCGAGCGGCCACGTCCTTGGGCCAGAGACCGGCACCGGGGAAGCGTTCGGCCAGATATTCGGCAATCGCCAGGGAGTCGGCGATCACGCCGAACTCGGTCTTGAGCAGCGGGACCTTGGCCGTGGGCGAGTACTTGAGCAGTTTCTCGCGGGTATCGGGCTGATCGAGCCTGACCAGCTCTTCGGTGTACTTCTCCCCAGTCAATGCCAACGCCAGCGCGCCGCGCAGGGACCAGGAAGAGAGGTTCTTGTTGCCGATGATCAGGTGCAGGCTCATGTCTGAAATCCTTTCTTGTGTCAATCAGAGGGTTGGCGTCTGTCCCGCCGTATCGCGAGCAGGCTCGCTCCCACAGGGTTCTCCAGTGTGCATACTGTTGTTGCCACACAACGGATCCCTTGTGGGAGCGAGCCTGCTCGCGATAACGGCGACTCGGTATTAGGTCCGATACTCAGCGTTGATCTTGACGTACTCGTGGGACAGGTCGGTGGTCCAGATGGTTTCGCTGCAATCGCCGCGTCCCAGCTCGATACGGATGGTGATTTCTTCCTGCTGCATCACCGCCGCGCCCTGGGCTTCGGTGTAGGTGGCCGCGCGCGCGCCTTGGCTGGCAATGCAGACTTCACCGAGGAACACGTCGATCTTGCTCACGTCCAGCGCCGGCACACCCGCACGGCCAACGGCGGCGAGGATCCGGCCCCAGTTCGGGTCGGAAGCGAACAGCGCGGTCTTGATCAGCGGCGAGTGCGCCACGGTGTAGCCCACGTCCAGGCATTCCTGGTGATTGCCACCACCGTTGACCTGCACGGTCACGAACTTGGTCGCGCCTTCGCCGTCACGGACGATGGCCTGGGCCACTTCCATGCACACTTCGAAAACGGCCTGTTTCAGGGCGGCGAACAGCGGGCCGCTGGCTTCGGTGATTTCCGGCAGGTTGGCCTTGCCGGTAGCGATCAGCATGCAGCAGTCGTTGGTGGAGGTGTCGCCGTCGATGGTGATGCGGTTGAACGACTTGTTGGCACCGTCGAGCATCAGGTCTTGCAGCACCTGGCGCGAGACTTTGGCGTCGGTGGCGATGTAGCCGAGCATGGTCGCCATGTTCGGACGGATCATGCCCGCGCCCTTGCTGATGCCGGTCACGGTGATGGTCACGCCATCATGCTGGAACTGGCGGCTGGCACCCTTGGGCAGGGTGTCGGTGGTCATGATGCCGGTGGCGGCTGCAGCCCAGTTGTTTTCCGACAGGTCATCGAGGGCGGCCTGCAAGGCACCTTCGATCTTCTCGACCGGCAAGGGCTCGCCGATCACACCAGTGGAGTACGGCAGCACCTGGCTGGCGTCGACACCGGTCAGTTCGGCCAGTTTGGCGCAGGTACGCTCGGCAGCCGCCAGGCCCGGCGCACCGGTGCCGGCGTTGGCATTGCCGGTGTTGGTCAGCAGGTAGCGCACCGGCCCTTGTACGCGTTGCTTGGCCAGGATGACCGGCGCGGCGCAAAAAGCGTTGAGGGTAAACACGCCAGCCACCGTCGAGCCTTCGGCGCAACGCATGACGACAACGTCCTTGCGCCCCGGGCGCTTGATGCCCGCCGAGGCGATACCGAGTTCAAAACCGGCAACCGGGTGCAACGTTGGCAACGGACCAAGACCAACAGCCATGAATGCGCTCCTTAACAGATGTGTGTCGGCGCCGTCGCTTCGGGACGGCAGAACAAATGGCAAAACGCCGCGACAGAACGGGACCTGTCGCGGCGCAGAGGGTTCAGCCTTGCAACGGGATTACTGGATCTGCCCGTGACAATGCTTGTATTTCTTGCCCGAACCGCAGTAGCACAGCTCGTTGCGGCCCAGCTTCTGCTCGTTGCGCACTGGCGCAGTCGCCAGGGCGACATCCACGTCGACGCCCTCTTCCTGGGCCTCGCTGGCTTCCAGGCCTGGCGCAGCAGCGTGTTCGAACTGCATGCGCGCAGCCAGGGCCTCGGCTTCCTGGCGCAGGCGGGCTTCTTCTTCGGCCGGGTCTTCGCGGCGAACCTGGACGTGGGACAGCACGCGGATCGAGTCGCGCTTGATCGAATCCAGCAGGTCGGAGAACAGCGTGTAGGACTCGCGCTTGTACTCCTGCTTCGGGTTCTTCTGGGCGTAACCGCGCAAATGGATACCGTGGCGCAGGTGGTCCATGGTCGACAGGTGGTCTTTCCACAAGTCGTCCAGCACTCGCAGCACGATCTGCTTCTCGAAGGAGCGCAGCGCTTCGGCGCCAGCCTGGTCTTCCTTCTCGTTGTAGGCGGCGATCAGTTCGGCGAGCAGCTTCTCGCGCAGGGTTTCTTCGTACAGGTGATCGTCTTCGTCCAGCCATTGCTGGATCGGCAACGACACGCCGAAGTCACTGCGCAGGGCCGCTTCCAGGCCCGCGATATCCCATTGTTCCGGCAGCGATTGCGGCGGAATGTGGGCGCTGACGGTGGCGTTGAGCACTTCCTGGCGGAAATCGGCGATGGTGTCGCCAATGTTGTCGGCGGCCAACAAGCTGTTGCGCATGTGATAGATCACTTTACGCTGCTCGTTGTTGACGTCGTCGAATTCCAGCAGTTGCTTGCGGATGTCGAAGTTGCGGCCTTCGACCTTGCGCTGGGCCTTCTCGATGGCGTTGGTCACCATGCGGTGCTCGATCGCCTCGCCCGGCTGCATGCCCAGGGCCTTCATGAAGTTCTTCACCCGGTCAGAGGCGAAGATACGCATCAGGCTGTCTTCCAGGGACAGGTAGAAACGGCTGGAACCGGCGTCACCCTGGCGACCGGCACGGCCACGCAGCTGGTTGTCGATACGGCGCGATTCGTGACGCTCGGAGGCGATCACCTGCAAGCCACCGGATTCGAGCACCTGCTGGTGACGCTTCTGCCAGTCGGCCTTGATCTGCGCGATCTGCTCGGGGGTCGGGTTTTCCAGGGAAGCCACTTCCACTTCCCAGTTGCCGCCCAACAGGATGTCGGTACCACGACCGGCCATGTTGGTGGCGATGGTCAGCGCACCCGGGCGACCGGCCTGGGCAATGATCTCGGCTTCCTTCTCGTGGAACTTGGCGTTGAGGACCTTGTGCTCGATGCCTTCCTTGTTGAGCAAGGCGGACATGTGCTCGGAGGTCTCGATGGTGGCGGTACCCACCAGGATCGGCCGGCCCTGGGCCATGCCTTCCTTGATGTCGTTGATGATCGCCGCGTACTTCTCTTCGGCGGTCAGGAACACCAGGTCGTTGTAGTCCTTGCGCGCCAGCGGCTTGTTGGTGGGGATCACCACCACTTGCAGGCCGTAGATCTGGTGGAACTCGAACGCTTCGGTGTCAGCGGTACCGGTCATGCCGGACAGCTTGTTGTACAGGCGGAAGTAGTTCTGGAAGGTGGTCGAGGCCAGGGTCTGGCTCTCGGCCTGGATGTTCAGGCCTTCCTTCGCTTCGATGGCCTGGTGCAGGCCTTCGGACAGGCGACGGCCCGGCATGGTACGGCCGGTGTGTTCGTCGACCAGCACGACCTGGCCGTCCTGCACGATGTATTCGACGTTGCGATGGAACAGCTTGTGGGCACGCAGGCCGGCATAGACGTGGGTCAACAGGCCCAGGTTATGCGCCGAGTACAGGCTCTCGCCTTCGGCCAGCAAACCAACGCGGGTCAGCATGTCCTCGATGAACTGGTGACCGGCTTCGTTGAGTTCGACCTGGCGGGTCTTCTCGTCGATGGTGTAGTGACCGGCCTGGGTCACCTGGCCTTCGACTTCCTCGACGTGCAACTTGAGCTGCGGGATCAGTTTGTTGATCTCGGTGTACAGCTTGGAGCTGTCTTCGGCCTGGCCGGAGATGATCAGCGGGGTACGGGCTTCGTCGATGAGGATGGAGTCGACTTCGTCGATCACGGCGAAGTTGAGTTCACGCTGGAATTTTTCTTCCAGGCTGAACGCCATGTTGTCGCGCAGGTAGTCGAAACCGAATTCGTTGTTGGTGCCGTAGGTGATGTCGGCGGCGTAGGCGGCGCGTTTCTCTTCCGGCGGCTGGAACGGTGTAACGACACCGACGGTCAGGCCGAGGAATTCGTAGAGTGGGCGCATCCAGTTGGCGTCGCGGCGGGCCAGGTAGTCGTTGACCGTCACCACGTGCACGCCCTTGCCGGACAGTGCGTTGAGGTACACGCCCAGGGTCGCCACGAGGGTCTTGCCCTCGCCGGTGCGCATTTCGGCGATCTTGCCTTCGTGCAAGGTCATGCCGCCGATCAACTGGACGTCGAAGTGACGCATGCCCATGATCCGCTTGCCGGCTTCGCGGGCGACCGCAAAGGCTTCAGGCAGGAGCTGGTCCAGGGTTTCCCCTTTGGCGATGCGGTCCTTGAATTCGGCAGTCTTGGCGCGTAACTGATCGTCCGAAAGGGCCACCATTTGCTCTTCGAAGGCATTGACAGTCTGTACCGTCTTGAGCATGCGCTTGACTTCACGCTCGTTCTTGCTTCCAAAGAGTTTCTTTAACAAAGGCGCAAACATATCGGCAGGATCTTCCACACTAAAGGGATGGAGGGCGGGCCCCATGGGTCGCCCGTGCAGCCCTCATGGCCGCATGCGAACGAGCATTCTACCCGGAAACGATGGAGAGGAAAGTGGCGTTATTCCACGATGCTGGCACAGCGCTGTGACGGGGCTTGCTTAAAATAAGGGCTTTTGCGCGAGTTTCAACCCATCAAGCGCAGAAGTTATCCTGCGCCAAATGCGGCGCCAGAGCCTCGGGGCGGTGGATCGAGGCGCAGCCGATGCTTTCTGCTACCATGGCGCCTCTGTCATTTGCGGTATTAGTTCATGGCCTTCCGCCCTCTCACAGCCAAGGTGCCCGCCGTCCTGCTGCGCGAAGCCAAGCCGCTGAAAGCCATTTTCGGTCACGCCCGGCGCCTGGGGCACCTGCAACGCCTGCTGGACAGCCAGTTGCAGCCGGCCGCGCGCGAGCACTGCCACGTGGCCTCCTGGCGCGAAGGCTGCCTGCTGCTGATCGTCACCGACGGCCATTGGGCCACGCGCCTGCGCTACCAGCAAAAGCGCCTGTTGCGCCAATTGCAGGTGTTCGAAGAATTCGCCGGCCTGACGCGGATTTTGTTCAAGGTGCAGCCGCCCACCGTCCACGTGGGCGCGAAGGGGCACACACTGGATTTGTCCACCAACGCCGCCGCGACCATCCAGGCCACCGCCGACGGCATCAGCGACCCCAACCTGCGCGCGGCGCTGGAGCGCTTGGCGGCGCACGGCAAGCCCAAGGGTTGAGCGTTTCGTTGTCTGCTCGCGATACCGCTAAGTCAGCCAACATATTTCTCGCCTGACAAACCGTCTTCGCGACTCAATCTTAAGCCTTGCACTACCGCCGCTTACTCCCCCCCAACAACGACCCCATCAACCCACGCACCAACTGCCGCCCCAGTTGATTGGCCGCCTGGCGCATCGCCGACTTCAAGGCCTGGCCGGCCGCCGTGCCGAGGAATTCGCCAGCCTTGTCGGTGAAACTCGGTTCTTCGGCCGCTGGCTTGTCCGGTGCGGCTTCGGCCTGCGGCTCCAGCCCCTTGCGCCCCATCAGGACTTCATAGGCCGACTCACGATCGATGGGCTTATCGTAGCGTCCTTGCAACGGCGAACGAGCGATGAGCCCGGCGCGTTCGGCCTCGGTCAGCGGGCCAATGCGCGACTGCGGCGGCGCCACCAGTACGCGCTGGACCATTTCGGGCGTGCCCTTTTCCTGCAAGGTGCCCACCAGGGCTTCACCGATGCCCAGCTCGGTCAGTACCGCCAGCGTGTCGAACTGCGGGTTCGGCCGGAAGCCGTCGGCCACCGCTCGCAAGGACTTCTGCTCCTTGGCGGTAAAGGCGCGCAAGCCATGCTGGATACGCAACCCCAATTGCGCCAACACGTCGTCGGGCAAGTCTCCCGGCGACTGGGTCACGAAATACACCCCGACACCCTTGGAACGAATCAACCGCACCACCTGCTCCAGGCGTTCCTGCAACGCCTTGGGGGTACCGGCAAAAAGCAGGTGCGCCTCGTCGAAAAACAGAGCCAGCAACGGTTTGTCCGCATCGCCGCGCTCGGGCAGTTGCTCGAACAGCTCGGCCAGCAGCCACAACAGGAACGTCGCGTAGACCTTCGGCGCCTCATGGACCAGGCGGCTGGCGTCGAGCAAATGGATACGGCCACGACCGTCGCTGGCCGGTTGCAGGATGTCTTCGAGCTGCAAGGCCGGTTCGCCGAACAAGGCGTCAGCGCCTTGCTGCGCCAAGGTGGACAAGCGACGGAGCAACGCCTGGCTGGAACCGGTGGTCATCAGGGCGGCGTCGTCGCCCAGCAACTCGGGGTTGTCCTTGAGGTGATTGAGCAGCGCCTTGAGGTCCTTGAGGTCCAGCAGTAACAACCCCTCGCGGTCGGCCACCTTGAACGCGGCGTACAACGCCGACTGCTGGCTGTCGGTCAGCTCCAGCAGGCTGCCGATCAACAACGGGCCCATTTCACTCAAGGTGGTGCGCAGCGGATGCCCGGATTGGCCGTGGATATCCCACAACGTCACCGGATAAGCCTGGGGCCGGTGGTTGAGCCAGGGCATGCCGGCGATGCGCTCGGCGATCTTGCCCTGGGGATTGCCGGCGGCACCGAGGCCGCACAGGTCACCCTTGATATCGGCGGCGAACACCGCCACGCCGGCATCGCTGAACATTTCGGCCAGACGCTGCAACGTCACGGTCTTGCCAGTGCCGGTGGCGCCGGCCACCAGGCCATGTCGGTTCGCCAGGCGCATGGCCTGGGCAATGGGCTGGCCGGTCAGATCGGCGCCGATAACAAGTTGCAATGAGTCAGGCATTTCGTCACCTGTGGTTAATCCATGGCCCTGCTTGGCCGAGATATGAAGCGACAGATCCTGCTGAACACAAGGCCGGGTATTCCCCTAAGGAGAGATGGAAATATCAGCTTTTTTGAATCTGACGCCATTTTGCGTGCCCTTCTATTCTATAAAAGCATGCCCAGAGAATTTAGACCTTAGCGGAACCCCGAGCCATGAATAAAAACCTGCGCTTTAGCCATAAAATCCTGCTAGCCGCGGCTCTCATCGTCATCGCTGCCTTCGCCTGCTTCACGCTGTACAACGATTACCTGCAACGCAATGCCATCCGCGACAACCTCGACAACTACCTGCACAAAATGGGCGATGTCACGGCCAACAACATCCAGACCTGGCTGAGCGGTCGCATCCTGCTGATTGAGAACCTGGCGCAGAACATCGCGATCAATCCGGACGCGACGAACACCACCCACTTGTTGGAACAGAAAGCGCTGTTTCCGCATTGAGTAGCGCCTGCTCGCGATGAGGCCAACCCAAACACCCCAGCACTGACTGACACCTCACCTGCCCAACAACCCAACCGAACATCCATTCCCCACAAAGGTCAACAAAAGGAGAACACAGACCAGAGGGATGTTCATCGTGCATATAGCGGACATAACCATGTTCTACGCCCCCGCCAGCGGCGGCGTGCGCACTTATCTGGATGCCAAGCACCGGCGCCTGGGCGATCGGCCCGGTATTCGCCACAGCTTGCTGGTTCCCGGCGCGCATCTGAGCGAGCAAGACGGGATCTACACCGTTCCGGCCCCTCCCCTGCCTTTCGGCAAAGGCTATCGCTTCCCCCTTCGCCTGGCGCCCTGGCGCAATGTCCTGCAGGACTTGCAGCCGGACCTGATCGAGGTCGGCGACCCCTATCTCACGGCTTGGGCGGCCTTGGATGCCCGGCGGCAACTCGACGTCCCGGTGATCGGCTTTTATCACTCCGATCTGCCGCTGCTGGTGAGCAACCGCATGGGCAGCTGGTTCACGCCCAACATCGAAGCCTACGTCAGTAAGTTGTACGGTAACTTCGACCGGGTCCTGGCGCCGAGCCAGGTCATGGCCGACAAGTTGACCGGGCTCGGCGTGCGGAACGTCTTCGTACAACCCTTGGGCGTGGACCTGCACACCTTCAATCCCGCCGCCCGCGACCCGGAGCTGCGGGCCGAACTGGGCATTGCCGAGGACACGCGCCTGCTGGTGTTCGCCGGTCGCGGCTCGAAGGAAAAAAACCTGCCGGTGCTGCTCAAGTGCATGAAACGCCTGGGCCAGCGTTATCACTTGTTGCTGGTCGGCTCGTCGATGCCCGCCGTGGTGCCGGACAACGTCACGGTGATCGACGAATTCTGCCCGGCACCACAGGTCGCCCGGCTGATGGCCAGCGCCGATGCCCTGCTCCACGCTGGGGACCAGGAGACTTTCGGCCTGGTGATCCTCGAAGCCATGGCCTGCGGCATCCCGGTGGTGGCAGTGGCGGCCGGCGCCTTCACCGAAATCGTCCACGAAGACTGCGGCCTGCTCTGTGCCCCCAACAACCCACAGGCCATGGCCAATGCCGTGCGACAGCTGTTCAGCGAGGGCTGCCAGCGCCGCGGCGTGTTGGCGCGGCGTCATGTAGAACGCCATTACGCCTGGGATTCGGTGGTCAACAGCCTGCTGGGCCATTACTACGCCGTGCTCGGTGCCCAGATGCCGATGCTGGCCAATGCTTGAGCGAGGCGCGCGGCGATGAACCCGTCGTCCAGCGTACTGCTGGTATTGCATGACGTGGCCCCGCAAACCTGGCCCGACTACCAGCCCTTTGTCGAAGCCGTCGACGCCCTCGGCCACCTGCCGATGACCTGGCTGGTGGTGCCGGACTTTCACCACGGCAACAGGCTGGAGCATTTTCCGGGCATGCGGCGCCTGCTCGACAGCCGGGTCGCGCGGGGCGACGAACTGGTCTTGCACGGCTACTACCATTGCGACGACGGCAAGGCGCCGCGCTCGCCCAGGGACTGGTTCATGCGCCGGGTCTACACCCACGAAGGCGAGTTCTACGCCCTTTCCGAGGCCGAGGCCCTGCTGCGCCTGCGCGCGGGCATGGAACTGTTCCAGCGCTACCAGTGGCCACTGGAGGGGTTCGTCGCGCCGGCCTGGTTGATGAGCGAAGGCACGCGCCAGGCCTTGCGCCAATTGCCCCTGCGCTATACCAGCGATCCCCGGCACCTGTATCGCCTGCCGGACTTCACCCCCATCGATGCCCCGGGATTGGTCTGGAGCGCCCGCAGTGCCTGGCGCCGTGGTGTATCGAAAGTCATCAGCGACCGGCGTGAACAACGCTGGCGCCAGGCGCCGGTGATTCGCCTGGGCCTGCACCCGGTGGACATGCGCCACCGGTTCTCCCGGGACTACTGGCTACGCACCCTGGAACGCCTGCTGGAGGATGGACGCGTGCCGCTGACCAAGGCGCGCTGGCTGGCGAGCCGCGAACTCATGGTCGGCAGCGCCGCATGAAACGGCTGATCTGGCTGGTCCTCGCGCTGCTCATCGCGTGGCTGGTTCCGTTGCTGGTGGGCGGTGGCGAGATGTGGTCGCGGGTGCAGCGTTTTCCCGTGTCGCTGCTGCTGGTCATGCTGGGCATGATCCTGCTCTGCTGGGGCCTGAACTCCGTCCGCCTGCGCCTGCTGTTGGGTGAACACCGTGGACAGTTGGGTGGGCTGAGGAGCCTTGGCGTGGTGATGTCCACCGAGTTTGCCATGTGCGCGACGCCCGGCGGCAGCGGTGGGCCGCTGACGCTGATGGCCCTGCTCTCGCGCAACGGCGTGCGCCCGGCCCACGGCAGCGCGGTGTTTGCCATGGACCAACTGAGCGACCTGCTGTTTTTTTTCTGCGCCTTGGTGGGGATCCTGCTGTACGCGCTGTTCCAGAACCTCAGCCAGCGCCTGGAGTGGATGCTGGCCTTGAGCGCCGTTTCATTGTTGGGCGGCTTGGTCGGCTGCGCACTCGCGGCCCGCTATCACCGTCGGCTGATTCGGCTGGGAGCCCGGCTGCTGCGCCATCTGCGGGTCAGGAGCAGCACCCGTCGACGCTGGGGGCGCAAGATCCTGCACTTTCTGGCGGCGTTTACCGACACCTTGAAATTGCCCCGGCGGACATTGTTCCAGGTCTTCGGCCTGACCTGTCTGCACTGGACGTTGCGCTACAGCGTGTTGTACCTGGCACTGAGAGGCTTGGGGGCGGATTTGCAGTGGGCGTGGAGCTTCCTGATCCAGATGCTTTCCCTGAGCGCGGGACAGTTCAGCCTGCTGCCGGGCGGCGCCGGGGCGGCGGAAGTGACATCGGCGGCGTTGCTGGCGCCCATGGTGGGTAAATCCACCGCAGCGGCGGCGATCCTGATCTGGCGGGCGGTGACCTATTACTTCTATCTGCTGGCTGGCGGGCCGGTGTTTTTCCTGATGGTCGGGCGCCCCTTGCTCAAGAAGCTGATGCGCCTCAGGCAGGCCTGAAAAGGGCCTGGCGATTTGCTCGTCCAGGCCCTTCTTTGATCAGAACACCACGGTCTTGTTGCCGTGCACCAGCACCCGGTCTTCCAGGTGATAACGCAGGCCTCGCGCCAGCACCATCTTCTCGACGTCACGGCCGAAACGCACCATATCGTCGATGCTGTCGCTGTGGCTGACGCGCACCACGTCCTGCTCGATGATCGGGCCGGCGTCCAGCTCTTCGGTCACGTAGTGGCACGTGGCGCCAATCAGCTTCACACCGCGCATCGAAGCCTGGTGATACGGCTTGGCGCCGACGAACGACGGCAGGAAGCTGTGGTGGATGTTGATGACCTTCTGGGCATATTCGCGGCACAAGGCTGGCGGCAGGATCTGCATGTAGCGAGCCAGTACCACCACGTCGGCATCGTGCTGCTGGACCAGGCGCGAGACTTCGGCAAACGCCGGCTGCTTGTCCTGCAGGTTGACCGGGACGTGGTAGTACGGGATGCCGTGCCACTCCACCATGCTGCGCAAGTCATCATGGTTGGAAATCACGCAGGCGATGTCGCAATCGAGCTCATCGCTGTGCCAGCGGTGCAACAGGTCAGCCAGGCAGTGGGATTCACGGCTCGCCATCAGCACCACACGTTTTTTCTGCGCGGTATCGGTGATGCGCCAGTTCATCGAGAACTCTTGGGCAATCGGTGCGAACGCCTCGCGAAAAGCCTCGATACCGAAGGGCAGCGAGTCGGCGCGAATCTCGTGACGCATGAAAAACCAGCCGCTTTGATCGTCCGAGTGATGGCTTGCTTCAGTGATCCAACCGTTATGGGACGCCAGAAAGTTACTGACTTTAGCAACGATGCCGACGCGGTCCGGGCAAGCGATCACCAACCGAAAAGTGCGCATTAGGGGGAACTCCAGAACTTCGCAAAGGCGGCCATTCTAGCCATTGCGCAGCAAAACTGCAGTATTGATGATTGACCGCCCCCACGGTAGACAGCTCCAGATCGCCAAGCGACCGGCGCTGCGCAGGGACGCTATATGTGTGAACAAATGTGAAGAGACTGACGGAATTTAACTGCAACAGCGGCTTTTGCGAGACACCACTAATTAATTAAATAAAACACCGGCTAAATGTTTACTTGATGAAACTGTCTGATTACTATTGCCGCACTGTGTCCTTGCCACCCGTGTCCTACATAAGGTAGTCCTCATGTCCTTGATCAATGAATACCGCGCCACAGAAGAAGCCATCAAAGAACTGCAAGCGCGCCTGAAGAACCTGTCGCAAGACGACAAGCTGCAAAAAGAACTGGAATTCGAAGGCAAACTGCGCACGCTGATGGGCGAATACTCCAAGTCCCTGCGCGACATCATTGCCCTGTTGGATCCAGAAGCAAAATCGAGCAAAGCCCCACGTGGCGCCGTAAAAACTACCGGCACCAAACGCGCTCGCAAAGTTAAGCAATACAAGAACCCGCACAACGGCGAAGTCATCGAAACCAAAGGTGGCAACCACAAGACTCTGAAAGAGTGGAAAGCCAAGTGGGGCGGTGACGTGGTTGAAGGCTGGGCAACCCTGCTGGGTTAAGCCTCACCGGTTCGCACCGTTCTTTGCGAACAAAAAACGCCAGCGAATGCTGGCGTTTTTTTATGCCTGTCATCTTTTCAATTCATCGTCAGCCAAGGCTTAAACGCTGGCGCAGTTGCGCGCTGTAACCCTGCCAGTGCAGGAGTACTTCTCGTTGCAATGGCGTTGCAAGGAGCATCCATTGCGCCATCGCCTTATCAAAACTTTCCAGCGTATTGGGCGCGCCCCACTCCGGGGATGACAGACGTTGTTGACAGAAAAGTCTCCAACGCTCGTGCTCTTGCTGATTCAACGTGTCAGGAAAGTTGCGGGCGCGATATCGGAACAATAATTCAGGCAAACGCTCATCATCGAAAGGCCAGCGCTCCTGGGTCAATTGAGCCGGATCCGCCAGTCGGACTTGCTCGCATAAACGGCGATCGCGATCGCCGAGAAAACCTGCGTACAACTGTTGCTCGGGATCTTCACTGGCGGTGAAATCCTCGCCCCCATAAATAGCCGGGAGTTTATCCTGCCAAACTTTCTGTGCGTCAGTTAGCCGCAACGCCCGCTGCTGATAACCCTCCATGTCCAATTGCAGTCGCTGCCGATCCTCCGCCCGCAGTACCGAGAGCGGCGCAACCACCGGACACTTGTTGATATGGATGAGCTTGAGCGGCACGGGCAACTCGCCTTCGAGCAGGTCTTCGCGGCGGGTATACAGGCGCTGGCGCAGCGTATCGGCGTCGTGATCCAGCAAGCCCTGGGGATCCAGGTGCAGGTCGCAGACGATCAAGGCATTGCGGTTCTTCGGATGCCAGGCCAGTGGCAGGACCACGCCAAGGTAATTGCGCTCACCGGAAAAACGCCCGGAAACATGCACCATCGGTTGCAGCAGGCGGATCTGGTCCATCACGCTCTGTTTGCTGCGCAGCTGGAACAGCCAGTCGTAGAGCCGCGGCTGTTTCTGCCGGATCAGGCGCGCCAGGGCGATGGTCGCGCGCACGTCCGACAACGCATCGTGCGCCTGGCCATGGTCAATACCGTTGGCGGCCGTCAGGCGCTCCAGCTTGAGGGTCACGCGCCCCTCCTCTTGCGGCCAGACAATGCCTTGCGGGCGCAGCGCGTAGGCAGTGCGCACCAGGTCGATCAGGTCCCATCGACTGTTGCCGCCCTGCCACTCGCGCGCGTACGGGTCGAAGAAATTCCGATACAGGCTGTAGCGCGTCATTTCATCGTCGAAGCGCAGGGTGTTGTAGCCGGCGCCGCAGGTCCCGGGAGCGGCCAGTTGTGCGTGGACACGGGTCATGAAATCGGCTTCGCTCAAGCCCTTTTCCGCTAGGCATGCCGGGGTGATGCCCGTGATCGCACAAGCCGCCGGATGGGGCAGGATATCGTCGCTGGGACGGCAATACAGGTTCACCGGCTCGTCGATCTCATTGAGCTGGAAATCGGTACGGATACCCGCCACCTGCAAGGGTCGGTCGCAACGCGGGTTGATGCCGGTGGTTTCGTAGTCGTACCAGAAAATGGAAGTCACGGGCTGTTCCTGAACTGAAGACTGGCGAAGTCTAGGCGCTCGAACCTGGCGGCGGCCAGTGGTCGTGTAACTTTTGAAGACTGGGGGGAGCGATTGGCGGGTGCAGTGTTCACCTCAGTTTCTGTGGGAGCAAAGCTTGCTCGCGATAGCAGCGCCTCAGTTTGCATCAATGTTGAATGTACAGACGCCATCGCGAGCAAGCTTTGCTCCCACAAGAGTTTTGTGTCGCTCACCCAATGCGCGCCCACAGGGATGCACAATCACATTGCAATGCGATCCACGAAATGACACACACAGTTATATCGTCCGCCCGCACGAAGACTGCTAGCATCGGGGCCGACATGACTCTTCGATCCGGCCCCATCATTCAGGTTGCCCATGCTCGAGAAACCAGCACTGCAAAGGAACGCGACGCTGCCTGCGCCACTGGACACGCGGTATCAGGTTGAAACGCCCGAAGGCATCGACCTGCCACTGCGCCCGGCGGGGTTGATGCCCCGTGCACTCGCCTTCACCCTCGACCTGGCCATACGCGGGCTGATCCTGGGCCTGCTTTTCATCATCCTGGCGTTTTTCGGCGAACTGGGTATCGGCCTGGGCTCGATCCTGCTGTTTATCGTCAGTTGGTGGTACATGGTGCTGTTCGAGGTATTGAACCAGGGCCGCTCCCCCGGCAAGCAGGTCATGGGGTTGCGCGTGGTCCAGGACGATGGCCGGCCCGTTGGCTGGTCGGCCTCCTTGATCCGCAACCTGTTGCGCTTCGTCGACATGTTGCCTTTCGGCTACACCTTCGGCGCGATCAGCTGCCTGCAACATCCGGCCTTCAAACGCCTGGGAGATCTCGCGGCGGGCACCCTGGTGGTGTATCGCGAACAGCCGGTCAAGCGCCCCACCCTGCCCATGGCGCAGCCCATACGGTTGTCCTTCAGCCTGAGCCTGAGCGAGCAGCGCGCCGTACTCGGTTTCGCCGAGCGCCAGGCAGAACTCTCCCCGGCGCGGGTCAACGAACTGGCCGGCATCCTGGCCGCGCCCTTGAACGTCCAGCCCCCCCAAGCCGCGACAGAACTCAACGGCATCGCCCGCGGCCTGCTGGGGCCAACATGAAGCAGAGCCTGTTCGAAAACCGCCATCAACGGGAATGGGACCAACTGTCCCAGCAGCTCGATCAACTGGAACGCAGCCGTCATGCGCTCCAGAGCGGCGACTTCCCCGGTGCCTACCGACGACTTTGCCATCACCTGGCGCTGGCCCAGGCCCGCGGCTACAGCAGCTTGCTGGTCGACACCCTGCAACAACTGGCGCTGCGTGGCCACCAGCAGCTCTACCGGGAGCGCAGCCGCCTTGCGATCAGCCTCTCGGCCTTTATCCTGGCCGGGTTTCCCCGACTGGTCCGTGAACAATGGCGGTTCGTGCTGGCCGCCGCGGCGATGTTCCTCGGCAGCCTGGCCGGCATTGCATTACTGGTCTATTGGTTTCCCGATCTGGTCTACAGCGTGCTGAGTGTCGACGAGGTGAGCCAGATCCGCAGCATGTACGACCCGGCTTCCGGACACCTGGGGCGCTCCGTCGAACGGGCCGCCAGCGAGGACTGGGTCATGTTCGGCTACTACATCATGCACAACATCGGCATCGCATTTCAGACCTTTGCCAGTGGCTTGATGTTTGGCCTGGGGAGCGCATTCTTCCTGTTCTTCAATGGCCTGACCATCGGCGCCGTGGCGGGTCACCTGACCCAGATCGGGTCCGCCACGACGTTCTGGTCGTTCGTGATCGGCCATGGCGCCTTCGAGCTGACCGCCATCGTCCTGGCCGGTGCCGCCGGCCTGCAATTGGGTTGGGCACTCATCGCGCCTGGGCGCCTCACCCGGGGCGAAGCCTTGCGGCTCGCGGCAGGCAAAAGCGTGCTGTTGATCGGCGGCATCGTCCTGTTGCTGCTGATCGCCGCCTTCATCGAGGCGTACTGGTCCTCCAGCGCCGTGACGCCCGCCACCAAATACACGGTCGGCGCGTTGTTGTGGTTGCTGGTGCTCGGCTACCTGACGTTTGCCGGACGGAGCCGCCATGCGCCTGAGTGATGCCACCGTCGTCATCCGCCCGCGTACCGCCTGGGAAGCCATGGACCTCGGCGTGCTGATGAGCCAGCAACACCGACGCCTGCTGATGACCAGTTGGGCCATCGTCACGCTGCCGGTGTATGCGTTATTGATGGTGTTGCTGTGGGAGTGGCCATCCCTGGTGGTGATCCTGTTCTGGTGGTTGAAGCCAGCCTTTGACCGTTTGCCCCTGTACATCCTGTCCAAGGCGCTGTTTGGCGAGACCCCGACCTTGAAACAGGCGTTGCGCCAATGGCTGGCGCTGCTCAAGCCCCAATTGCTGGCGAGCCTGACCTGGCGCAGGCTGAGCCTGAGCCGCAGCTTCCTCATGCCCGTCGTGCAACTCGAAGGACTGGCCGGCGAGGCGCGGGAACAACGCCTGCGGGTCTTGCTGCAACGCAACGGCGGCGCAGCGCAGTGGCTGACGATCATTGGCGTGCACCTGGAAACCGCCCTCTGGTTCGGCCTGATGGCGCTGTTCTATCTGTTCGTGCCACAGCAGGTCGAACTGGAGTGGGACTGGCAGATGCTGATCGCGACGAGCGAGCACACCGTGTTGAAGTTCGAGCACCTGATCAACTTCCTCTATCCCCTGCTGCTGATCGTCTGGGAGCCGGTGTATGTCGCCGCAGGCTTCAGCCTCTACCTGAACCGGCGCACCCTCCTCGAAGCCTGGGACATCGAACTGGTGTTCCGGCGCCTGCGCCAGCGCCTGAGCGGCGTGGCCCCGGCGTTGTTCCTGCTGGCCGTGCTCCTTCCCGCCCTCGCGCCCCCGGCGTGGGCCGACGGGGACGGTATCCCCCCCGAGAGCCCTCGATTGCTCAACCAACCGCTGACCAGCGAAGCTTCACGCAACGGCATCGAGGCGATCCTGCAAGCCCCGCCGTTCAAGAACCCACAGACCATCACCCGCTATCGTTTCGGCGAAGAACGCCCCGAACCCACCGAGGCCGAGGCCAACCCGGGCTGGCTCAAGGCATTGTTCAAATGGGTGGGCAGCCAACGCTTCGACATCGCCGCCGCGCTGATCCAGGTCATCCTCTGGGCCTGCCTGGCCGGTGCGATCGCCTGGCTCGCCTGGCGCTATCGTGAACAAGCCCAAGCCCTGGTGAGCCGCAGGCCGAGGCGACAGCCACCCATCGAACGGCCGGCACCGGCACAGATGTTCGGCCTGGACATCCGCCAGGAGAGCCTGCCGGAGGACGTCGCCACTTGTGTCGAACAATTGTGGGCCGCCCATCCCCGTGACGCCCTTGGCCTGCTCTACCGCGCCCTGCTCAGTCGCTTGCATCACGACTTCAACGTCCCCTTGAAACCGGCCGACACGGAAGGCCAGGTGCTGCAACGGGTCGAACGCCTCCAGCAACAGGAGCTGCTGCTGTTCAGCCAGGACCTGACGCTGCACTGGCAGAACATCGCCTACGGGCATCGCCCACCGCCGGCGCATCTGCAACGAGCACTGTGCGATGGCTGGCGCGGGCTATTCGGGCCGGGAGCGTCCCAGTGAAGCCGCGCCACGGATGGCTGGTGGGCGCCGTCGTGGCCGTCGTGCTGTGTGCGCTGGTCGCTTACGTCTATATGAAGGCGGTGCCCTACCAGGAAACCATCGACCACGGCCCCTCGCCGCAAGCCCAGGCCAACCCCTACCTGGCGGCCGAACATTTCCTGCGCCAGCAGGGCATCAAGGTCGATCACGCCAATAGCCTCGACGTCCTCCCCACCCTGGAGCCCCGCCAGCGCAGCCTGCTGTTGCTGGGGGAGCGAAGCAACATGACGCCACGGGATGTCGACCAGGTGCTGAACTGGACCCGAGCCGGCGGGCGGCTGCTGTTTGTCGCCGAGGCCCTGTGGGACGAGAGCACCGGCAGCAGCGGCGACTTGCTGTTGGACCGCGTACTCCTGCGGCAAATGCTGAGCAAGGACCTCAAGGAACCGGCGCCAGACCTCGTCAAGGACCGCTACCCCGAGCTGACCAAGCTGTACCTGGAAGACGAAGAGGCGCCGGCGTATGTCGATTTCGACACCGACTATCACCTCGAAGACCCGCACAACCTGGCCCAAGCCTGGGCCAACAGCGCATTGTCGACCCACATGATGCAATTGAACCTCGGCCTGGGCTCGATCACCGTGCTCACCGACGCCGAGGTGTGGAAGAACGAACACATCGGCCAATACGACAACGCCTGGCTGCTCTGGTACCTGAGCGCCGACACCGACGTCACGCTGCTGTTCAACACCGACCACGACAACCTGCTGAGCCTGCTGCTGCGCTATTTCCCCCAAGCATTGGTTGCCCTGCTGGCGCTGATCGGCCTGTGGCTGTGGCACGCGGCGGCACGCCTGGGCCCGTTGCAGCAACCGGCGCCCAAAGCACGGCGCCAGCTGGAAGAACACTTGCAGGCCAGCGCCGGTTTCCACCTGCGCCACAACGGCCAGCAACATTTGTTGCACACCTTGCAACAGGACGTGCTGCGCCGCGCCCGCCATCTACACCCCGGTTTCGAACAATTGGCCGTCGCCGAACAGTGGCAAGTACTCGCCCGCCTGACGCGCCAACCCACCCGAGCCATCAGCCAGGCCCTAAGCCCCCGGCCGAAACAGCGCCTGTCCAGCGCAGAGTTCTGCCGCTTGGTCGCCCATTTGCAAAACCTCAGGAACGCCCTATGACCGAACAGAACGAACCAGCCGGCAGCCAGGCCCATGCCACCCAACAGCGCCAGCGTGCCAGTCAGTTGGCCCAGGCCATACGCAGCGAACTGCATAAGGCGGTGGTCGGCCAGGCCGAGGTCATCGACGATGTGCTCACGGCGCTGATTGCCGGCGGCCACGTCTTGCTAGAAGGGGTTCCGGGGCTGGGCAAGACGCTGCTGGTGCGCGCCCTGGCGCGTTGTTTCAGTGGCGAGTACGCGCGCATCCAGTTCACTCCGGACCTGATGCCCAGCGATGTCACCGGCCATGCGGTGTACGACTTGCAGACCGAGCAGTTCAAGCTGCGCAAGGGCCCGGTGTTCACCAACCTGCTGCTGGCCGACGAGATCAACCGCGCCCCGGCCAAGACCCAGGCGGCGCTGCTCGAAGCCATGCAGGAACGCCAGGTCACCCTCGAAGGCCGTGCGTTGCCCATCAGCCAGCCGTTCATGGTGCTCGCCACCCAGAACCCCATCGAACAGGAAGGCACCTACCCGCTGCCGGAGGCCGAGCTCGATCGGTTCATGCTCAAGGTGCGCATGGACTACCCCGACGCGAGCCAGGAGCTGGACATGGTGCGCCAAGTCAGCCGCTCGACCCGCGCCGACATGCTCGACGTGCAGCCGTTGCGCACGGTGCTGCAAGCCAAGGATGTGCAGGCGTTGCAACGCATCGCCAGCGACCTGCCGATGGACGAGCAGGTGCTCGACTACGCCGTGCGCCTGGCCCGCACCAGCCGCAGTTGGCCGGGGCTGACCCTCGGCGCCGGCCCGCGTGCCTCGATTGCACTGGTGCGTTGCGCGCGGGCGCGGGCGTTGTTGCGCGGCGGCGAGTTCGTGGTGCCCGATGACGTCAAGGGCTGCGCCCTGGCGGTACTGCGCCACCGGGTACGCCTGGCGCCGGAGCTGGACATCGAAGGGCTGTCGGTGGACCAGGTGCTCGGGCAACTGCTCGAACAAGTGCCGGCGCCGCGGTTGTGAATGCCGTGTCCTTGCACACGCTCGCCTGGCCAACGCAGTCCTCTGTGGCGAGGGAGCTTGCTCCCGCTGGAGGCGCAGCCTCCCCTGGCGGTGTGTCAGATAGAACCTGGGGGCCGCTTCGCAGCCCAGCGGGAGCAAGCTCCCTCGCCACAGGAAACCTCGCAGCAGCAAATTTCTTTGCCAAGGCAAACACCTCCCGCGAGAGCATGCACCCATGAAACCCTCCCGCCTGCTGCTGACCTGGCTCGCCGTGTTGCTGGCCGTGAGTATCGTGCTGGGCGCGCTGCGGGCGTTGGACATCGCGATTCCACCGGTGCTGTTGTCGATCAACTGGGGCTTGCTGCTGGCGCTGCTGGCCTTGGCCACGCTCGACGCCGTGCGCCTCAAGCGCCTGCCCTCGCCCCGGGTGCAGCGGCAAATGCCGGGGAGCCTGGCACTGGGTCGATGGAGCGAGGTACGCCTGCAAGTCAGTCATGACTTCAATCAACCGCTGAACGTACGGGTCTTCGATCACGTCGCCGATGGCCTGGATTTCGAAAACCTGCCATTGTCGGTCGAACTGCAACCCGGCCAGCACAGCCAGGTCGGCTATCGCCTGCGCCCGCTCAAGCGCGGGCACTTCACCTTCGAACACTGCGAGACCCACCTGCCGAGCCCGTTGGGCCTGTGGACCGACAAACGCCTGCTGGACGCCGTCGACGAAACCCGCGTCTACCCCGACTTCGCCAGGCTCTACGAGGGCCAACTGCTGGCCGTGGACAACTGGCTCAGTCAACTGGGTATCCGCCAGCGTCAACGACGCGGCCAAGGCCAGGAATTCCATCAACTGCGCGAGTTTCGCGAAGGCGACAGCCTGCGCCAGATCGATTGGAAAGCTACCGCACGCCACCGCACACCCATCGCCCGGGAGTACGAAGACGAGCGCGACCAGCAGATCATCTTCCTGCTCGATTGCGGTCGGCGCATGCGCAGCCAGGACGGCGAGCTGTCCCATTTCGACCACGCCCTCAACGCCTGCCTGCTGCTCAGCTACACCGCCTTGCGCCAGGGCGACGCCGTGGGCCTGAGTACCTTCGCCACCGAACAGCCCCGCTACCTCGCGCCGGTCAAGGGCAGCGGCCAGCTCAACGTCTTGCTCAACAGCGTCTACGACCTGGACAGCAGCCAACGCCCCGCCGATTACCAGGCCGCCGTGACCCAACTGCTGGCCCGGCAAAAGCGCCGGGCCCTGGTGGTGTTGGTGACCAACCTGCGGGACGAAGACGATGAAGAGCTGCTGGCCGCCCTCAAACGGCTGGGCCAACAGCACCGGGTCCTGCTGGCCAGCCTGCGGGAAGAGGCGCTGGACCACTTGCGCCAGGCGCCGGTGCAAACCCTGCCCGAAGCCTTGGCTTATTGCGGGACGGTGGACTATTTGAATGCGCGGGCCGAGCTGCACAAGCGACTGGGCGCCCACGCCATCCCGGTGCTGGACTCACGCCCCAGTGAATTGGGGGCGCAATTGGTGACGCAATACCTTGCCTGGAAAAAGGCCGGGACCGCATAGACATTGTTGTTTTTGCTTGTGCCAGGCCTTCTAGTCGTAACGCTGACAGTCATTGAGAAATGCCATCAGACGGCGTTGCAGCAGAAGCGGAATAGGGCTTGGTCGCCATTCCCGTCATATTGATGTCGGCCCTCGGAAACGCCTGGTCGTATATCCAATTGAAATGGATGTCTGCGGACTTGGCGTCTCCTTCTACAGCGAGCGTTTTGACAAAACTATGCCAGTTGCCATTCTGAACACCACTACCCGTCAACTCTACCCAGCCCGTATTGCCTTTTGAAACGAGCCCTATTTTTATGTTGCCTTTCGAACGGCCATTATTTCCCGCTCTGTAGCTAAGCGTCCGCACAGAGAACAGCTTGCCACCTTGCGCCCATGAGTATTCCAGCTTGAGATCTGCCCATCCCTCGTCTCGTTGCGCCCTTATTGTAATTTCCGCACCTTTTCCAGCCTCGACAGTGTCCATGACCTTCTCCTGAACGCTAAGGAATATCCAATTGGCTACAGCGCCAATGGAGTCCACGATCCAGTAGACGACAGGGCTATCTGCCCGCACACCTGTCAACTTCGACAGCGCCGACAAACGGGCCACAGCCATGCTCGCGCACACCTGCGAAACCTTTTTTCTGCAAGCACGCTGATCCTGGATTTATCGGAAGGCCTGGAAGACTGGCCGCGCAACCTGGCCCTGGCGATTCACCAGAGGCAAGATGGGGGGGTGTTGCTGGAGAAGCTGCTGGATAGCGAAGCGAAGGTTCAGCGCTGAAGGCCTATATAAACGAGGACGGATGCAGAACCTGTGGGAGCGAGCCTGCTCGCGATGACGGTGGCTCAGCTTGCATCAATGCCGACTGTGCCGACGCCATCGCGAGCAGGCTCGCTCCCACAGGGCGGTAATAACTACCAGAAAACGCCGAGACTTAAGCCGACTCGGGCAGCGGATGAAAACTGAAATACTGTTGCAGGTCGCTGACCAGTTGCCCGTACTCCGGCGGCGCTATCCCTCGCAGTTTGAAGCCGGCATCGAAATGCTGTGGCGTGACATCTTCACGGCACCACAAGCAATTGGCCTTGATCTGGATGATTTGCTGCCCGCCCTCGTCGGAAGGAATTTTCAGGCGCAGATCAAAATCGGCACCGACCAACAACGGCAAATGGCTGATGAGCATCAGGCCATCTTCTGAGACATTGCCTAAAAAGCCGATGGGCCTGTCGTTGACGCCATTAAACACTTTCAGGAAATACGGCAGCTGCTGCCGCTCGATTCGCCGGTTCTTGTACATGTCTTGCATCGCTTTTTGAACGACCCCGTACAGGGGCAACCGAATATTTCGGAACGAGCACACGCCAGCCCGCTCTCCCCGATCCCGGTGCCAGACGCCTATATACGCCTTGGCCTGAACTGATGCCGGTCACAGGTGCCCCTTGGATCTAGAGATCTAGCTCTAATACGACTTGTACAATATAGCTCATGATTGCCGGGCGGCCAGCCCATAAACAGTGGCCGGTCAAACCGCCCTGTAATGGCCACCGGGGCACGATGGCCCCGCTATACCTCAGGAAGCGGGACGGATGGCCGAGGCGCTGCGAGTCGGATAATGGCCCAGGCTCTGCAGGGTCTCGAGCCGGGCACGGGCGCGGAAGGCGTATTCGCTGTTGGGGTACTGCATGATGATGAACTGATAGGTCTGCGCCGCATCGACGAACAGCTTTTGCCGTTCCAGGCACTGGCCGCGCATCATCGAGACTTCCGGCTGCATGTAGCGACGGGCCCGGCTGTCGCGGTCGACCTGGGACAGCTCGAGCATCACCTGTTCGCAATTGCCGCGCTCATAGGCCTTGTAGGCGAGGTTCATGTGATGGTCCATCGACCAACGGGTGCAGCCCGTGATACTCAGGGCCAGGGCAATAAAAAGCACGAATCGCATGGGAAGGTTCTCCTGTCTTGAGTGCTGTATCGGCCTGGGTGGGGAAATCTTCAACCTGAAATGGTACTGGGAGTGCTCTTGTGGCGAGGGGATTTATCCCCTCGCCACAGATAAATCCCCTCGCCACAAAGGAGTTGTGTTGGGCAAAAAAGCGTGAAAATTTTCAGGAATGTTCCTTTCGAAAAAGAAACGAATAAGTAGTGCATATGAACAATGACTACACCCAAAGAGCATAGTAGCCTTCGCTGGCGCTTGAACCTGAGGAGTCTTGCATGTCCGTCCGTCGCACCAAAATCGTTGCTACCCTTGGCCCGGCCAGTCATTCGCCGGAAGTTCTCGAACAGCTGATCCTGGCTGGCCTGGACGTCGCCCGCCTGAACTTTTCCCATGGCACCCCGGACGAGCACAAGGCTCGTGCCAAGCTGGTGCGCGACCTGGCCGCCAAGCACGGCCGCTTCGTCGCCCTGCTGGGTGACCTGCAAGGCCCGAAGATCCGTATCGCCAAATTCGCCAACAAGCGTATCGAACTGAAAATCGGTGACACCTTCACCTTCTCCACCAGCCATCCGCTGACCGAAGGCAACCAGCAAGTGGTCGGCATCGACTACCCGGACCTGGTCAAGGATTGCGGCGTGGGCGACGAGCTGCTGCTCGACGACGGCCGCGTGGTGATGCGCGTCGAGACCGCCACCGACACTGAACTGAACTGCGTGGTGACCATCGGTGGCCCGCTGTCGGACCACAAAGGCATCAACCGTCGCGGCGGTGGCCTGACGGCTCCGGCCCTGACCGAAAAAGACAAGGCCGACATCAAGCTGGCCGCGGAAATGGAAGTCGACTACCTGGCCGTGTCCTTCCCACGCGACGCCGCCGACATGGAATACGCCCGCCAACTGCGCGACGAAGCCGGCGGCACCGCCTGGCTGGTGGCCAAGATCGAACGCGCCGAAGCCGTGGCCGACGACGAAACCCTCGATGGCCTGATCAAGGCTTCCGACGCCGTGATGGTGGCCCGTGGCGACCTGGGCGTGGAAATCGGCGACGCCGAGCTGGTGGGCATCCAGAAGAAGATCATCCTGCACGCTCGCCGCCACAACAAAGCGGTGATCGTCGCGACCCAGATGATGGAGTCGATGATCCAGAACCCGATGCCGACCCGCGCCGAAGTGTCCGACGTAGCCAACGCCGTGCTCGACTACACCGACGCCGTGATGCTCTCGGCCGAAAGCGCCGCCGGTCAATACCCGCTCGAAGCGGTGCAGGCCATGGCACGCATCTGCATCGGCGCGGAGAAGCACCCTACCGGCAAGACCTCCAGCCACCGCATCGGCAAGACGTTCGAGCGCTGCGACGAGAGCATCGCGCTGGCAACCATGTACACCGCCAACCACTTCCCCGGCGTGAAGGCGATCATCGCCCTGACCGAAAGTGGCTACACGCCGCTGATCATGTCGCGCATCCGCTCCTCGGTGCCGATCTACGCGTTCTCCCCGCACCGCGAAACCCAGGCTCGCGCCTCCCTGTTCCGTGGCGTCTACACCGTGCCGTTCGACCCGGCCGCCCTGCAACCGGGCGAAGTCAGCCAGGCGGCGGTGGACGAACTGGTCAAGCGCGGCGTGGTGCAGACCGGCGACTGGGTCATCCTGACCAAAGGCGACAGCTACCACACCATCGGCGGCACCAACGGGATGAAGATCCTGCACGTTGGCGATCCGATGGTCTGAGTGACCGAGCGCTGAAAACCAAAAGCCCTGCCATGTGAATGGCGGGGCTTTTTTGATTTTGGCTTCAGGAATGTAGTGCCTGAACGACCGTCTTCGTCGGATCGCCGCCCGGAGCAAGTTCGCTCCCCACGGGAGACGCACAGCATTTGAATACACCGCTCCCACAGGTATTTGAGGGATAGGCGAGATTTGGCTCAGCTCGCCCGAGTCAGGAAGACATCCGAAAACAGCTGATTGCGCGGCAAGCCGGCCAGGTACAAGCGCTTGGCGAAGGCTTCGACCCGCTCGGGGTGGCCGCACAGCAATGCCTGGGTTTGCCGGGACGCCAAGCGCAGTTGCCCCAGCGCCAGCGCGGCCTCGGCCGAGGTCAGCAGCTCGACACTGAGGTTGTGATGCTTGGCCGCCAGCGCCGCCAAGGGCTTGGCCAGATAGTGCCCGGCCGCATCGTGGGCCACATGGATGAGCCGGATCGGCCCCTGATGACGCTGGCGCAGGGCTTCACGCAGGATGCCGAACAGCGGCGCCAGGCCAGTGCCGGCGGCCAGCAGCCACAAGGGTTTGTCATGCCAGTCGGGGTTGTAATGCAAGGCCCCACCGCGCAGTTCGCCAAGGCGGATCGGGTCGCCCGCCTTCATCTGTCTCGCCGCATCGCTGAACCGGCCGGGTTCGCGGCAGTCGAGGTGAAACTCCAGGAAGCGGTCTTCCTCGGGCAGGCTCGCCAGGGAATATGGCCGGGCCACGCCAGCAGCCCACAGCACCAGGTGCTGCCCAGCCTGGTAACGCAGCGCCCGCTCAGGCGTGATGCGCAGACGCAGCACGTCGGGGCCCAGCCAGTCCACCGCCGCCACTCGGGCCGCCTGGCCGTCACGCTGCGGGTCGAAGGCATGGACCTGCACATCCTCGACGACCTGGCACTGGCACGCCAGTCGCCAGCCTTGATCGCGCTGCGCCGGGCTCAGCGCATCGGGTCGGCTGTCGCGCACATCGCCACCGACGCATTGCACCAGGCACGCATGGCAACTGCCGGCGCGACAACTGTAGGGCACCGGCACACCGGACTGATTCAAGGCGTCCAACAGATTGCTGCCCGCCGCCACCGTCCATTGCCGGTCGCCGACCGTCAACTCAGGCATCGACGTTCTCCCAGGCGGCGGCGCAGCGATTGCGGCCGTCTCGCTTGGCGCGGTACAAGGCCTGGTCGGCGCGCTGCAAGGCGTTGTCCAGGTCATCGCCCATTTCCAGCATCGTCATGCCCGCCGACAGGCTGAGGGCACCGACTTGCAGGCCGATCAGCTCGACCTCGGTGAACGCCAGCCGCAGCCGCTCGCAACAGGCGGTCAGGCGCGAGGGATCGCAATCGGGCAAGAGCATGACGAACTCCTCGCCACCGTAACGCGCCAGCACGTCACCCTCGCGCAGGCAGGCCGTGGCGACCCCGGCGAACGCCTGGAGCACCTGGTCGCCGGCGGCGTGGCCGTGCAGGTCGTTGATCCGCTTGAAGTGATCAAGGTCGATCAAGGCCAGGCCATGGGCGACATTGGGCCGCAGGGTGTTGAGCTCGCGAGAAGCCAGGCGCAGGAAGTGGCGACGGTTGAACAGCCCGGTCAGTTCGTCGGTGGCCACCAGGTCTTCGAGCTGGCGCATCATGCCGCGCAGGGTGTCCTGGTGCGCCTGCAAGGCGAACCGCCGCTGGCGCATGCGTTGGCGCGAGGTCTGGACGTAGCGGGCGTAAAACACCAGCCACACCAACACCATGAACAGCACGCACACCTGCAACGCGGCCAGCGTAGGGTCGGGAAGCCGGAAGAAGTAGCCGTCCCACAGGTTGATGCCGGTGAAGCTGATGAACACCAGCGTCGCACAGCGCACGAAGGCCCGGCGGGACAAGTGGAACAAGCCGAACAGCAGGATCAGCACATAGAACACCAGGAACACGCCCCGGGCCTGATCCAGGTGCGCCATCATCCAGGTCTGCCAGCCCAGGCCGATCAAGACCTGCATTTCGGTGAGGCTGGGGTCCTCGAATCGCAGGTTGCGGCCGGTGATAAACAGCGCGAACAGCCCGGCCTGGCACAACACCACCAACCCGCTGCCGATGATGACGCCGCGCAACGAGTCAAGGTAATGACCACTGAAAAATGCCAGCCACAACAACACCAGCGCCAGCGCGTAGGTCACGGCCGCCAAAGCGAAGCGTTTCAGTAAAAGACGTTGAATGGCTTTTTGGGTCAATCGTTGACTCACCATGAAAAAGGAAAACTGACAGAGGCGTCCAACGCTACAGGCCAGACGCCACTTTAGTGGCGTGTAGGACAAATGACCATTCAATTCTGGAGCAGAAAAATGGCGTCAAAGCAATGGCCTAGATTGACGCAGTGGTTTGATGCCTGACACCTAATCTGTGCACCGCCCTGTTGGGCTGTGGGAGCAAAGCTTGCTCGCGATGCGGACACCTCGATTCTCTGGGAGATTGCATGATCTTCATCGCGGGCAAGCCTTGCTCCCACATCGCTATCACGAACAAGCTCGCTCCCACAGGCCCCTCGCCTGCGATATACTGCCGCGCCTTTTTAACGTCGCGCCAACATGCCCGGCGTGTCCTAAGAGGTTCCGTCCGTCGACCGATGCACCCAAACGGGCGGTGCCTTATTGAATGTTCCCGTCTTAGAGAGGAGCGCGACTCATGACCGTGATCAAGCAAGACGACCTGATTCAGAGCGTTGCCGACGCCCTGCAGTTCATTTCCTACTACCACCCCGTGGATTTCATCCAGGCGATGCACGAGGCCTACCTGCGCGAAGAATCGCCGGCAGCCCGTGACTCCATGGCGCAAATCCTGATCAACTCGCGCATGTGCGCCACCGGCCATCGGCCGATCTGCCAGGACACCGGCATCGTGACCGTGTTCGTGCGTGTGGGCATGGACGTGCGTTGGGATGGCGCGACCATGAGCCTGGACGACATGATCAACGAGGGCGTGCGTCGCGCCTACAACCTGCCGGAAAACGTCCTGCGTGCGTCCATCCTCGCCGACCCGGCCGGTGCGCGCAAAAACACCAAGGACAACACCCCTGCGGTCATCCACTACTCCATCGTCCCGGGCAACACCGTGGAAGTGGACGTGGCGGCCAAGGGCGGCGGCTCCGAGAACAAGTCGAAGATGGCCATGCTCAACCCGTCCGACTCCATCGTCGACTGGGTGCTGAAAACCGTTCCGACCATGGGCGCCGGCTGGTGCCCACCGGGCATGCTGGGCATCGGCATCGGCGGCACCGCCGAGAAAGCCGCAGTCATGGCCAAGGAAGTGTTGATGGAATCCATCGACATCCATGAGCTCAAGGCCCGCGGCCCGCAGAACCGCATCGAAGAAATGCGCCTGGAGCTGTTCGAGAAGGTCAACCAGTTGGGCATCGGCGCCCAGGGCCTCGGTGGCCTGACCACCGTGCTCGACGTGAAGATCATGGACTACCCGACCCACGCCGCCTCCCTGCCGGTGTGCATGATCCCGAACTGCGCCGCCACCCGTCACGCGCACTTCGTGCTCGACGGTTCCGGCCCTGCCGCCCTGGAAGCGCCACCGTTGGACGCCTACCCGGAAATCGTCTGGGAAGCTGGCCCGTCGGCCCGTCGCGTGAACCTCGACACCCTGACCCCGGAAGAAGTGCAGAGCTGGAAGCCGGGCGAAACCGTCCTGCTCAACGGCAAGATGCTCACCGGTCGCGACGCGGCGCACAAGCGCATGGTCGAGATGCTGAACAAGGGTGAAACCCTGCCGGTGGACCTCAAAGGTCGCTTCATCTACTACGTCGGCCCGGTCGACCCGGTGGGCGACGAAGTGGTCGGCCCGGCCGGCCCGACCACCGCCACGCGGATGGACAAGTTCACCCGTCAGATCCTCGAGCAGACTGGCCTGCTGGGCATGATCGGCAAATCCGAGCGCGGCCCGACCGCCATCGAAGCGATCAAGGACAGCAAGGCCGTCTACCTGATGGCCGTCGGCGGCGCGGCTTACCTGGTCGCCCAGGCGATCAAGAAGTCCAAGGTCCTGGCCTTCGCCGAACTGGGCATGGAAGCGATCTACGAGTTCGAGGTCAAGGACATGCCGGTGACGGTCGCGGTCGACAGCAAGGGCGAGTCGGTGCACATCACCGGCCCTGCCATCTGGCAGAAAAAGATCAGCGACAGCCTGGCGGTAGAAGTGCAGTAACACGCACTTAGCCGCAGTGAAAAAGGCCGGTGGGGCAACATGCCCACCGGCCTTTTTGTTGATGGCTCCCCTTTAACTTAAGAACAACAGATGACCTGTGGCGAGGGAGCAAGCTCCCTCGCCACAATTGTTCACACAAACCTCAAGTGAACCGCCTTGCTCGCGATAGCGGTGGCGCAGCTTGCATCCATGTGGGATGTGCCATGCTATCGTGCCCGCCCGACCCGCCACTGGTTCACGCCAGCATGCTGCCGACCACCCGTACCTTGCGCCTGTCGTTGTACACCTTGCTGATCCTGGCCGGTGCCGTGGTGGCCGCGACGCTGGCCGTGCGCCACGCCGAGCGTGCGGCCCTGCAGGAGGACGCCAACCGGGCAAACCAGCAGTTGGCCTTGTACGCCAACTCATTGCACACCCTGATCGAACGCTACCGCACCCTCCCCGCCGTCCTGGCACTGGACCCGGAATTGCGCTCGGCCCTCAAGGGACCGGTCAGTGCGACGCAACAGGAGGCGTTGAACCGCAAGCTCGAACAAATCAACGGCGCAGCACAGTCGTCGACCCTGGAGCTGCTCGACCATACCGGCCTGGCCGTTGCCGCCAGCAATTGGCGCCTGCCCAGCAGCTACGTGGGCCACAACTATGGTTTTCGCCCCTATTTCATCCAGACCCGCACCCAGGGCACCGGGCGTTTCTATGCGGTGGGGGTGACCAGCGGCATTCCGGGTTACTTCCTTTCCAGCGCGGTGACCGACGAGAACGGCCAGTTCCTCGGCGCGATGGTGGTCAAGCTGGAGTTCCCGGACCTGGAGCGCGAATGGCGCCAAGGCAGCGACACCCTGCTGGTCAGCGATGCCCGGGGCATCATTTTCATCGCCAATCGCGCAGGCTGGCGCTACCGCCACTTGCAACCTTTGAGCGACAGCGACCGCGCCGAACTCAAGGCCACCCGCCAGTACGACAAGCAGCCGCTGCAACCCTTGGCCTATGAGTCGCTACGGCGCTTTGACGACAACAGCCACCTGGCCCGGGTCCAAGCGCCCGCAGGCACAGCGGACTACCTGTGGGAATCGCTGCCGCTGAGCGCCGAAGGTTGGACGTTGCACTTGTTGCGCCAGCCGCAGATCGCCTTCGAAGACCGACGCAACGCCGGGCTCGCCGCCGCCGGGCTGTGGCTGGCGCTGGTGTTCCTGCTGCTGTTTCTCAACCAGCGCTGGCGCCTGGCAAAGCTGCGTCAGCGCAGTCGCCAGGAACTTGAACGGTTGGTAGAGGAACGCACCCGAGACCTGCGCACCGCCCAGGACGGCCTGGTGCAATCGGCCAAGCTCGCGGCCCTGGGGCAAATGTCGGCGGCCCTGGCCCATGAGATCAACCAGCCACTGACCGCCCAGCGCATGCAATTGGCAACCCTGCGCCTGCTGCTCGATCACGGCCGGATCGACGACGCCTACAAGGCCCTCAAGCCGGTGGACGACATGCTCACCCGCATGGCCGCCCTCACCGGCCACCTGAAGACCTTCGCCCGCAAAAGCCCCAGCGGCCTGCGCGAACGCCTGGACCTGGCAGCGGTGGTGGACCAGGCCCTGCAACTGCTGGACACCCGGCTGCGGGACGAAAACGTCAGCACCGTGCTGCACCTGAGCCGCCCGGCGTGGGTGCGGGGCGATGCGATCCGCCTCGAACAGGTGCTGATCAACTTGCTGCGCAACGCCCTCGACGCCATGGCCGGGCAACCGACCAAGCGCCTGGACATTCGCCTGGAGGCCGATGAGCAATTGTGGTGCCTAACAGTCAGCGACAGCGGCAGCGGGATCGCCGAAGAGCACTTGGCCCAGGTCTTCGATCCATTCTTCACCACCAAGGCCGTGGGCGATGGCCTGGGCTTGGGGCTGGCGGTTTCGTTTGCGATCATTCACGAATCCGGCGGGCGGTTGACCGCCGACAATCATGAAAACGGCGCGGTGTTCTGCGTGACCTTGCCCATCGATCAGGAGACGCCGCTGCATGCTTAGCCCTTCCACCTTGAAAAACGTCCTGGTCGTCGATGACGAAAGCAGCATCCGCAGCGCCGTCGAGCAGTGGTTGAGCCTGTCCGGGTTCCAGGTGCAGTTGTTCAGCCGCGCTGAGGAATGCCTGGCGCATCTCCCGGAGCACTTCCCGGGGGTGATCCTGAGCGACGTGCGCATGCCCGGGCTCAGCGGCCTGGAATTGCTCGCCGAAGTGCGCCGCCGCGATCCGGACCTGCCGGTGATTCTGTTGACCGGCCACGGCGACGTACCGATGGCCGTCGAAGCCATGCGCGACGGCGCCTACGACTTCCTGGAGAAACCCTTCAGCCCCGACGCCCTGCTTGGCAGCCTGCACCGCGCTCTGGACAAGCGTTTCCTGGTACTGGAGAACCGTCGCCTGCACGAACAGGCCGATGCCCGCGCCCGGCTCGATGGAACGCTCTTGGGCGTTTCCCGCGCGCTGCAAAACCTGCGGCGCCAGGTGCTGGACCTGGCGGCACTGCCGGTCAACGTGTTGATCCGTGGCGAAACCGGCAGCGGCAAAGAACTGGTCGCCCGCTGCCTGCACGATTTCGGCCCGCGGGCGAGCAAGCCCTTCGTCGCCTTGAACTGCGCGGCCATTCCCGAACCGTTGTTCGAGGCCGAATTGTTCGGCCACGAAAGCGGCGCCTTTACCGGCGCCCAGGGCAGGCGCATCGGCAAGCTCGAATACGCCCATGGCGGGACGCTGTTCCTTGATGAAATAGAAAGCATGCCCCTGGCCCAACAGGTCAAGCTGCTGCGCGTGTTGCAGGAACAGAAACTCGAACGCCTGGGCTCCAACCAGAGCATCGCGGTGGACATTCGCATCGTCGCCGCCACCAAACCCGACCTGCTGGACGAAGCCCGGGCCGGGCGCTTTCGCGAAGACCTGGCCTATCGCCTGAACATCGCCGAACTGCGCCTGCCGCCGCTGCGTGAACGGCGCGAGGACATTCCCCTGCTGTTCGAACACTTCACCCACCACGCCGCCGAACGCCTGGGCCGCGCCGCCGCGCCGTTGAGCGCTGCGCAACTGAACCACCTGCTCAGCCACGACTGGCCGGGCAACGTGCGGGAACTGGCCAACGTTGCCGAACGCCAGGTCCTGGGGCTGGACCAGTCCCCTGGATTGGACATGGAACCCGGTCAATCCCTCGCCGCCCAGCAGGAAGCCTTCGAAGCCCAATGCCTGCGGGCTGCCCTGATGCGGCACAAGGGCGATGTGAAAGCGGTGCTCGAAGAACTGCAACTGCCGCGGCGTACCTTCAATGAAAAGATGCAGCGGCATGGGTTGAGTCGGGAGATGTTTTTGTAGGGCCTGATTTCTACGCAAGCTGTGCCGGCCCCATCGCGAGCAAGCTCGCACACAGGGGCATGTGTACGCCGGACGAAATGTGGGAGAGGGCTTGCTCGCGATGAGGCCAATACAGGCACTGCATCTCTTTGCATAAGCGGATTCCCGCCCACACCCCCAGCCAAGATGAGCGGATTTCCGCTCATCCAGCGCCACACCCCCCTCTAAACCGGCCTTCCGGCACCTGGCACAGCTTCTGCTATAGCCCTGTCAGGCTGCGCTCCCACGCGCTCCACAACAACAATTAAACGAAGGATCCTTCAATGGATAACTCCAACGCCCTGCCCATTGGGTCGGCTGCCGTACCCGCCCGTGAAAGAACCACCGCCAGCCGGATCAAGTCGATCTTCAGCGGTTCGGTCGGCAACATGGTCGAGTGGTATGACTGGTACGTCTACGCCGCGTTCTCGTTGTACTTCGCCAAAGTCTTCTTCCCCAAGGGCGACACCACCGCCCAGTTGCTCAACACTGCCGCGATCTTCGCCGTGGGCTTCTTGATGCGCCCGATCGGCGGCTGGTTGATGGGGCTGTACGCCGACCGCGCCGGACGCAAACGCGCGCTGATGGCCTCGGTCTACCTGATGTGCTTCGGTTCGCTGATCATCGCCCTGAGCCCGGGCTATGAAACCATCGGCGTCGGCGCGCCGCTCCTGCTGGTGTTCGCCCGCTTGCTCCAGGGCCTGTCGGTGGGTGGCGAATACGGCACCTCGGCGACCTACCTGAGCGAGATGGCGACCAAGGAACGTCGCGGTTTCTTCTCCAGCTTCCAGTACGTGACCCTGATCTCCGGCCAGCTCATCGCCCTCGGCGTGCTGATCGTGCTGCAGCAGTTCCTCACCAGCGAACAGCTGTACGCCTGGGGCTGGCGCATTCCGTTCGCCATCGGCGCCCTGTGCGCGATCGTGGCGCTGTACCTGCGACGCGGCATGGAAGAAACCGAGTCGTTCACCAAGAAAGAGAAAGCCAAGGAAAGCGCCATGCGCACCTTGCTGCGCCATCCCAAGGAACTGATGACCGTGGTCGGCCTGACCATGGGCGGCACCCTGGCGTTCTACACCTACACCACCTACATGCAGAAATACCTGGTGAACACCGTCGGCATGAGCATTTCCGACTCCACCACCATTTCCGCTGCCACGTTGTTCCTGTTCATGTGCCTGCAACCGGTGATCGGCGGCCTGTCGGACAAGATCGGGCGTCGGCCGATCCTGATTGCCTTCGGCATCCTCGGCACGCTGTTCACCGTGCCGATCCTCACCACCCTGCACACCATCCAGACCTGGTGGGGCGCGTTCTTCCTGATCATGGCCGCGCTGATCATCGTCAGCGGCTACACCTCGATCAACGCGGTGGTGAAAGCCGAGCTGTTCCCCACCGAAATCCGCGCCCTGGGCGTCGGCCTGCCATACGCGCTGACCGTCTCGATCTTCGGCGGCACCGCCGAATACATCGCCCTGTGGTTCAAGAGCATCGGCATGGAAACCGGCTACTACTGGTACGTGACGGCGTGCATCGCGGTATCGCTGCTGGTGTACGTCACCATGAAAGACACCCGCAAGCATTCGCGGATCGTGACGGACTGATCGGTGTTCCCGCGGTCATTACTCTAGAGACTGTAGTGCCCCTTTCACAGTTCAAGCCCGCTCCCACAGGTTCTGCTCAAAATCCTGTGGGAGCGGGCTTGCTCCGGGCGGCGATCCGACGAAGGGCGCGACTCGGTCTCAGCTCAACTGCGCAGCCTCCCGGTTGCCATAGCGACTCTGCGCATACGCCGCCCCGGCGATCATCACCAGCAAGATTCCCCCCAGCACCGCCGAAGAACCGATGGTGCCGAAGTCCAGGCCACCCTTCTCGTGGGACTTGGTCATCAAGTCGCCCAGCGTCGCACCCAACGGACGGGTCAGTACGAACGCGATCCAGAACAACACCACCGACGAAATCCTGGTGAAGTACTTGAGCAGCACGACCACGGCAATGGTCGAGCCGATCAGCAGTGCACCACCGGCGAACCCCAGGCCCGAATCATCGGCCAGGTAGTCACCGAGCGCGGTGCCCAAGGTGTTGGAAAACAGAATCGCCATCCAATAGAACATCTCGCCGCGAAAGGTTTGCACCTTGGTCACGTTGAGCGAATCGCCGCTCAGGCGCCAGGCGGCGAAGATCGCCAGCAAAATCGCGATCAGGATCATCGACCCGGTGGCATAGCCCAGTTCGAGGGTGCGATCCATGAAGTCGGACATGGTGGTGCCCGCGGTGCTGGTGGACAGGATCACGATCCAATACAGGACAGGCTTGTAGGTCTTGGACATCAACTGCGTGACCAGGGTCAGGACGAAGACGCTGATCAGAATCAGCGAACTGACGGCGTAACCGACGTCCAGGGTCATCGACAGCAAATCCCCCGCCGTCTCGCCCAGGGTCGTTGCGCAGATTTTCATGACCCAGAAGGCCAGGGTGATTTGAGGCAGTTTATTCATCGCAGGGAAAGGCTCCAGTGTTGACGTGCGGCGCTTGTTTTTGGCCCGGCGCAGACTGGCGTTGCAGCAGTGAAAAACAGGTCGGGAATGTATGAAAAATCTGTCATTTACATCCGAACAGCGATTAATCACCGGTTAATGCTGGCACTGCATCCTGCTTTCACCTGATCGATGACCTGCGCGACGTTCGCTCTGACGATGGAAAGCGAATTGAATACGTCGCTCTTAATATCTATTTAATCGATTATTTCCAGCATTATTTTGCGCTTTTTAATCAGTTTAATCGGCGTAGCATTCAACCCATGCAAGACACATCGCCAACGAACCTGGAGTTTACGACCATGAAAACCAAACTGATCCTCGCCCTGACCCTGTCCGTACTGGCCGCCAATACCTTTGCTGCCGATGGTTTCGACAAGACCGGTACCGCCTCTTTCGGCTCTAACGCCAGCGCTGCCATCGAACGCAGCCATTCGGGCAGCTATGCCGCAGATGGCTTCGACAAGACCGGCACCGCCGACGCCATCGCCGCTGACGGTTTCGACAAGACTGGCACCGCTGACGCCATCGCCGCTGACGGCTTCGACAAGACCGGCACCGCTGATGCCATCGCCGCCGACGGTTTCGACAAGACCGGCACCGCCGACGCCATCGCCGCTGACGGCTTCGACAAGACTGGCACCGCCGACGCCATCGCCGCCGACGGTTTTGACAAGACCGGCACTGCTGGCGTGATAGGTTAATGTCGACACACAGATCGCCGCCTTCGGCAACGCCTACGGATTGAATCCGGTCTGTAGGCGCTGCCGAGGCGGCGATCTTTTTTGCCTCAAACCGATCTGGAAAAAACAGGCCCGGCCTTGCACTATTGGCCGCCTCCGAACGCCTTCCAGGAATGCCCGCAATGCCCGACGACATCCACTACTACGAACCCGCCCAAGGCCACGGCCTGCCTCACGACCCGTTCAATGCCATCGTCGGTCCGCGTCCCATTGGCTGGATCTCGTCCCAGGATGGCGAAGGTCGCCTGAACCTGGCGCCCTACAGCTTCTTCAACGCGTTCAACTACATTCCGCCGATCATTGGTTTTTCCAGCGTCGGACGCAAAGACAGCCTGAACAATATCGAACAGACCGGTGAGTTCGCCTGGAACCTGGCCACTCGCCCACTGGCCGAGCAGATGAACCAGAGCTGCGCGATGGTCGCGCCCCAGGTCAATGAGTTCGAATTGGCGGGTTTGACGACGGCGCCGTCACGGGTCATCCAGGTGCCGCGCGTCGCCGAAAGCCCGGTGTCCTTCGAATGCAAGGTCACCCAGATCATTCAGTTGCAGCGGGCGGACAAGGAATTAGTGCCGAGCTGGCTGATCCTCGGCGAAGTGGTCGCCGTGCATATCGCCAAATGGCTGTTGAAGGATGGGATCTACGACACCGCCGCGGCCGAACCGATCCTGCGCGGCGGCGGACCGGCGGATTACTTCCAGCTGGGGCCTGAGGCGTTGTTCAAGATGCATCGCCCTCGATAAGGGCTGCATTTAGACAAAAAGGTCATCTGTGGGAGCGATTTCTGTGGGAGCGGTTTCTGTGGGAGCGGTTTCTGTGGGAGCAAGGCTTGCCCGCGATGCAAGCAACGCGGTCTACCTGAGAAACCGAGGCGCCTTCATCGCGGGCAAGCCTTGCTCCCACACTGAGTACCTTCAGTACCTACAGCCTTGCTTCCACGGCGTTAACTGCGCTGATTACCAGATCAACCCACCCTCCTCGCTGACCCCCTTGAGATGGGTCAGTTGCACCGCTGCCGCTTCATCGGCTTTGGTAGCTGTCGAGAAGTTCTGCTCTTCAAGCACCTTGTTGAAACGCGGCGCCCCCGAGCCGCCGATGGCCTTGGTGGCAATGGCGGCGAAGTAGCCGCCGCCCTCCCGGGGAACGACTGCAGAAACAGCTTCAAAGGTTTCAAAGGCTTTACGTGCCATGTTCGCGCATCCTGGCGGTGGAAAATGACGGCCATTAAACCTTCAACCGGCCAGTTTGTGCACCTTCGCCACGCCACCTTCGGTCGCCTGGGCGACAGACACGTCCTTGAAAGTGTGGAAATCCAGGCTGCTGACCACCAGGTGCTGCACCAACTCGGAGAAAATCGCCATGGCCGGAGAGTTGAAATAAGCTTCCATCGCCGACTGGTTGGTCCAGAGCCCGGAAAGCAGCCACAAATCGGCGTCGCACTGCGATTGCTGCAAGGCAAAGTGCAGGCAGCCGGGTGTTTGACGCGAAGGCGTGATCAGCGTACTCAGGCGTGCACCCAATTGCCTGGAGTAACCGACGCGGGCCCTCACAAAAGCCATGTGGCTGACGGGAATCTGTGTAGACATGTTCAACCTCCCAGGTTATCCGTCGTGCAGCCGGGGACAGGCCGCTACAGGATCAAAGGTTAAGGGTCCGTCGACCACCCGGGTTAGTCGATTCCTGCCGACCCATTGCACAATCCTGCCTGTCGACACGCCAACGCCTGCCAGCCATCGGCTGCAAAGCCGAAAGTTGAAACAAAAGGTATCAAGCAAGTTTCAAAGACGTTGCCGGGTGGCGCTCCCGCAAGCCGTGCAGGATCAGGCAAGCTTTCAAGAGGATGTGACTAACGCCAGGCCTTGCACAAACTTAAGCTGTGTCCATTGAGCCTTATCATCCGAGGATTCCGGCATGTCCCCACTCGATCACGCCCACCTCCCGCTGGACACCTACCTGGAACAGCAACGCGCCGAACTGGCGTCGATCATCGACCGCAACACCTGCGAAGATGGCAGCTATGCCACGGCCATCGGCTCGCTGAACTTGTCACGCCACAGCCAGCCCCATGATTTTGCCCCAGTGCTCGCACAACCGGCGCTGTGCATCATGGCCCAGGGCAGCAAGCAGGTGCGCCTGGCGGACGAGTTGTTCAACTACGACCCGCTCCACTACCTGGTGGTCTCGGTGTCGATGCCCCTGAGCGGCTGCATCGCCGATGTTTCGCCCGAGCAACCGATCCTGGCCCTGCGCCTGGACATCGACCCGGCGGAAATCACCGCCCTGATCGCCGACGCCGGCCCGCTGGGGGTGCCCACCCGCCCCGCCGGGCGCGGCCTCTACGTCGAACGGCTGGACACGCCGATGCTCGACGCGGTGCTGCGCCTGACGCGGCTGCTCGACACCCCGAAAGACATCGCCATGCTCGCGCCGCTGGTACGCCGGGAGATTCTCTATCGCCTGTTGCGCAGTCCCCAGGGTTACCGTTTGTACGAAATCGCCATTGCCAACAGTCAGAGCCATCGCATCAGCCAGGCGATCAAATGGCTCAATGGCCATTTCGAGCAGCCGCTGCGCATCGATGACCTGGCCCGAGAAGTGAACCTCAGCGTTTCCACGCTGCACCACCGCTTCAAGGCCATGACCGCCATGAGCCCGTTGCAATACCAGAAGCAACTGCGCCTGCAGGAAGCCCGGCGGCTGATGCTGGCCGAAGGGTTGGAGGCTTCTGCGGCGGGGTATCGGGTGGGTTATGAAAGCCCTTCGCAGTTCAGCCGTGAGTACAGCCGACTGTTCGGCGCCCCGCCGTTGCGGGATCTGGCGCGGTTGCGGTTGTCGGTTTGAGCCACAGCGAAAGCTAGAGCAGGTTCGGCACCTGCACCGGCTCGATCTGCGCCCAGTGGGAGGTGTCTTCGCGGTGCTGCTGCAAGTAGGGCAACACCGCCCCCAGCAGCGGCGCCTTGAAGGCTTCCTGGAAACGATGGGCCAGGCCCGGGATCAGCTTCAACTGGCTACCACGGATGTGCGCAGCCAGGTGCACGCCGTGCATCACCGGCAACAGCGGGTCGGCGGTGCCGTGGACCACCAGGGTTGGCACCTGCAATTGATTGAGCAGCGCGACCCGGCTCGGCTCGGCCATGATCGCCATGATCTGCCGTTGCACGCCTTCGGGGTTGAAGGCGCGGTCATAGGAGACGGCGGCCTGATGCAGCAACACCTGGCGGTCGTCGACCACCAGGGGGCTGCCCAGGGCGGCCAGCAGATCGGCCTGCTGCTCCAGCGCCGCTTCGCGATTCGGCGCGCTGCGCCGCGACAGCAACTGCACCAGCGCAGCACTCGGTGCCGGCAATCCTTCGGCACCGGAACTGGTCATGATCAGCGTCAGGCTTTCGACCCGCTGTGGCGCCATGGCGGCCATGTGCTGGGCAATCATGCCGCCCATGCTCGCGCCCAGTACATGAAAGCGCTGCACCTGCAAGGCGTCCATCAGCCCCAGCCCGTCGTTGGCCATGTCGGTCAAGGTATAAGGCGCAGCCACGGGCAAGCCGAGCTTGTAGCGCAAGGCTTCGAAAGTCAGGTTGGCGCTGCCGGGAGCCTGGCGCCAGGCCGACAGGCCCACGTCCCGGTTGTCGTAGCGGATCACTCGGAAACCCTGCTCGCACAGGGCCATCACCACCTCGTCCGGCCAATGGATCAACTGCCCGCCCAGCCCCATCACCAGCAGCAAGGCCGGATCCGAGGCACGGCCAACGCTCTGGTACGCCAGGCTTACCTGGTCCAGGTCGACCCGTTGGGTCGCGACATTGACATCACAACGAGACGCCGCCATCGACGGCAGGCCGAACAACAACGCGGCCAGGAAAATGAATACACGCATGAACAAACACCGAAACGCAGAACCCCAGTAGAGCGCAAGTCTGATGAAGTTTGTTCAAGCGCGCTGCCACAAATGCGTGACAGTTTGATGAAGATTGCCGTGTGGTCTCTTGCGATGAAGAATTTCATCTGTGGGAGCAAAGCTTGCTCGCGATGCAGCCAACGCGATCTGTCAGTAATCGCGGTGCCTGCATCGCGAGCAAGCTTTGCTCCCACAGCACAGGTGCCGGCTCACGGCACCCGCTTCTTCAAGCCAACTGGCTACGCAACTGCCGCGCCGCTGCCACCATGTTCACCAACGCCGCTTCCGTCTCCTGCCAGCCCCGGGTTTTCAACCCGCAATCGGGGTTGACCCACAGCCGTTCGGGCGCGATCCGCTTCACCGCCTTGCTCATCAACGCCACCATCTCGGCGGTGTCCGGCACGCGCGGCGAGTGGATGTCATAGACGCCCGGACCAATGTCGTTGGGGTAATCGAACGCCTCGAACGCCTCCAGCAGCTCCATGTCCGAGCGCGACGTTTCGATGGTGATGACGTCGGCATCCATGGCGGCGATGGCCTTGATCACGTCGTTGAATTCGCTGTAGCACATGTGGGTGTGGATCTGGGTTTCGTCAGCTACGCCCGAGGCGCACAGGCGGAAGGCCTCCACCGCCCAGTCCAGGTAGGACTGCCATTGGCTACGGCGCAGCGGCAAGCCTTCGCGGAAGGCGGCTTCGTCGATCTGCACGATCTTGATCCCGGCCTTTTCCAGGTCCACCACTTCGTCACGCAGGGCCAGGGCCAGTTGCTGCGCCTGCACCCGACGCGACACGTCTTCGCGGGGGAACGACCACATCAGCATCGTCACGGGGCCGGTGAGCATGCCTTTCATGACTTTGTCGGTCAGGCTCTGTGCATAGCGGATCCACTCGACCGTCATGGCTTTCGGTCGGCTGATGTCGCCGTAGATGATCGCCGGTTTTACACAACGCGAGCCGTAGCTCTGCACCCAGCCGAAGCGGGTGAAGGCGTAACCGTCCAGTTGCTCGGCGAAGTATTCCACCATGTCGTTGCGTTCCGCCTCACCGTGCACCAGCACATCGAGGCCCAGGCGCTCCTGGATCTGCACGGCATGACGGATCTCGGTGTGCATGGCGTCCTGATAGTCATTGGCCGACAGCTTGCCTTGCTTGTAGGCCTGGCGTGCCAGGCGAATCGCCGATGTCTGCGGGAAGGAGCCGATGCTCGTCGTTGGAAAAGCCGGCAGGTTCAGCCCCGCGCGCTGCAATTCGATGCGCTTGGCAAACGGTGAGTGCCGCTGGCTGTCCTGCGGCCCGATCGCCGCCAGGCGGGCCTGGACTGCCGGTTTATGAATGCGTGCCGAACGGGCGCGACTGGCCTGGATCTCACGGCTGTCGGCCAGGGCGCGCTGTACGCTCGGCGCCTGTGGATCGTTGAGCGCATCGCGCAACACCGCGACTTCACCGCACTTCTGCACCGCAAAGGCCAGCCAGCTCTTGAGTTCGGGGTCGAGCCGGTCTTCGCGCTCCAGGTCCACCGGGCTGTGCAGCAGCGAGCATGAGGTGCTGACCCAGAGGTTATCGCCAAAGCGCTCCTGCGCCGGTTGCAACTGCGCCAGAGCCTGTTCCAGCTCACAGCGCCAGACGTTGCGGCCATTGACCAGGCCCACCGAGAGGATCTTGTAGGTGGGCAGGCGGTCGAGTACCTGGCCCAGTTGGTCCGGCGCACGCACCGCGTCGATGTGCAAGCCATCCACGGGCAGGCCGACCGCCAGGCCGAGATTGTCTTCCAGGCCACTGAAGTAGGTCGCCACAAGTTTCTTCAGCGGCGAATATTGAAGGATGTGGTAAGCCCGTTCGAAGGCGTTTTTCCAGGCCTGTGGCAGGTCCAGGGTGAGGATCGGCTCGTCGATCTGCACCCACTCCACGCCTTGGGCCTTGAGGCGGTTGAGGATTTCACCGTAGACCGGCAGCAGGCGTTCAAGCAGGTCGAGCTTGTCGAAGTCCCCACCTTTGGCCTTGCCCAGCCACAGATAGGTCAGCGGACCGATGATCACCGGCTTGACCGAATGGCCCAGGGCCTGGGCCTCGGCCACTTCATCGAACAGCTGTTGCCAGCTCAGGGCGAACGTCTGGTCAGCGCTGAACTCCGGGACCAGGTAGTGGTAGTTGGTGTCGAACCACTTGGTCAGCTCCTGGGCATGCTGGGTCTGGCCGTGGTCGGCACCGCAGCAAGGCGCCGTGGCACCGCGGGCCATGGCGAACAGCGTGTCCAGGGTCGGCAGGCCCTGTGCATCCAACGTACCGTGGAAGCGTGGCGGAACGGCGCCCAGGGTCAAGGTGTGGCTGAGCACCTGGTCGTACCAGGCGAAATCGCCCACGGGCAGCAGGTCGATGCCGGCGTCTTCCTGCAATTGCCAGTGCCGGGCCCGCAGCTCGCGCCCGACGGCTTGCAGCTCGGACAGGGCCAGGTCGCCCTTCCAATAGGCTTCGAGGGCTTTTTTCAGTTCGCGGTCTGCGCCGATGCGGGGAAAACCTAAGGTGTGGGCCAGGGCCATGGTATGCATCCTCCTCTCTAAGATGTCGCTATTGTCGACAGTCGGCCCCGCATGAGACAAACTCAACATTTTCGTGTTGATCACAAGTTTCACTCATGGAGACCCCCTTGCTCGAACTCCGACACCTCAAGACCCTGCACGCCCTGCGCGAAGCCGATAGCCTGGTGGAAGCCGCCGAACGCCTGCACCTGACCCAGTCCGCCCTTTCTCACCAGTTCAAGGAGCTGGAAGAACGCTTGGGCATGCAACTGTTCGTGCGCAAGACCAAACCGGTGCGGTTCACCAGCGCCGGCCTGCGCTTGTTGCAACTGGCCGACACCACCCTGCCGTTGTTGCGCAGCGCCGAGCGGGACATCGCCCGCCTGGCCGGCGGCACGGCGGGGCGCCTGCACATGGCCATCGAATGCCACAGCTGCTTCCAATGGCTGATGCCCACCATCGACCAGTTCCGCGATGCCTGGCCGGAAGTCGAGCTGGACCTGGCCTCGGGCTTCGCCTTCGCCCCACTGCCGGCCCTGGCCCGTGGCGACCTGGACCTGGTGGTGACCTCCGACCCGTTGGAGCTGGCGGGCATCACTTATGTACCGTTGTTCACCTACGAAGCGATGTTGGCCGTGGCGAACCAGCATCGACTGGCGAGCAAGCCGTACATCGTGCCCGAGGACTTGATCAGCGAAACCCTGATCACCTACCCGGTGGAACGGGATCGGCTGGACATCTTCACCCGCTTCCTGGAACCGGCCGACATCGAACCGGCCCAGGTGCGCACCTCCGAACTGACGGTGATGATGATGCAACTGGTGGCCAGCGGCCGTGGCGTGTGCGGCATGCCGCACTGGGCGCTGCATGAGTACAGCTCACGCGGCTACGTGAAGGCCAAGCGGCTGGGGGAGAAAGGCTTGTTCGCCACACTGTATGCGGCGGTGCGCACCGACATGCTCGACGCGCCGTACATGCGCGACTTCTTGCTGACGGCCAAGGACACGTCGTTTTCCACACTTGATGGGGTCAGTGCCGTGCGGTGAAACCCCAATCGCAAGCAGGCTCGCTCCCACAAAAAACCTGGGATAGCGGTGAGTCAAAGCTCCAGCCACATGAGGATCTTGTCGAGGTATTCGCCGTCCACGCATATCGCCTGCGGCTCAAGGCCATAAAGGGCGAAACCGCAGCGCTGGTAAAGCGTGATCGCCGGGTCGTTGCCGGCGGTGACGGTCAGTTGCACCAGGCGCAGGAACGGATAGCGGCGGGCTTCGTCGAGGGCGGCTTGCAGCAGTTGATAGCCGAGCCCTTGGCGGTGGTGGGTTTCATCGACGTACATGCCGAACAGCAAGGCCTTGTGCCGGGCCTTTTCCCGGGGTTCCAGGGCCAGGCCGACGATGCCGACCAGCGCTTGATCGACAAACGCGCCCAGCAGTACGTCGAGCCGGCTGCCCAGGCGTGACTCCCACCAGTTGATCGGCAACGCCGCCCGCTCGCTGACGCTGGAGGTGAAGGCCTGCGGATGCCGCGCGTACGCCTGGAGCATCAGCTCGCGATACGCCGGGGCATCGCCGGCCCGCAACCGTCGAATGTTCACGCCGTGCGCCGTTGCTCAAGCATCAGTCGCAACGCCAATCCGCCGAGGACAAAGCCCATGAAATAACGCTGCGCCGCCAGCCAGGTGGGGTTGTGCACGAACCAGGAGGCAATGCCGGCGGCGAACAGGGCTATCAACAGGTTGACGCTGAAACTGACGCTGATCTGGGTCAGCCCCAGGAGGATGCTCTGGGTGAACAGCGAACCGTGTTCCGGGCTGATGAACTGCGGGAATACCGAGAGATAGAACACCGCGATCTTCGGGTTCAGCGCGCTGGTCAGAAACCCCATGGTGATTAACTTGCGCGTCGAGTCTTCCGGCAATTGCTGGGCCTCGAAGGGCGAGCGCGCCCCCGGCTTCACCGCCTGCCAGGCCATCCACAGCAAATACAGCGCACCGGCCCATTTCAACGCCTCATACGCCATGGGCACCGCCAGGAACACTGCGGTCAACCCTGCGGCGGCGGCAAACACGTGCACGAAGAAGCCCGCCACCACGCCCACCAGAGAGGTGACCCCGGCCTTGCGGCCCTGGCAGATCGAACGGGAAATCAGGTAGATCATGTTCGGCCCGGGCGTCAGCACCATCAGCAGCGCGGCGGCGGCGAAAATCAACAGGTCCGGCAATGGAATCATGAGCATCAATCCTTGAGTCAGCAGGTGGTCAAATGTCTGGCCCGATAAAACGGCAGGATCACCTCGCCTGTCAACGGTGCCAGGAACAGATCGCCGTCGGTGGCCGGGTCGATCCAGCGAACTTCTTCAATTTCGGCAGCGGGTGAAACCGCCGCGTCGATGTCCAGCAAGAACACCTCGGCCTGCACGGTAAACCCCGGCTCGTTGGCCGCCGGAGCGCTGAACAGCCCCAGGTAGCGGGCCTGCGTCGGGTCGATGCGCAGCCCCAACTCTTCTTCCAGTTCACGGGCCAACGCCTGCACCGGTTGTTCATGGGCCTCGATCTTGCCACCCGGCTGCATGAAGGCCCGGGTGCCGCGCTTGCGCACCAACAGCGTCCGGCCGTCCGCGCCGATCAGCAGGGCGGCGGCGATGCGAATGAGGGAAGTGGTCATGGGATCAAGGCCTCGGCGGGGGAAATGCCGGGGAGATTACAGCGCGGGGCGAAGTGAGCAAAGCCTGCCCTGATCCCAGGGTCGACGCATCCTCCTGTAGGAGCGAACTTGCTCGCGATGGGGTGACACGGTCCAACTGCAGGACCGCGTCATCGTTCATCGCGAGCAAGCTCGGCTCCCACAAAAGCTCGCTCCCACAGAAGATCCAGGTCACCCCAGCATCGGCTTGGGCACCGAAGGATCCTCCTCTTCGGGAATCTTGACGAACACGCTGTACCGCGCCCCTTCCATCGCTTCGAAGGCGATGAGCTTGTCGATCAGGGGCGCGCTCATGACCTTGCCGGCGTTGAGCAGCAGCATGCCGTTGTCGGCGTTGAGGTTGCGCGCCAGGACCATGCCGGCCGCCAGTTCGCGGGTGGTCATGACCTTGACCGTCGGGTCGGACAGCGTCACGTCGTCCAGGTACTCGCCACAGGCCTTGATGAAGTCCTCGATCATGTCCGGGTCGTAGAGCTTGCCCGCGTACTTGCGGATGTAGACCAGCGCTTCATCGCTGTTCATCTGCCGCTCCAGGATCAACCCGCGCTGCAACTCGATGAAGTCCACCGCCAGCTTCAACAGTCGCGAACCGAACGGAATCGCCTCGCCCTTGAGGTGATCGGGGAAACCGCTGCCGTCCCAACGTTCCTGGTGATGAAGAATGATGCGCGCCGCGTCCTTCATCGGGTCCAGGGTCATCAGCAGCGATTCGCTCTGCTTCGGATAGGCCCGGTACAACTCGAGTTCGTTGTGGTGGAGCATGTCGGCCGGCGTGACCATCATGTTGTCTGTCCAGCTCAGCTTGCCGATGTTGTACAGCGCGGCGGCCATGGTCAGGTCGCGGTCGGTGGACTCATCCAAAAAATGCAGGCGGCTGTAGACCCTGATCAATTCGATGATCTGCCGGTTGGTCTGCTTGGCCTTGGGCAGGCGCAGGTTGGCGATCAGCGAGAACACCTCGGTGCCGGTGACATAGCTGCGCTTGAGCTCTTCATACGCCAGGTCGAGCATGTCGGCGGTCTGCTGCAACTCGGAGGTGCGCGACGCCACGCGTTTTTCCAGGGTCGTGTTGAGGGTCTTGAGTTGCTGATTCTGCTCGCGGTTCAACGCTTCGAGGCGCTGGCGCTCGCTTTCCGAATGCTGGTGGGCCAGGGCCTGGCGCAACGCCTGCACCAGCTCGTCGTCGTTCCACGGCTTGCTGAGGTAACGATAGAGCCCCCCTTCGTTGATGGCCTTGGTCATCATGTCCACGTCGGCGTAGCCGGTGAGCAGGATGCGCAGGGTCGAGGGGTAGAGCTTGCGGATCTGCGCCAACAAGGTGGCGCCATCCATGTTGGGCATGCGCGCATCGGTCATCACCAGGTCGACCGGCCGCTCCTTGAGGATTTCCAGGGCCTTGGCGCCACTGTCGGCGACGAGGATCTCATACGGCTGGCTGCGCAATAATCGACGCAGGCTATTGAGAATCGGCTCTTCATCATCGACCAACAGCACCGTCGGTTTCTTGACCGGAACGTCCGGCGATTGATCTTCCATTGCAACCCCCTCCTATTCACGACAACTGTTCTACCCTACCCCCAAATGACAGGCTAGTAGATTGCAGAAATTTAGATACGATTTGCCATCATCCGCCAGGCGCATCCCGTTGAGACGACTATGCTGTACCCCATGAAGGGCCAAGTACAGGCCAGAATACTCATGCCAGCGAAAGGGATATCAGATGTTTCCAGGGTTCTATAGTCAGCATCTCGACGGTGCACGGCCATGAGCCTGCCGATGGAAAAAACCAATCGGCGGATCCTGATCGTCGACGACACCCAGACGATTCATGACGATTTTCACAAGATCCTCAGCCCGCAGGTGACCGCCGAAGACAACCTGAGCAGCGCCGAAGAGGCCCTGTTCGGCGCGCCGGTAGCGGTGTCCATCCAGAGCTTCGCGCTCGATTCGGCCTTCCAGGGCATGGAGGCGCTGAACAAGGTCGAGACGGCACTGGCCCAGGGGCAGCCCTACGCCATGGCGTTCATCGACATGCGCATGCCGCCGGGCTGGGATGGCCTTGAAACCATCGAGCGGCTCTGGCGCGTCGATCCCAAGCTGCAAGTGGCCCTGTGCACGGCGTATTCGGACTATTCCTGGGAAGACATTTCCGAGCGCCTGGAGCTGGGCGATCGCCTGCTCATCCTGAAAAAACCCTTCGATGCCATCGAGATTCGCCAGATGGCCAGCGCCTTGACCGTCAAATGGCAGATGACCGAGGACGCGGCGCTGAAGATGGACATGCTCGAACGGGCCGTGGAGGAACGCACCCGCGAGCTGGCCGACGCCAACATCATCGTGCAGAACAGCCCGACCATTCTCTATCGCCTGCGGGGCGAGCCGCCGTTCGCCTTGATGTACATCTCCCACAACATCACCAAGTTCGGCCATGTCGCGGCGCAACTGACCAGTTCGCCGGACTGGGCGCAAACCCTGATCCACCCCGACGACCAGGACAAGGTCCAGGAGGCCATGATCCGGGTGCTGGACCGCGACACCGCGGGGGCTTCCATCGAGTTCCGCATGCGCACCGGCGACGACACGTTCCGCTGGGTGGAAAACCGCTACATTCCGGTGCGCAACGAACAGGGCCTGCTGCTGGAGGTGGAAGGCATCATCCTGGACATCACCGAGCGCAAGCTGGCCGAGGAGAAAATCGCCTTGCTGGCCCGCACCGACGCCCTGACCGGGCTGGCCAACCGGGCCACGGTGATCGAGCGCCTGCACCAGGCCTTCGCCGCCGCTCGCCGAGGGGCGGCGCCGTTCGCGATGTTCTACCTGGACCTGGACCACTTCAAGCGGATCAACGACACCCTGGGCCATCCCATCGGCGACCTGCTGTTGCAGGAAGTCGCCACCCGCATCAAGGCCTGCACCCGGGAAAACGACGTGGTGGCGCGCCTGGGCGGCGACGAGTTCGCCCTCCTGCAACTGGACGTCCACGAAGCGACCCAATGCGCCGCGCTGGCGGCCAAGATCCGCGACGTCCTGGTGGCGCCCTACTCCCTGGACGGCAACGACGTACGCATCTCGGTCAGCATCGGCATCGCCTTGTACACCCCGCAGAGCCTGAGCGCCGACAGCCTGATGGCGCAATCGGACATGGCCCTGTACCGCTCCAAGGAAAAAGGCCGCAACCAGTACCATTTCCATAACGAGGAGATCAACCAGGAGGTCACCGACCGGGTCACCCTGGCCAACGACCTGCGCCAGGCCATCGAGAACAACGAGCTGCAATTGCATTACCTGCCGGAAGTCGACCTGGGCACCGGCAAGATCCTCGGCATGGGCGTGCAGGTACGTTGGAAACACCCACAGCGTGGCTGGCTGGAACCGTCGGTCTTCATGCCGACAGCAGAAAAGACCGGCATCATCATCGGCCTCGGCCATTGGGTGCTGGACCAGGCCTGCCAGCAGATGCGCCAATGGCGCGACCAGGGCATGGCGCCACCGGTGATTGCCATCGACCTGTCCCTGACCCAGCTCAAGACCGGTCCCGAACTGATCTACGACGTGCTGCGCACCACCGCCCGCTGGGAACTGGCGCCCTGGGACCTGCGCTTCGACGTGACCGAAGCCACCCTGGCACAGACCAAGTGGACCCACAACGACGTGCTGCCGCGCCTCTGTGAGCTGGGGGTACAGATCGCCATCGACGATTTTGGCACCGAGTACTCCTCGTTCGATTACCTCAAGACCTACCGGGTCAACCACCTCAAGCTGGCGCAACGGTTCCTCGACAGCGCCAACGACGATCCGGAGAACGCCACGACGTTGCGGGCCATCATCAACTTCGCCCGGGATGTGGGCATCGGCATCATTGCCGAGGGTGTCGAGACCCAGGAGCAACGCACCACGCTGATGTCCAGCGGCGGCTCGATGCAGGCCCAGGGGCATTACTTCAGTACCGTGGTCGACAGCAGCCAGGCCGCCGAACTGCTCAAGGCCGGCACCATCGTTCCCGTGGCCAACCACTGGACCAGGCCCACAGGCCAGCTATCGGAGAGCAACCCATGAACCCCATGTCGGTACCGGCCAACCGGCGCATCCTGGTGGTGGACGACACGCCGGCGATCCACCAGGACTTTCGCAAGATCCTCAGCCCCAGCGCGGGCAGCGATGACTCGCTGGACGACACCGAAAGCCTGCTGTTCGGTACCCCGCAGGTCAACCGGCTGCAATTCCAGATCGACTCGGCCTACCAGGGTGAAGAGGCGCTGGAACTGGTCAAGCGCGCCCAGGCCGAAGGCCAGCCCTACGCGCTGGTGTTCGCCGACATGCGCATGCCGCCGGGCTGGGACGGCCTGCAAACCATCGAGCAGATGTGGAAGGCCGACCCGCGGCTGCAAATCGCGTTGTGCACGGCGTTTTCCGACTACTCCTGGGAAACCATGTCCGAGCGGATCGAGTTCGACGATCAGTTGCTGATCCTCAAGAAACCGTTCGACACCCTGGAAATCCGCCAGATGGCCAGTGCCATGACCTGGAAATGGCAACTGGCCCAGGATGCGGCGCGCAAAATGCGCAGCCTGGAGCGCACCATCGAAGAACGCGTCCAGGAACTGCTCAAGGTCTCCCACCTGCTGCAATACGACGTGCTCACCGAGTTGCCCAACAGCATGTTGCTCGGAGACCGCCTGACCCAGGCCATGGCCCAATGCCGTCGGCATGACCGGCAACTGGCGGTGATGTTCCTCGGCCTGGACCGCTTCAAGCGCATCAATAACGCGCTCGGCCACCCGGTGGGCGACGAAATGCTCAAGCGCGTGGCGCGGACCCTGGCCACCGTGGTGCGTGAAACCGACTCGGTGTTTCGCTACGGTTCCGATGAGTTCGTGGTGGTACTGGGGGATGTCAGCGACCCGCAACAGACCAAGGGCGTGGCGGAAAAACTGCTGGCGGCCATCAGTACGCCGCAACCCATCGACGGCCACGACCTGACCGTCACCGCGAGCCTGGGTGTCAGCGTGTACCCCACCGACGGCTTCGATGCCGTGGCGCTGATCAAGAAAGCCGAGACGGCGATGCGCAACGTCAAGGACACCGGACCCAACGACTACCGTTTTTTCACCGAGGACATGAACCGTCGGGCCCGCCAGCAGCAGACCATCGAATCCGGCCTGCGGCTCGCCCTGCAACGCAAGGAGTTCGTGCTGCACTACCAGCCCAAGCTGGACCTGACGAGCGGCCGGGTGGTCGGCGTCGAGGCCCTGGTGCGCTGGAACCGGCCGGATTACGGCCTGGTCTACCCCTCCGACTTCATTCCCGTGGCCGAAGACAGCGGGCTGATCGTGCCCCTGAGCCAGTGGGTGCTCCAGGAAGCCTGCCAGCAGGCCTGCCGCTGGCAAGCCCAGGGGATGCGCCCGCTGTGCCTGTCGGTGAACGTCTCGGCCATCGATTTTCGCCAGCGCGGGTTCGTCGAAGGCATCGCCCGCACGCTCAAGGAAATCGGCTTCGACCCGACATTATTGGAATTGGAGATCACCGAAAGCGTGCTCATGCAAAACATCGACACCACCGTCGCCATCCTCAAGGCCATCAAGCAATTGGGGATACGGCTGGCCATCGATGACTTCGGCACCGGCTATTCGAGCCTGAGCTACCTGCAGAAATTTCCAGTGGATGTGTTGAAGATCGACCAGTCGTTCGTCGGTGACCTGAGCATCGACAGCAACGACGCCAAACTGGTGAGCACCATCATCAGCCTGGGCAAGAGCCTGAACCTGCACATCATCGCCGAAGGCGTGGAAACCCCCGAGCAACTGGAGTTCCTCAAGCTGCACCAGTGCGAAGAGGCCCAGGGCTACTACTTCAGCAAGGCGGTGGAGGCACAGGCTTTCGTCCAATGGATGACCGAGTGGGAGCAGCGCCAGTACCCGTTTGCGTGAGCACCTGAGCGTCATCAACCAAACGTTTTCAAGGAACACACCCCATGGCATCACATGGACTGATTCTGGCGCTCGGCCTGCTTCTGGGAACGAGCCTGGCCGCTCACGCCGCGCCACTGGACGAACCGCTCAAACCCTTGCCACCGATTCCAGCCCTGGACCCCAAGCGTGTCCAGCTGGGGTTGCGGCTGTTCAATGACCCACGACTGTCGGTCAACAACACCCTGTCCTGCGCCAGCTGCCATCGACTGGACAAGGGCGGCGCGGACGACAAGCAGTTTTCCCTGGGCTTCGACGGCAAGCCGCTGGCGGTCAACACCCCCACGGTGTTCAACGCCAGCCTGAACTTCCATCAGTTCTGGGACGGTCGCGTCGACACCCTGGAAGAACAAGTCCACGCGGTGGTGATCAGCCCCACGGAAATGGGCAACACCTGGGAGGCGGTGGTCAAGCGCATCGCCGACGACCCCGGTTACGCCAAGGATTTCAAGGAGGCGTACCCCGATGGCGTGACCCAGCCCAATATCCAGGGCGCGCTGGCCGATTACGAACGTACCCTGCAAACCCCCAACTCGCGCTTCGACCAATACCTGCTGGGCAATACCGACATCCTCACACCCAGGGAAAAATTCGGTTACCAGCGCTTCAAGGAATACGGCTGCATCGCTTGCCACCAGGGCGTGAACATCGGCGGCAACATGTTCCAGAAGTTCGGCGTGATGGGCGACTACATCCGCGACCGGGGCAACGTGACCCCAGCCGACGAAGGGCGCTTCAACGTCACCGGCGACGAAGCGGACCGCCAGGTGTTCAAGGTTCCAAGCCTGCGCAACGTCGCCCTCACCGCGCCGTATTTTCATGCCGGTTCCGCACCCACCCTGGAGAAGGCGGTGGAAGTGATGTTCAGGTACCAGCTGGGACGCGAACCTGCCGGCAAGGACACGGAACTGATCGTCGAATTCCTCAAGACCCTGACCGGTGAATCGGAGGGCAAGCCGCTATGACCCTCCTGCGCCGCCTCGGCCTATTGTTCATCGGCATATTGCTCGCTTCGGTGCTGCTGTTCATGTACATCAATTCGAGCGCGCAGCAAGCCGCCTCGTACATCGAATCGCGAGACCTGGTGCGCCAGCTCAAGCAGCAGGACGCCATCTGGGACAACGAAGTCCTCAAGGCGCGCGTCGCCCTGAGCCACAATTACGACCCCCTGGTCTCGCCCCTGCACGAGATGACGCGCCTGTGGCAGCGCCTGGACGCCATCGAGTCGCAGCCTGGTCGCCACGCCCCCACCCTCTGGGATAGCCAGCGCGAGGAATACCTCAAGGCGGTCAAGGAAAAAACCCGCCTGGTGGAACAGTTCAAGTCCCACAACTCGATACTGCGCAACTCCCTGGCGTTCCTGCCCACCGCCGAGGACGACATCCAGGGCCAATTCGCCCAACTCTCCGACGCGGACAAACTGGCGCTGCAAAACGTTGCCGTCGACACCTATGACCTGCTGCTAAGCAGCATGGAATACGCTCAGCTCACCACACCGGAGATCGCCGCGGAAGTGCTCCTGGGGTTGAACCGGCTCGAGGTCAACAAGGAACGCCTGCCCCAGGGGCTACGTAGTTCCGTGGAGATCCTGAGCAAACACATCGCACTGGTGCTGCGCGAGCAGCCACGGGTCAATGAGTTGCTGGTGGGCGTCGAGACCGTGTCCTTGTCCGACCGCCTCGACACCATCTCCAAGCTGCTCGAGCAGGACCAGGAAAAAGCCGCCGCCCAATACCAACGCAACCATGTGCTGCTGCTGGTGTTCGCCACGTTCCTGGTGCTGATCCTGATCTGGCTGGCGATCCGGCTGATGCGCAGCTTCGCCGAAACTAAAAGCGTCAACAACGCCCTGAAGACCGCCAACGATGAACTGGAGCAACGGGTCGAAGAGCGCACCCGACAGCTCAAGGACACCCAGAGCGAGCTGATGGACACGGCCCGCCAGGCCGGCATGGCGGAAATCGCCACCAACGTGCTGCACAACGTCGGCAACGTGCTCAACAGCGTGAACATCTCCGCCGACCTGGTCAGTCGCAAGCTGCGCAGCAGCAAGGCCCTGGGCCTGGGCAAGGCCATGCAGCTGATCAATGAACACCCCGATGACCTGGGGCATTTCCTCAGCGAAGACCCCAAAGGCAAGCTGCTGCCGGGTTACCTCAACCAACTGGTGGAGGCCATCGGCACCGAGCAGCAAGGCCTGATCGACGAGCTGGGGCAACTGAGCAAGAGCGTGGACCACATCAAGGACATCGTCTCCACCCAGCAATCCTACGCCGGCGCCAACAGCCTGCTGGAACCGCTGGTGATCAGCGAGCTGCTCGAAGATGCCCTGCGCATGAACTCCGGCGCGCTGACCCGCCACCATGTCACGGTGATAAAGGAATACGGCGAAGTGCCGCGGATCATGGGGGACAAGCACCGCTTGCTGCTGATCCTGATCAACCTGATCAGCAACGCCAAGTACGCCATGGCGGGAGTTTCCAATCATGCGCGGAACATGACCCTCAAGGCCGCAGTCCTAAATGGCGAGACCCTGCAAATCAGCGTCAAGGACGAAGGCGAAGGCATCCCGCAGGAAAACATGACGCGCATCTTCGCCCACGGTTTTACCACCCGCAAGGAAGGCCACGGGTTTGGCCTGCACAGCTGCGCACTGGCGGCCATCGAGATGAACGGCCACCTCACCGCCCACAGCGAGGGGCCAGGCAAGGGGGCGACGTTCGAACTGCAACTGCCCCTGAAACTTGCAGAGGGTGAACAATGAATAGCATGAGTAACCGCCGCGTCCTGTTGATCGACGATACACCCGCCATTCATGACGATTTTCGCAAGATCCTCACGCCGGAAGACGAGGGCAACGCCGACCTGCTGGACATGGAAAACGCGCTGTTCGGCGAAGCGCCGAAACCTGTCACCACCGTCTTCGAGCTCGACTCGGCCTACGGCGGCCAGGAAGGCCTGGGCAAATTGCTGGACGCCACGGCCAAGGACCGTCCCTATGCCCTGGCCTTCGTCGACATGCGCATGCCCGAAGGGTGGGATGGCGCCAAGACCATCGAAGAACTGTGGAAGCGCGACCCCCAGCTGCAAGTGGTGGTCTGTACGGCGTACTCGGATTATTCCTGGGACGAACTGCTCGACCGCCTGAACGGCCACGACCGGCTGCTGATCCTGAAAAAGCCCTTCGACAACATCGAAGTCCAGCAGATGGCCAACACCCTGACCACCAAATGGGAAATGACCTCCCGCGCGCAATTGAAGATGAACAAGCTTGAAGACTTGGTGGAACAACGGACCCAGGCGTTCAAGCAAGCCAGCGAACTGCTGCAGATGGAGATCGACGAACGCAAGATGCTCGAAACCCAGCTGGTGCAATCGGAAAAACTCGCCTCGCTAGGCCAACTGGCGGCCGGGGTGGCCCATGAGATCAACAATCCGATCGGCTTCATCTCTTCCAACCTGGGCGCCCTGGACGGTTATTTCGGCAAACTCCAGGAAATGCTCCAGGCCTATGACAGGGCCGAAGAAGCCATCGCCTCGCCCGAGCTGGTGGTGCGCTTGAGAAAACTGCGCGAGCAGGTGGAACTGGATTTCCTTATCGAGGACATTCCACTGCTGATCAAGGAATCCAAGGACGGCATCGCCCGGGTCGGACAGATCGTCAAGGACCTCAAGGACTTCTCCCGCGTCGACTCCAATCAGGAATGGCAGATGGCCAATCTGCAACAGGGCATGGATTCGACACTGAACATCGTCGCCAATGAAATCAAGTACAAGGCCGACGTGGTCAAGCAATACACGCCGTTGCCGGAAGTGGAATGCCTGCCGTCCCAGATCAACCAGGTAATCATGAACCTGATCGTCAACGCCGCCCAGGCCATCGGCCCCGAACGCGGCACCATCACCCTGCGCAACGGTGTCGGTGACGAAACCGTGTGGATCGAAGTCGCCGACAACGGCTCGGGCATCCCCCCCGAGACCCTGCAGAAAATCTTCGACCCGTTCTTCACCACCAAACCCATCGGCCAGGGCACGGGGCTCGGGCTGTCGCTGTCCTACGGCATCGTGAAGAAACACAACGGCGAAATCACCGTACGCAGCGAAGTTGGCGTCGGCACCACCTTCCGCGTGGAGCTGCCGGTGCGGCAGATGAAGCAGGCGAGTTGAGCGAGGCAACTGCAAAAACTGTATGACATTGTGTGACCCTGTGGGAGCAAAGCTTGCTCGCGATGGCGGTGCAACAGTCAATGTGGATGTTGAATGTGCAACCGCCATCGCGAGCAAGCTTTGCTCCCACAGGTGTTCTGGCGCTCACTGACCGCCCCCCATTGTGGAGGCTTGCTCCCTCGCCACAAGCTGCATTCCAAGCTAATGTCTCGCCAACCGCCTCTCCCAAGGAAACCGTATGAGCCTGTCGCTGCTGAGCCGTTACGCTTTTTTTGCCGGCTGCGTGATCTTCACGCTCGCCAGCCTGCCGTTCCTGCAACACGACTGGCTCTGGCCGATCACGCTGGTAACCGGGCTGTTGAGCTTGCTGGGCTTGTTCGACCTGCTGCAAAACCGCCACGCCGTGCGGCGCAACTATCCGATCCTGGGCAACATCCGCTACCTGGTCGAAGGCATCCGCCCGGAGATCCGCCAGTACCTGCTCGAATCCGACAGCGACGCCCTGCCCTTCTCCCGGGCCCAGCGCTCGCTGGTCTACTCCCGGGCCAAGAACGAAAGCGCCGATAAGCCGTTCGGCACCCTGATCGACGTTTACCAGACCGGCTTCGAATTCATCGGCCACTCCATGCGCCCGGCCCCGCTCAGCGACCCCAGCGGTTTTCGCGTCACCGTCGGCGGTCCACAGTGCAGCCAGCCGTATTCGGCCTCGGTGTTCAACATCTCGGCCATGAGCTTCGGCTCCCTGAGCGCCAACGCCATCCGGGCGCTGAACCAGGGCGCCAAGCTCGGCAACTTCGCCCACGACACCGGCGAAGGCAGCATCAGCCCCTACCACCGCGAACACGGCGGCGACCTGACCTGGGAGCTGGGCAGCGGCTATTTCGGCTGTCGCACCCCCGACGGCCACTTCGACCCCGAGCGTTTCGCCGCCCAGGCGCAGAACCCGCAAGTGCGCATGATCGAGATCAAGATGAGCCAGGGCGCCAAGCCCGGCCACGGCGGCATCCTGCCCAAGCATAAAGTCACCCGGGAAATCGCCGAGACCCGCGGCATTTCCATGGGCGAGGATTGTGTTTCGCCGTCACGCCACAGCGCGTTCTCCACGCCTTTGGAACTGATGCAGTTCGTCCGGCAACTGCGCGAACTGTCCGGTGGCAAACCGGTGGGCTTCAAGTTCTGCCTGGGCCATCCGTGGGAGTTCATGGGCATCGCCAAGGCCATGCTGGAAACCGGCATCCTGCCCGACTTCATCGTGGTGGACGGCAAGGAAGGCGGCACGGGCGCGGCGCCCGTGGAGTTCACCGACCACATCGGCGTGCCGCTGCGCGAAGGCCTGCTGTTCGTGCACAACACCCTGGTGGGCCTGAACCTGCGCGACAAAATCAAGCTCGGCGCCAGCGGCAAGATTGTCAGCGCCTTCGACATCGCCAGCGTCCTGGCCATCGGCGCCGACTGGGCCAACGCCGCCCGGGGCTTCATGTTCGCCATCGGCTGCATCCAGTCGCAAAGCTGCCACACCAACAAATGCCCCACCGGCGTCGCCACCCAGGACACCCTGCGCCAGCGCGCCCTGGTGGTCCCGGACAAAGCCCAGCGGGTCTACAACTTCCACCGCAACACCCTCAAGGCCCTGGCCGAAATGCTCGCCGCCGCCGGCCTGGACCACCCTTCGCAACTGCAACCCAAGCATCTGGTGCGGCGCATGTCGGCCACCGAGATCAAGTTGTTTTCGCAGTTGCACGTGTTCTTGAAACCGGGGGAATTGCTGACCGGTGAGGTCACTGGGGAGTTTTATTCGCGGATGTGGCAGATGGCGCGGGCGGACAGTTTTGAGCCGGGGGATGTTGAGGCTGCGTAACGACCATTGGGTTGCCAACCTCATCTGGGGCTGCGGGTGTTTTGAGGGTAAACAAAGAAGCAACCATCGCCCCATCCACAAGGGTAAGGGTTTGCTCCCATTCTTTTTCTGATAAAGGCTTGGTGTCAGATTCGGGAGCTACCCACCAGATCCTGCGCCCGTAGCACCTCAATGAATCCAGGTTATTCAGATACCTCCCCTGGAAATCTTCGTCAATCAAGGCGTAGCCGTTTCGATAGGAGTTTTCCTGAGCGGTATCAGACGACAAGCGGAGGTATAACTTCGGCCGTATACCGGTTTTATTGTAGTAACTGAATTCCACGTACGATCTTATTGACTCAAGCACAATTTGATCATCTGGCCGAACCGCTTGCTTAATCATGCTTGCCAGCGCATCAAAGCCAAAATCCCTACGAAAACCAATTCCGCTCAAACCCTCCGTTTGTCGATAGATAACCTGCAACCCCTGTATCTCTACTGCTCCAATAATGGCCATGGCCAAGATCAGTATGCTTGATCGTGACACCAACATATCCAAAGCAACGGCAACGATGAATGGCAAGCCGACCGCAGCAAATACCAGATATCGAGGAACAAATACCGGAACAAATAATGCCACCAGGGCAAGAACTACAATCGGAATAAAAAAATAGCCAACCACTAAACCGCTGAATCGACGCTGGCTATCATCTTTCCAAAGCAGTATGACCGCGAGTGCAATGAGCACGAGTAAAGGCAACGCCCCCACGTAAGACAACTGCACCCACGGCCCATTCAACATAACGAACTGCCAAAAGAGACTAAACACTGCCTGTCCTGTGATCGGCGGTATCCATTCAAGCCCCTGCCTACCAGCCAGTTGATCAATGAAGGGAGGCAACCACGGCACGAACAGCATCACGATCGCACCGTTGACCAGTATCCACGGGCGCACCGGAAGGACAGTCTGGTATTTCCCCGGACGGCCCCACCACCAATAAAACCAGTGGGCAAGGACACACAACGCGGCGAAGTAATGGGTGTAGAACGCGGCACTCATCAGCAGTACATAGGTCACCGGCAAACGTCGGCTTCCAGGCGCTTTAACCCAGCACACCAAAGCCACGGTCGCCCCCATCAGCCAGAATCCGAGCAAGGTATACATGCGCGCTTCCTGGCTGTAACGGACCGAAATCGGCAGCAACGCCAAGAGCAACGCAGCGATCCAGGTTGCCCTGCGCGTGGCAATCAGGCTCATCAACTTGATGCTCAGCAAGACCGTGCCCACATCGGCTAGCACACTGAGCGACCTCACCGCCAAGACCCCGTCGCCGAACCACACCATCCAGTAGTGCAGCACGAGGTAATAAAGGGGCGGGTGAACGTCTCGTGCCGTGATCGACCAGATCTGCAAGGGCTCGTGCCTGGCTAGCAGGATGCTGAACGCCTCGTCATACCAGATAGCAGGTACGGTGATCCCATGAAATCGTACGACCAGCGCAAGGATGACCAGCGCAAACAAAGCTGAACGATCAGCCCATCGACCTGAGTGCGTTCCCAAGCCGATGTGAGGCATCTTCATGGGGCATGACTCCTTGAGAATTTGGCTGATCGCTCCTGGCTTCACGGTTTATTTCGGGTCATGGCCCCTCCCCGGACCATTTCCTTGATGACGTACCGGGGCCGGTGCTTGGTTTCCAGGTAGATCCGCCCGATGTATTCGCCCAGCACACCGATACCCACCAGTTGCACGCCGCCCAGGAACAGAATCGCGACCATCAATGACGGATAACCCGGTACATCGTTACCAAACACGATTTTGTCCAGAGCCATGTAAACCGCGTATAAAAACGAAAGCAGCGAGATACAGCTCCCCACATAGGTCCATAACCGCAACGGCACGGTACTGAATGACGTGATGCCCTCGAGGGCCAGGTTCCACAATTGCCAACCATTGAACTTGCTCTTGCCGGCAGCGCGGCGGGGGCGGTCGTACTCAATGACGACCGTGTTGAAACCGGCCCACGACAACACGCCCTTCATGAACAACTGGTATTCGGGAAGGGCCTTGACCACCTCCACCACCTTGCGGTCCATCAGGCGAAAGTCCCCTACGTTCTGTTCAATGTGAGGATAGGCAATGCGATTGAGCACTCGATAGAACAGCGCCGCGCCCCGGCGCTTGAGGTAACTGTCGGATGAGCGGTTGCGGCGCTTGGCCAGCACAACTTCGGCGCCTTTTTCCCATTCAGCGATCATCTGCGGAATGACGTCGATGGGGTCTTGCAGATCCACGTCCATCGGGATTACGGCGTCACCGCTGGCATGTTCGAGCCCGGCAAACAACGCAGGCTCCTTGCCAAAGTTGCGGGAAAAATTGATCAACAGCACTTGGCTGTCCGCCAACGCAATAGCACGGGCCAGGGAGGCGGTCTGGTCGCTGCTGCCATCGTTGATAATGACAATCTCGACAGCATGGTCTTTCAGCGCCGGGTGCCGGCGAACACTTTGATAAAACAGGTCGATTGCCTGCTCTTCGTTGAACACCGGAACGATCAGCGAAATATTCATGCACGACGTCCGCGAAACACCACGAACCGGGACAATAGGAAACCAATCACCAGGCTCAATAGTGAAAATACCGTCACCGTCAGCAAGCCATGGACATGCCAACGATCCCCCAGATAGCCGACGACGAAGCTGAGCACGCCCATTACGCCTATGAAAAGAACATAGCCCAACACTGAGATCTTGGCTTCGAAGGTGTAAAGCGCATTGACATAGAAGGAGAATGAGGCCGCTACGCAAAAGGCAACTAAATTGCTCGTTGCCTGGCTAAGGCCGACAGCCACTCTCAGCACGAAAAAGACTTGCCAGTGGATCAGTGTGTTGGCGAGTCCAACCAGGGAGTAGCAGAAAAATCCTTTCCATATCGCTTTCATACTCGCTCCGAGCCGGTCAACGCTTCAGGCGGTATTAATCTAGGGGGCTGCCTGTACCCGGTCTACTGTAAGAACTAACAGGTGCGTTGTAGTTCGATTGCCAGGGACACCCCACAAAAAAGAGCCCCGATCATCAGACCGGGGCTCTTTTTACATCGATTGACCTACGAAACCGAACGCACCGCCCCCTGCACAACCGCAGTGGGTTGCAACTTGAAGACATGGAACAGCACCGTCAGCAACACCAGGAACGCCGGGCCGACATACAGCGCCACGCGCGTATCGGGGAAGTACGCCATCAATCCCACCACCAGCACCAGGAACGCCAGCGTCAGGTATGAGCTGATCGGGTACAGCCACAGGCGGAATTTCAGGGCCGCACGCTCCGACGGGCTCAGGCTTTTGCGGAACTTGAGCTGGGCCAGCAGGATCATCACCCAGGTCCAGATCGCGCCGAAGGTGGCGATGGAGGTCACCCAGACGAAGACTTTCTCCGGCACCAGGTAGTTGAGCAGCACGCCCAGCAACAGTGCGGCGATGGACAACAGCAAGGCGCGACGCGGTACGCCGTTGGCCGAGGTCTTGGCAAAACCGGCCGGGGCCTGGCCGTTCTGCGCCAGGCTGTAGAGCATCCGCCCGGTGCTGAAGATGCCGCCGTTGCAAGACGACAGCGCGGCCGTGATCACCACGAAGTTGATGATACCGGCGGCGGTCTTGATGCCCAGGCGCTCGAAAGTCATCACGAAAGGGCTGCCCTGGGTGCCGATCTCGTTCCACGGGTAGATCGACAGGATCACGAACAACGCGCCGACGTAGAACAGCAGGATCCGCCAGAACACCGAGCCGATGGCATCGGGGATGGTTTTTTGCGGGTTTTTCGCTTCACCGGCGGTCAGGCCGATCATCTCCACGCCCAGGTAGGCGAACATCACCATTTGCAGGGACATCAACACGCCCTGCACGCCGTTGGGCATGAAGCCGCCATGGGTCCAGAGGTTGGAAATGCCCAGGGCCACGCCCTCGTTGCCGAAGCCGAAGGCGATGATGCCGACGCCGCCGATGACCATGGCAATGATGGTCACGATCTTGATCAGGGCGAACCAGAACTCGAACTCGCCGAAGGCCTTCACCGCAATCAGGTTGATCGAACCCATGCTCAGCAGTGCCGCCAGGGCCCAGATCCAGCGCGGCACGTCGGGGAACCAGATGCCCATGTACACGGCCACCGCCGTGATCTCCGCCACGCAGGTCACCAGCCACAGGAACCAGTAGTTCCAACCGGTCAGGAACCCGGCCAACGGGCCGAGGTAGTCCTGGGCATAACGGCTGAACGAACCGGCCACGGGGTTGTGCACGGCCATCTCGCCCAGGGCGCGCATGATCACCAGAATCGCCAGGCCGCCAATGATGTAGGACAGCATGATCGCCGGCCCGGCCATCTCGATGGCCTTGGCCGAACCGAGAAACAGCCCGACACCGATGCAGGCGCCAAGCGCCATCAGGCGGATATGTCGTTCGCCGAGTTCACGTTTGAGCGGACCACCCTGCGCGGTCTCGCCGTGGGGCAGATGATTGCCGACAGCCATAGGGATACAACCTCGTCTTGTTATTGGATTGACCACCGAGTGTCCAAGGCCACAGGCCGATAGGCCTGCCACCTTGCCGAAACCGGGTCTGCTTCGTGGACAGACCGTCCTTGGGGACACCAGCACCAGGATCGGTGGGCCGTGCAGTATAAGAAGCCGGAGATAGAGAGATTCACTGTAAAACCAGGGAAATTCAGGACTAAGCCTCAACAGAAACGCATCCCATGAGAGGCTTTGTCCAGGATTACAGACGTTTCGCGAAATGCTCGCGAGTATTGCACAGGGAGGGTGCAGCGTCATGCCTTGGAATGGGGTTTAAGGCTCTAGCACAGGGATTACAGCCAACATCGACTGTTGTGGTGACTCGAGTTCAGCGGTGGAATCGCTTTGGAGGGCCTCCAACACCGGCACTGACTCACCCGCTTTTTGTGGCGAGGGAGCTTGCTCCCGCTGGGGTGCGCAGCAGCCCTGAAACCTGCTGTCGTGGTGTTTCAGGTGGATTGCGTTCTGCTTGAGGAGGGGGCTGCTTTGCAGCCCAGCGGGAGCAAGCTCCCTCGCCACGGGGGGTGTGGGTGGCTCGGGTTCAGCGGTGGAATCGCTTTGGATGGCCGATATTGGCCGTGCCGATTCACTCGCCGCTAGAGCCATATCGCATCCCAGAGTGGGTAGTCACCGATACGATCCACCAGCCCTGCACGAAGTGGATTGGCGACGATGTAGCGGGCAAAGGGCCTCAGGTCCTGGTTGTCGCGGATCGCACGGTCATGGAAACCGCTTTGCCAGAAGGCGCCGTGCCTGTTCATTGCTCGATTGATCGTCAGGGTGCTGCACGATTTGACCCTCTGCATCACCTGTGTGAGTTGAGTTTGCTCCAACTGCACCAGCCAATGCAGATGGTCCGGCATCACAACCCAGGCCAGCGAATTGACCTGACCTCGCTCGTGAGCCTGGCGCATTTCTGCAACCAATAAGCGGCCCAGTTGCCAGTCCTTGAAGATGGGTGTGCGTTGGTGAACGACCGTAGTGACGAGGTAGCCTCTCCCCTGTTCCGAAGAGCGGCCTTGACGCAAGCGATGAGAGTTTGGACGTGGCGGATGCATTCCTTGGTTTCCTGTAGGTGAGAGAAGCTATTTACGGTAGCTTCACCCGTAACGAACCGACGCGATGATGGTCGAGCGACTTTTCCGAAAACAACGTAGTCCCTGTGGTTGGCTCAGGGTCGACGGCGAATTTTCATTTGTAATGGCTTATACCGACCTCACCGACTCACCCGCTTTTCGTGGCGAGGGAGCTTGCTCCCGCTGGGGTGCGCAGCAGCCCTGAAACCTGTTGCCGTGGTGTTTCTGGTGGATTGCGTTCTGCTTGAGGGGGGGCTGCTTTGCAGCCCAGCGGGAGCAAGCTCCCTCGCCACGGGGGGGTAGGTGGCTCGGGTTCAGCGGTGGAATCGCTTTGGATGGCCTCCGACACCGGTACTGACTCACTTGCTTTTTGTGGCGAGGGAGCTTGCTCCCGCTGGGGTGCGAAGCAGCCCTGAAACCTGCTGTCGTGGTGTTTCAGGTGGATTGCGTTCTGCTTGAGGAGGGGGCTGCTTTGCAGCCCAGCGGGAGCAAGCTCCCTCGCCACGGGGGGGGGTAGGTGGCTCGGGTTCAGCGGTGGAATCGCTTTGGATGGCCTCCAACACCGGCACTGACTCACCCGCTTTTCGTGGCGAGGGAGCTTGCTCCCGCTGGGGTGCGCAGCAGCCCTGAAACCTGTTGCCGTGGTGTTTCTGGTGGATTGCGTTCTGCTTGAGGGGGAGCTGCTTTGCAGCCCAGCGGGAGCAAGCTCCCTCGCCACGGGGGGTGTATTGGCCAATGGCGTCTCGAGAGTGTTCGGAATAGGCCTCCCCACATTTTCCCCTACCCCCCGCCAACCACCGTCTAAGCTTCAAGCAAGTCCGATCAATCTGCTTGAATGGATCAGTCGACTATGGGCGCTTTGTGGCAAACCGATTCGCATGAACCTGTGGTCCCGGCTGAACGTATGGAAGAAGCGCCTTCACCCCAAAAAAAGCGTCGCGCCCGGCATGGTTGGCGGGCGTTCTGGTTGCTGCTGCTGATTATCATCGTGGTGGTTGGGCTCGCGGTGGCCAAGGAAATGCGCACGTCCCGGTTCCAGGCCCGGGAGATCAGCCATTACGCCGCGTCCCTGAGCTACGCCGTCCAACCAGGCCCCAGCGATGCCATCGTCTATCCGGGTGCCGGACCGTTCGACCGGCGCCTGGGCTACAGCGCGCTGGGGGAGTTCCTGCCGCGGTTGCTCAAGCGTGACTACGTGATCCAGTCCCAGGCGCATTTTTCTCCCGCCTTGATGAAGTACGTCGAAAAAGGCCTGTTCGTGCCCTACCCCGAAAAGATCCAGGCCGGGCTGACCATCACCGATTGCCGCGCCGCCCCGCTCTACCAGTTCAAGTACCCGCAACAGCTGTACGCCAGTTTCGACGCGATCCCGCCGGTGGTGGTGCAGAGCCTGCTGTTTATCGAGAACCGTTTCCTGCTCGACCCCAAGCAACCTTTGGCAAACCCGGCGGTGGACTGGCCGCGCTTCGGCATGGCGGCGTGGTCGCAGGTGGCCAAGCTGTTGAGCCTGCCGGGGCAATCCGCCGGTGGCAGTACCCTGGCGACGCAGTTGGAAAAGTACCGCCACTCCCCCGAAGGCCTCACCGTGTCGGGTGGCGAGAAGATTCGCCAGATGATTTCCGCCAGCGTGCGGGCCTACCAGGCCGGCCCGCAGACGCTCGAAGCGCGGCAGCGAATCATCCGTGACTACCTCAACAGCGTGCCACTGTCTGCCGTGCCGGGACACGGTGAAGTGCATGGCATGGCCGAAGGCTTGCGGGTCTGGTACGGCGCCGACTTCAAACGGGCCAACGAACGGCTGTTCAGTGATGCCAGCGACCCGCAGAGCCTGGCGGAAAAAGGCCTGGCCCTGCGGGAAATGCTCTCCTTGATGATCGCCCAGCGGCGGCCGTCCCACTACCTGTCCAAGGGCCACGACGAACTGGCGAGCCTGACCGACAGCCACATCCGGCTGCTGGCCCAGAACGGCGTGATCGACGCGCCATTGGCCGCGGCCGCCCTGGCGAGCAAGGTCAGTTACCGCGATTGGGTGCAGGAACCGACGATCCAGCCCAACGAAACCAACAAAGGCATCAGCGCCGCCCGCAGCCGCCTCGCCACGCTGCTCAACCGCCCACTCTACGACCTCGATCGCCTGGACCTTTCCGCCACCAGCACCTTGCAAAGCGACTTGCAGGCCCAGGCCACCGAATACCTCAAGCACCTGGCCGACCCGGCGTTCGCCACCGAGATCGGCCTGATGGGCGAACGCCTGCTGACCCCCACCAGCACCACCCAGGTGCGCTACAGCTTCACCCTGCTGGAGCTGACCCCCGATGGCTCGCGTGTGCGGGTGCAAACCGACAGCACCGACCAGCCTTTCGACATCAACGAGGGCAGCAAGCTGGAACTGGGTTCTACGGCCAAATTGCGGGTGCTCACCACCTACCTGCAAATCATCGCCGAACTGCATGACCGCTACGCCCAGCAGACCCCGGCCGAGCTGAAGAAAATCGAGATTGCCGAACCGGACCGCCTCTCCCGCTGGGCTGTCGACTACTTGATCCAGAACACCGACCGCAGCCTGCCGAAAATGCTCGACGCCGCGCTGGACCGCACCTATTCGGCCAGCCCCGGCGAGGCGTTCTTCACGGGTGGCGGGTTGCACACCTTCCATAACTTCCGCAGCGAGGACAACGGCCGCAACCCGACACTGCGCGACGCTTTGCGTGAATCGATCAACCTGCCGTTCATCCGCCTGATGCGCGACCTGGTGCGCTACGCCACCTACGCCGGCCCCAACAACAGTTCCGAACTGCTCAAGGACGACCAGGACCCGCGCCGCCAGGAGTACCTGGCCCAGTTCGCCGACCGCGAAGGCACCTCGTTCCTGCTCAGGTTCTGGAAGAAATACCAGAAGAAAGACACCGCCCAACGCCTGGAAACCTTCCTCGACGGCATGCGTCCCACCGCGATCCGCCTGGCCGCAGTGCACCGCTATTTCTTTCCCGGCGACAGCCAGGAGAGCTTCAACCTGTTCGTGCGCTCGCACCTCAAGTCGGTCAAGGACCCTGAGAAACTCACCGACGAACGCCTGGAACGGCTCTACCAGAGCTACGGCCCCGGCGCCTACGACCTGCCGGACCAGGGCTTCATCGCCAAGGTCCACCCGCTGGATCTGTGGTTGATGGGCTACCTTCTGAACAACCCCGACGCCAAGTTCAGCCAGATCGTCAAGGCCAGCCAGTTCGAGCGCCAGGAAGTCTACAGTTGGCTGTTCAAGAGCAAGCACAAGAGCGCCCGCGACAGCCGCATCCGCACCATGCTGGAGATCGAGGCGTTCCTGGATATTCACCAACGCTGGCAGAAAGTCGGCTACCCGTTCGACCACCTGGTGCCGTCGCTCGCCACCGCCATCGGCAGCTCCGGCGACCGTCCCGCCGCGCTGGCGGAGTTGGTGGGCACCATCCTCAACGACGGCATCCGCCAACCGGCGCTGCGGGTCGACAGCCTGGATTTTGCCGTGGGTACGCCCTACGAGACACGCCTGCTCAACGATCCGGACAAAGGCAAACGGGTGATGCCGGCCGAGGTGGCCCAGGCCTTGCGCGGTGCGCTGTCGCAAGTCGTCGATGCCGGCACCGCGAAACGGGTGGCGGGCAGTTTCAAACTGGCGGACGGCACACCGCTGGCCATGGGCGGCAAGACCGGCACCGGCGACAACCGCATCGAAGCCATCGGTGCCGGTGGACGGGTGATCAGCTCCAAGGCGATCAACCGCACCGCCACCTTCGTCTTCTACATCGGCGACAGCCATTTCGGCACCCTCACCGCCTTTGTCCCGGGGGCCTCGGCGCAGAACTTCAAGTTCACCTCGGCCTTGCCGGTGCAGGTGCTCAAGGGCATGGCGCCGATTCTCTCGCCATACCTGCAACCGGGCAGCCAGACCCAGTGCAAGCCGTTGGTGGCGAGGCAGTAAGGCGCCGTACGGTGACAGTTACAGGGTGATGCGCGGCACCGCGTCGAAAATCACCGTGAACTGGCCGGTGTACAGCCCTGGGTAACGCTTGACCGTCATGGCGTTCGCACGGATGAGCATGTCGGCCTGGGTGCCTGGCGTGGACGAGGCATCGTCCACCACTTCTTGAGGCGTGCCGAGCAAATAGACGCCGTTGAACTCGACACTCAGGGGAATGTTAACCGTGCCATTGTCCAGGAAGGCCCTGCCTTCCTGGATGTAGGCATGGACCGAACCGTCGGTATTTTTCACGTCGTAGGTCTGGCGCAACGAACTCAGGTTGTTGTTTACCGGGTCGTAGTACATGTACTCGTCTTTACCGAAGTCCGGATTACGCGGCTGCACATGAAACTGCTTGTTCGGAACGTTCGCCGTGATATGGATGGCTGTGCGCGCATCATCAGCCGCCGACACCAGCGAAGGACTCAAGACAGCAACACCCAAGGCTGTCACCGATATTATTTTTTTTAACATGCTTGGTACCTCTCTTCTTTAGTAATGAAACGAAATGCAGTTTCCCGTGGCGAGGGAGCTTGCTCCCGCTGGGGGGCGAAGCCGCCCTCGCTTTTCAACTTCCGGGAATTGTTCAGCCATGCCGGTATTGCGCCTGCTGCGCAGGCGAGCGGGAGCAAGCTCCCTCGCCACGGGGGGATTGCAGCGTGCAATCCATCGGGGTATGGCGCAGGTTTACAGGCTTATCCGGGGGACGGCGTCGAAGATCACCGTGAGATGCCCGGTGTACAAACCTGTCGCCTGGTTGGGAGCGATCGGCCAAGGCGCGAAGATGACCATCTCAGCCTGGGTACCTGGCGTGGACGTTGCGTCATCCACCACTTCCTGCGGAACACTGTCCAGTGAGACATTGTTGAACGAGGTGATGAGGGGAATCGAATGCCGCCCGTTGTAGAGCCATTGCAGCCCCTCGATGTACGCATGGATCGAACCTTCGGTGTGCTTCACATCGAAGGTCTGGCGCAGCGGGGTCAGCATTTTGGTCACCGGGTTGTAGTGCATCACCTCATCCTTGCCGAAATCAGGGTTGCGTGGCTGCACATGGAAATTCTTGTTCGGAATATTCGCCGTGATGTGGATGGAGGTGAGCGCATCATCGACCGCCGACGCCAGTGAGGGGCTCAGGGTTGCAACGGCCAAGGCCATGACGGGCATTATTTTCTTGAACATGCTTGATACCTTTTTATTAGAAATAGAACGAAGCACCACTGCCCGTGGCGAGGGAGCTTGCTCCCGCTGGGGGGCGAAGCCGCCCTCGCTTTTCAACCCGGGATTTTTGCGCCTGCTGCGCAGGCGAGCGGGAGCAAGCTCCCTCGCCACGGGGGCTCGCAACACCAGCGCCATGCCTTGGCTCTTCACGGTGCAATCGCATCGAACACCATGTGCACCGTGCCGTAGTAGGCGCCCGACCTGTATCCCTCACGGGGCTTGATCGCGGCGATTTCCAGCGGCACCTGGCGCCCGGGCCGGGCTTCGATAGCCGATACAACCTCGTTCGAATCCAGGGTCAGTTCGACGTTGTTGAACGTCACCTTCAAGTCGATGCGATCACGGCCATTGGACAAATAAGCCTCGTCAGCCAGGCGCGCACCGATGGCACCGAGGGTGCTCTTCACCTCGTAGGTCGCCCGCAGCGGCGTGAGGTCGCTGGTGATGGTGCTGTACGGCAGGCGTTGCTCGCGCTGGACCAATTGCGGGTCCAGGGGCAGGACATAAAAGTCCACCGTCGGGATGGTCACGTGGAGTTCGAACGTCTCCCGCTCGACCGCCCCCCAGGCCAGGCCCCAAGGCAGCATCAGGGCGGTCAACGCGAGGGGGCGCAGCAGTGTCTTGGACATATGGATTACCTGTGGCATCTGCGACGGTTCGGCGACGGCGACCATCAGCCCTTGACCTCGACGGCGCGGCTCTTGCCGCCCTCGATCAGCGTGAAGCGGTATTCGCGCCCCGCTTCCTTGTCGAACGAAAACGTGCGGCCGGCCATGATGTGGTGCTTGATCGTCGGCCGGCAGTCGTTGTCTGTCTTCGCGACACAGTCCTTGAACTCGTCGATCACCACGACACTGTTGCCGTTGTTGCGCATCTGGTAACGGTTGGCGCTTTCATCGATCACCGTCTCGAAACGGGTGTGCTTGGGCCGCACGAAGAACACCGTGCCGTAACCCGCCAGGACCTTGACCCCGGCCGCCACGCGTTCCTTCTTGTATTCCTCGCGCTCCTCGGCGCTGATGGCGAACTCGTCCTCGGCCTCCGGCACCACCGGCACGAAACGCACACGGAAGTAACGCTCCTTGTCGCGGTTGCCCATGAACAACAAGCGAGTGCCTTGCATGGCGTTGGCCGGCACGATGAGGCGCGCCGGGCTGGCCATCAGGCCATCCTTGGCGGCGGCACCGGCCTGGTCTTGCAGGGGTATTTCCTGGTAGGTGCCATCTTCGTTGTAGATGATCTCCAGGACGTTGACCTTGACGAACGCCGTGGAGGTGCCGCCGTTGAATACCCGCTTCATGTAGGTGCTCTTGTCACCGTCGAGGTAGTCGTAGACCACCCCGACCCCAATCTGCGGCCCCGCCTGGGCCACGCCGCAAAACACCAGAAAACCAACCCATGCCAATAGATGCTTCATCACTTCTGAACCTCATGTATTAAACGCAACTTGCTGGACACCGCCGGACGGCAAGCCCTTCAAACCTCTGAATCCCAGACCACCGTGACGCTGCCGGTATAGGTGTCGGGCGCACGGTCGAGCATCGCGGCGACGCTGCTGCTGCGGATCTGGAAATGCAGGGTGCCGGGCTTGCGGTCGATGTACCTGAGGGGCAGGAATCGAGCGGGATTGGAAAAGCCCGCCACCGGCACCGCCTGGCGGTTGACCGGTTGCCCGGTGCTGCCGGTCAACCCTTCGGGCAGCGTGACCATGACGTCCACCGGGTAATAGATCGCGGAGCCCGGCGCCGTGACCCCGCACTCGGTGCCGGCCATGTAGCGGCATTCGAGCCTCATCGTGAACGGGCTGGACGTCGAGATATGGAACGGGTGGTCGCGAAAAAGCACGGTCGGTTTGCTGCCGTTGCTCAACCAGGTTTTCCAGCCCTCTCGCGGCTCCAGCTCCACCCGGTTGCCTCCCGGCGGAATTTCCACCTTGAGGACGTGCTCGACATCCAAGGTGAAATTGAGCGTGAGGGCCGTATCGTTGGCGGCCACAACGTCACCGAAGTCAAAGTCCTGGCCGGGCCCGAGACCGAGCACCAGCGAGCCCCGGTACTGGCCGCCCGCCATTTTCAAGGGATTCGGCGTGCGCAGTTCGTAGGCGAAGCTCAAGTCTTGGTACTGGAGCCGGGCAATCGGGTAGCGGGACGGTTTGGCACAAGCCTCTTCCGCTGGCGTGCGCCAGAAGAACCAGGCGTGGGAAATCGTCGCCCCTTGCCGCACACAGGGCGCCGGGGCTTGCCACCAGGTCGTGCCGAAGATCATGTTGTAGGCGGTTTCGTCACTCACGCCGCCACCGACAATGTCCACCGGGTTGGGCGTGAGCGCGAGGGCCCCGCCTATTCCGGCGACGCGCAATTCAAGGGTTTCGGTGTGACCTGTCCCTGCATGGGTCACCTGCACCGGACGCCAGTTGGCCGGGACTTTAAGCATTGCTCCTTGCCGGGCGTCTGCATGATTGGCCTGGATCGGGCCGCCTGAAGGGGACGCGCCCAACCTCAGGCTGAATATCCCCGCCGACTGGCACAGCGCAACGAACTGCTGGCAATACCCCCCGTTGGGCGTGGTGTTGACGAACTTGTTCTCTTGGGGCTTGGCGCTGTCTGCCCGGAATTGCGCGGTAATGTTCACGCTGGCGGCATCGACTGTCGGCAACCAAGCCAACCAGACCGCTGAAACCAAACCGCTTGCCAGTTTCCTCGATAGTTCCATCTGTGCACCTCACGCATCAAAGCGAATCGTGGCGGGGAAAAACATCCGTCGAACCCTGCGTTTAAACTTCCGAATCCCAGATCACGGTGACGTTGCCGCTATAGGCCTTGGCGCCAGTGCCCAGCATCTCTTCGACATAGGTGCGGCCCACGTCGAAGTGCAGGGTTCCCGAGCGACGATCGATGTAGAAACCCGGCTGGAACAGTTCCGTGCCACTGCCATCGCGCCCCAGCCGGCGGCGGTTGACCGGTTGGCCGGCGGCGTCGGTGACGCCATCGGGCAGGCTGACGCTGATGTCCACCGGCACGGCGTGGCCGGTATCGGGTTCCGCCACCGCGCAGGTGTTGCCGCTGACGTATTGGCATTCGAGGGCCATCTTGAAACGCGAGGAGGCCGAGAGATGGAAGCGCTGGTCACGGAACAGCCGCGTCGGCTTGCGCCCGCTGTTGAGCCACGCTTGCCAGCCTTCCTGGGGCTCCAGGTCGACACGGTTGCCACCGGGGGGGACTTCGATTTTGAGGGTGTGCTGGACTTCGAGATTGAAGTTGAGGGTGATCACCGAATCGTTCGGGATCATGACGTCGCCCATGTCGAAATCTTGCCCCGGTCCGACGCTGTAGTTCAACGAGCCGGTGTAGTGACCCGTCGACATCTTCAAGGGGTTGGGCGTGCGTAGTTCGTAGGCGAAGTCCAGGTAGTTGTATCGCAAGTCTGGAACCAGGTACTTAGCCTGTTTAGAACAGGCACTCTCCTGTGGCGTCTTCCAGAAAAATGCGTATTGGTTAACCGAATAAATCCCTACTCCGCTATAACGACAAGGCGAAGGCGCGTTCACCCAACTGTTCCCCCACAGCCTGCCGTGAGCCGTCACGACACTTACGCCCCCCCCCACCAACTCGACCGGGCTGACACTGAGCCGATATTGCGAACCGATACCTGACACCCGCACTTCAACCACTTCACTTTCACCAGTGCTTGAATGAGTCACGGTTGCCGGACGCCAATTGGCGGGCACCTTGAACATGGCGCCTTGCCGATTAGTTGGGTGATTGGCCTGAATTGGCCCTGTCGAGTTGAAAATAATCGGCATCCGGATACTGAACATACCGGTGATCTGACATTCTCTTGGGAATTGGGAGCAGTACCCGCTCACCGGCGTGGTATTGGTGAACTTGTTCTCCATCGGTTTTGCAGGATCGGGCCGAAAAAGCGCACTGATGTTCTGGGTCAGTGCATTGGCCGCGGGGGCGCCAGCCAGGAGCGCGGCGAACAACAACACCGAAACCACGCCACGTCCTGCCGTCGATAAACATTTCATCAATACAACCTCATGCATCAAAGCGAATCGCCGCGAAGGGCTGGCGAGCAATACATCTGTGGAAATCATTCATCTGTGAAAATCATTCATCTGTGGAAACCACTCATCTGTGGCCCCTCCATCTCTGTGGGAACCACTCCCCTGTGGGAGCAAGGCTTGCCCGCGATGCAGGCGCCTCGGTTTCCCGGTGAACCGCGTCATCGTTCATCGCGAGCAAGCTTTGCTCCCACAGTTCATTGAGCAAGCTTTGCTCCCACAGTCCATGAGCAAGCGTTGGTCTCAGCCTCGTGAGCACCCTTTTGCCCCCACACCTTCATGAGCGCTGTTTCGCACGGTCGGCCCCCGCAATCGTCGTATCGGCCAGGGTGTCCGGGGTGCAGCGCAGATCACCGATCATCAACACATCGCCCTCGCGCTCGGCGTTGTCCGGGTCGAGGCGGAAGCGGCAGAACAGTTCGCTGCCGTGGCGCACTTCCAGGGTGGGCGAGCTGGCGTTCATTTCCATGGAGAAGAAGCCGTCCGCCTCGCTGACGCCGCGACTGGCGTGGTTGATGACGTGATGGCCCCTGAGCGGCTCGCCCTGTTCGTCCACCAGGCGACCGAGCACGGTCACGGTTTTCATCACCTGGATCTTGCGGTAGTCCACGCCCCCCTTGTTCAAGTGGTAGCGGGTGCGCGAAGGCTGGATGTTCGCGGCGGGCGGGTGCACGCCGTCAAAATCGAAGGTCACCATGCTGTTCTTGTAGGCGGTGATGGGGACGAAGTTACGGCCCGGACGCAATACGGTGCTGCCGCCGGTCAAGTCGTCGGCACGCAGGGCGACGTCGTCCAGGTCGGTTTCCACGTCGACGATCATGCCGGCGCCGCGTCCCTGGGGCAGGCCGGTGAAGGCGGTTTTATGGCCGCCCACGGCCACGGTGCTGCTCAGGTTCAAGCCGCCGGTGAGGTTGTCGTTGTAGGACGAACGCTGGACGAAACCGTCGCCGTAGAGCGAGTCGGTCATGAAACTGGCGAGGCCGGACATGCCCACGCCGTAGGTGTCGGCCAACGCGGTGGCAGAGACGCTTTGCAGCACGTGATCTTCCAGGTCGCGGCGATAGGTCAGCGAGGCATTGTTGTCCCGGTCGCCCTCGCGTGACGTGCGGGTGCCGACGCTGCCCGACCAGTACTCGCCCGGCCCGCCCAGCGCGACGTTGACGCTCAGGTCGATGCCGCGATTGCGTCGCTCGGCCGTGCTCGACGTGCCCGGCCGATCGAACACCGACAACCGCCAGTTGGCATCGCTGCCGCGCAGCTTGCCGCGCTGGGTGAGGCCCAGGTCCAGGCCGGTGCCCTGGACATTGCCTTCGCTGTAGGCCAGCCGCCCGTTGACGGAGGTCTTGTTGCTCAAGCGATGGTTGACCGACAGCGAGGAGTTGCTGGTTTGGCCGACGAAGACGTTGCGCTGGCGGATGCGGGTGCCGTCCGGCAGGGTTTCGTAGGTGTTGCGGGTGTCCAGCCAGCTGCGATTGTGGCTCGCCACGACGCTGCCGTGGCCGTAGCTGTACAGGCCCTGGATGTCCATGCCGGTGCCGTACTGCTGGGTCTGGTAGACGTTGGCGTACAGGCTGGTATGGCTGGCCAGGGTCCAGTCGATCGAGGTGCCCACTTGCAGCTTGTCTTGCACCTGGCGGGTGGAGGCGCCCAGGATCACCCGTGGATGGGCCAGGTAGTTGAAGCCCAGGCCCGCGGTGTTGAACCCCGAGGGCTGGTCTTCCCAGTTGCTCCACAGCCGGGTTTCACGTCCGGCGAACAGGTTGTAGCGCCAGCGATCTTCGGAGTTACTCCAGTTATTCGGTTTGTAGACCAGCTCCTGGCTGGTGGCGGTGGTTTGTCCGTCCTCGACCAGCCGCACTTCCACTTCATAGATGCCGCCGGGCAAGGGCCGGGTGTCCAGGCTCTGCAAGCCGGCGCTGACCGCCTGGGTATTGATCAACAGGCCGCTGCGATAAATTTCCACCGAGGCCTGGCGGTTGGCGGTGACATAAATCGGGTAGACACTGGGCTTGGGGTTTTCGACCACCAGGCTGTCGGAGCTGCCGTACATCACCCCGAGCGCGGTGTCCGGGTTGGCACCGAACGAACGGATCTGACGGTTCAGGCCATCGGAGCTGGGGGTGAAATAACCCAGGCGGAAAAAATTCCCTTCCATCTCCCGTTGGGTGTAGAGCTCGTAGATGGCGTGGTACAGCTGGTCGTCCGGGCCACCAAGACGTGACAGCTGAAGGTCCAGTGACTGGCTCCAGTTGCCGACGCTGGAACTGGCGTTGAGGCCATAGCGCCCGCCCGTGTCTTGTTCCTGGCCGCCGTTGATGTTCAGTTGGTTGTTGAAGATCAGGCCGAGGCTGCCGCCTTCCGGCTGATCGTGATAACGCTTGGTTTCGTTGGCGCGCTCCACGTCCCTGGTCAGGATCGACACCAATGAATTTTCAAGGCTGTAGTGCACGGCCAGCAGCCCGGACGGGCAACTGCCTTCACAGGCACCCAGCTTTTGTCCTTGCTTGAGGTGTTGCTCCCATTGATCGCGATCGACCGCTTTTATGGGGCTGTCCTGGGTGTCGGTGAATTCGAGCAGGGTAATGCGATCGTCCCGCGTCAAGACCACCATGGCTTCACCGAGGTACTGTTGATTGAGTTCAACACGAACCGCCAGAGGCACATCGAAAAAATGCGATTCAAACTCAGCCGGCAGCCCCTTGGCCTGGGCCAGCAGGCTCCTGGGTGTCGTACCGGGGGCAGTCGGCGCGGCCATTGCATTCGCGCACAGCAATAGCGCGAGCGCACCCGCGATGGGTGTCATCGGAAACATCAACGGATTCTCATCATCAGCGAGCGATCAGGGCGTTTCAGGTGCGGGCCGCCCGGCGGGGGAGCGCCGGCCGGCCTGCGACAATGCCCGTGCAGCGAGGTGAAACTCGACGGGCATCGAATGGCGTTACGGGGTAACGCGTGGTACGGCGTCGAAGATGACGGTCATGTCGGCGGTGTACAGGCCGTTCTGGGTATCCAGCGGACGATCCGCGACGATGGACATGTCAGCCTGGGTGCCTGGGGTGGAGGTGGCGTCATCGACCACTTCCTGAGCCAGGGCGGTCAGGGTGATGCCATTGAACTTGGTGGTCAGGTTAATGGCGTCCCGGCCGTTGTACAGCGCCGCCGGGCCACCTTCGATGTAGGCATGGACCGAACCGTCGGTGTTCTTCACATCGAAGGTCTGGCGCAGCGCAGTCAAGGTGCCGCTGACGGTGTTGTAGCTCATGACTTCGTCTTTACCGAAGTTCGGGTCGCGTGGCTGCACGTGGAACTGCTGGCTCGGGATGTTCGCGGTGATGTGGATGGAGGAGCGCGCATCATCGACCGCGAAGGCCGTCGAAGAGGCCAGGGCAGCGGCAGTCAGGGAAGCGGCGGTTACGAGTTGTTTGAGCATGTTGTTAACACCTGTTCTTGGCATAAATAGAGAAAGGTTGGAATTGCCGCCAGCACAACTTTTGGCTGCATTTCCAACGCCGGGCATGATCGGCGCTCTCCAACTAAAAAAAAGCAGGCAATTTCCCACAAGCTTGTAGTAAATGCGGCATACGAATGCGCGAAAAATACCCGCCTATATGTAAACTTTAAGTTTGTATGTCAGAAACAGCCCACACGCCCCGCAGCACCGTGGCATTGCCCATTGTCAAGAAAAACCACATGTAAAAACCCATCACCCGCCTACCCGTCACATTCAGGTAAGGTCTTGTTTCATCACAAGTAGCCCGCCAACAAACTTGATATATCTTAGTTCCAGCCCTTGTTAAGGCTAGAAGATATATCACAGGGCGAAAGTTATATCTCGATACTCACTTATGCAGAATGGAGAACAGCATATGGCCGTCCCTTATTCCCATCCCAAACGCGAACACGACGGTTTTGATCGCCCGGCTGCGCGCGAGCGCGGCAGCCGCGGGCCTCGGGTCTTCGCTTCCGGCGACCTGAAGCTGCTGGCCCTGGCATTGATTGCCGAACAGCCTTGCCACGGCTACGACCTGATCCGACGCATCGAGAACATGTTCGATGGCGCCTACAGCCCCAGCCCCGGGGTGATCTACCCGACGCTGACGTTCCTGGAAGTGAGCGCACTGGTCACCTGCGGCGTCGATGACGGGAAAAAAAGCTACAGCGTGACCGAGGCCGGACGCCTATCCCTTGAAGAACAAGCGGTGGCGCTGGAAGAGGTGCACCTGCGCATCGAAAGCAGCCGGCGCATGCTGCACGGCCGTGATCGGCCCCCGGAGATCCATGAAGCGGTGTATAACCTGCGGCATGCGCTGCAAAAGCATCATGGCCGCTGGAGCCCGGAAGAAATCCGACGGGTGCGCGACCTGCTTAACGACACCGCCAAAGCCATCATCGACGGTCCCGACCGTCCGCCCGTTTCGGAGTCAAGCCATGAATGAAGTCGATCCAACTGCCATTCACCGCGTCACCCACGAGATCAAGCGGCGTCGCCTGCAAGTGCTGCGGGTGCAAGACCTGACCCCGCGCATGCGCCGCATCACTCTGGGCGGGGCGGAGCTGGCCGGGTTCGCCAGCCTGGGCAGCGACGATCACGTGAAGCTGCTGTTCCCGCAGAACGCCGAGGAACATGCCGCCCTGGAAAACTTCACCCCCGGCGCGGCCAAGGCCCAGGGCCCGACGCCCGAGATGCGCGACTACACCCCGCGCCGCTACGACCTGGACAGCCTGGAGCTGGACATCGATTTCGTACTCCACGGCGACGGCCCCGCCTCGACCTGGGCGGCCCAGGCGGCGCCGGGGCAGTACCTGCACATCGCCGGGCCACGGGGCTCGATGATCGTGCCGGACATTTTCGACAGCTACCTGCTGATCGGCGATGAAACCGCCCTGCCCGCCATCGCCCGCCGCCTCGAAGGCCTGGCGCCCGCCCGCCGCGCCCTGGTGGTGGTGGAAGTGGAAAACGGCGCCGAGCAGCAGATTCTCCACAGCCCGGCGCAGGTGCATGTGATCTGGGTGCTGCGCGAAGGTCGCCGGGACAACCTGCTGACCACCGTGCAACACCTGGAAATGCCCGGCGGCACGCTGTATGCCTGGGTGGCGACGGAGAGCAAGGTCTCGCGGCAGATCCGCCGGGTGTTGCTTGAGGACAAAGGCGTGGACCCGGATTTTGTGAAGGCGGTGGGGTATTGGAAGCTGGATGGCAGTGAGGAAGATTGAGGGGCTGCTTGTTGCTGAAGTACCCTTCATCATTGGCCGAATACAACCCCTGTGGCGAGGGAGCTTGCTCCCGCTGGGCTGCGCAGTGAACTGGTCAAGTAATTCTGGACACCAGTTAAGGTTTCACGAGGCCAGTTTCTC
>NZ_JBMDJD010000040.1:0-43963 GCF_057809015.1 Pseudomonas sp. FG6
CTTCGTGCTCGACGAACAACTTGCCACGGCTGACGGTGTTCAAGCCGTTGATGCAACGCAGCAGGCTGGATTTGCCGGAGCCGGAAAGGCCCATCAGTACGCAGATCTCGCCTTTCTCGATGGACAGGCTGGCTTTTTCCACACCGACGATCAGGCCGGTCTTCTGCAGGATTTCCGGGCGCGAAAAGCCCTTGTCCAACAGTTCCAACGCGGCTTTGGGGCGGTTGGAGAAAATAACATCGACGTCTTCGAAACGAATGATGCTCATGCGTCACCCCCTACTTTTGCGTCGGGTTGTTTGCAGATCCGGTCGAGCATGATCGCCAGCAAGACGATCGCCAGGCCAGCTTCGAAGCCCAGGGCGATATCGGCGGTGTTCAGTGCGTTGACCACGGGTTTGCCCAGGCCGTCGGCACCCACCAGGGCGGCGATGACCACCATCGACAGCGACAGCATGATGCATTGGGTAATACCGGCCGCGATGCTGGGCATCGCATGGGGCAGTTCGATGCGCGACAACAACTGGCTACGGGAGCAGCCGAAGGCTTTGCCGGCGTCCATCAGTTCGTCGGGGACGTCGCGGATGCCCAGGTAAGTCAGGCGGATGGGTGCGGCAATCGCGAACACCACCGTGGAGATCAGGCCTGGGACAACACCCAGACCGAAGAGGGTCAGGGTAGGAATGAGGTACACGAAGGTCGGAATGGTTTGCATCAGGTCGAGTACCGGACGCATCACGGTGTAGAACACCGGCTTGTGCGCGGCGATGATGCCCAGCGGCACGCCGATGACGACACAGACCAGGGTGGCGAACATCACCTGGGCCAGGGTTTCCATGGTTTCCTGCCAGTAACCCAGGTTCAGGATCAACAGGAACGAGGCAATGACGAACAGCGTCAGGCCCACTTTGCGCTGGATGAAATGTGCGAGTGCTGCAATCAGGCCGATCAAGGCCAGGGGGTTGAACCAGACCAGCGCAAACGTCACGCCGTGAATCATTGTTTCGAGAGACAGGGCGATCAAGTCGAAGAGGCTGGCGCCGTGTTGCGTCAACCATTCCACGAAAGCCGCCATGTACTGGCCTAAGGGTATTTTCTGATCAATGAGCATGGTAGTGAACGTCCGCATGCAAGGAATAAACAGCCCGGGCGAGCGAACTCGCCCGGCATAAGCAAGTTACTGGGCGAGCTTGGCTTTCACGGCCTCCAGGCCTGGTTTACCGTCAATGGTGGTCACGCCAGCGAGCCAGGTATCGAGCACCTGTGGGTTCTTTTTCAGCCAGGCCTTGGCGGCGGCCTCGGGCTTCATCTTGTCGTCGAGCACGTTGCCCATCAGCGAGCTTTCCATGTCGACGGTGAATTCAAGGTTCTTCAGCAGTTGGCCAACGTTGCTGCATTCCTGGCTGTAGCCTTTGCGGGTGTTGGTCGCCACGGTGGCCGCGCCAAAATCCGCGCCGAAGAAGTCGTCGCCGCCGGTCAGGTACTGGATCTTGAAACGGGTGTTCATCGGGTGCGGCGCCCAGCCGAGGAACACCACGTCGGTGCCACGCTTGGAGGCGCGGTCAACCTGGGAAAGCATCCCCGCTTCACTCGATTCGACGACCTTGAAGCCGGCGTCTTTCAGGCCGAAGGCGTTCTTCTCGATCATGCTCTGGATCAGGCGGTTGCCGTCGTTGCCAGGCTCGATCCCGTAGATCTTGCCATCGAGTTCTTTCTTGAATTTGGCGATGTCGGCGAAGTCATGCAGGCCTTTGTCATACAGGGCCTGGGGGACGGCGAGGGTGTACTTGGCGCCCGTAAGGTTGGTGCGCACGGTTTCCACGGTGCCGGCATCGCGGTAGGCCTTGATGTCGTTCTCCATGGTCGGCATCCAGTTGCCGAGGAATACGTCCATGTTCTTGCCGTCGGCCAGGGACTTGTAGGTCACCGGCACGGAAATCATGGTGGTCTTGGTCTTGTAGCCCAACGCATCGAGTACCACGCTGGTGGTGGCCGTGGTCACGGTGATGTCGGTCCAGCCGACGTCGGAAAAGTTAACGGTGCTGCACTGTGCGGGGTCTGCGGCGTTGGCCAGCATCGGAAGACTCAGCATGGCGGCCAACAACAACGGCTTGGTACCTTTCATGGGTGCACTCCTGGTGTTTTATCGGCGGTGTCCGCTTGGGACAACCGCACGCTTATGGGATGTTGCGGTTGGTGGCGCGTGGGCAATCTCTTGACAACGCGGCCTTGCAAACGAGCCGTAACTGATCATGTACCAGTGCAAATCCGACGCCTACAGGGATAGTCGTATCCAGTACAGGGAGGGTCGCATCCAGTGTCGGTGACGTCGTTTACAGATTTTTTCAGCCCTTTGCAGGCCTCTGAAACGCGAAAAAGCGGCGCAAAACCGGGCTAAAGGGCGGGCGGCGTTACTGGGCATGATTGCGTCGGTGTCAGACGTCGAACCCCTAGGCAAAAGCCGGATGATGCGGCCATCCCGGCGTTGAGCGTAGCAGCTCCGTCACCGGCCGCTCCTGCGTCCGGAAGTGCCTGTTCTGGAGATTTTCGACAATGGCAATCAGCGTGTTCGACCTGTTCAAGATCGGTATCGGCCCGTCCAGTTCCCATACCGTTGGCCCCATGCGCGCGGCAGCATTGTTTGTCCAGTCGCTTCGGGAAAAGGCCCTGTTGCAGGAGGTGCGTCGGGTCGAGGTGCAGTTGTTCGGTTCGCTGTCGGCCACTGGCATCGGTCACGGCAGCGACACGGCGGTGATCATGGGCCTGATGAACGAGTGGCCGGATGCAATCGATCCGTCGCAGATCGCCCCGCGCATTGCGCAGTTGCGTGAAACCGACACGCTGCTGTTGGACGGTCACCTGCCGGTGCCTTTCGTCTGGTCGCGGGACATGCGACTGCTCGACGAGAACCTGCCGTTCCACCCCAACGCGATGACATTAATAGTCGAAGGCGACAACGGTGAGTTGCATCGCGACACCTACTATTCAGTCGGCGGTGGTTTCGTCGTCGACCAGGCCCAGGCGTCCAGCGGCGTGGTGGATCTGGACGACACCGTGCTGCCTTACGATTTTTCCAGCGCCGAAGAACTGCTTCAGTTGTGCCGCACCCACAACCTGCGGGTTGCCGAATTGATGATGGCCAACGAGAAGGTCTGGCGCTCGGAAGAGGAAATCCGCAGCGGCCTGATGAAACTCTGGCGAGCCATGCAAGATTGCGTCGAGCACGGCCTCAAGCACGAGGGCATTCTGCCCGGCGGCTTGAATGTGCGCCGGCGTGCGGCGAAGTTGCATCGCAGCCTGCAAGAGTTGAACAAGCCGAACGTCATCGGTTCGACCTTGAGCGCCATGGAGTGGGTCAACCTGTATGCGCTGGCGGTCAACGAAGAGAACGCGGCCGGCGGGCGCATGGTGACCGCGCCGACCAATGGCGCGGCGGGGATTATTCCGGCGGTGCTGCATTACTTCATGAGGTTCAGCGAGGCGGTGACCGACGCCAACGTGGTGGATTATTTCCTCGGTGCGGCAGCGGTGGGCATCCTGTGCAAGAAGAACGCTTCGATCTCCGGTGCCGAAGTCGGTTGCCAGGGGGAAGTCGGTTCGGCCTGCGCCATGGCGGCGGCGGGATTGGCGGAGGTGCTCGGTGCCACGCCGGAGCAACTGTGCAACGCGGCGGAAATCGGCCTGGAGCACAACCTCGGCCTGACCTGCGATCCTGTCGGCGGCCTGGTGCAAGTGCCGTGCATCGAGCGCAACGCGATTGCCGCCGTGAAAGCGATCAACGCCGCACAAATGGCGCTGCGCGGTGACGGCCAGCATTTCATCTCCCTGGACCGGGTGATCCGCACCATGCGCGATACCGGTGCCGACATGCATGACAAATATAAAGAGACATCGCGCGGCGGCCTGGCGGTCAGTGCGGTGGAGTGCTGATCGAACCCTGGGATTCTCTGGGAGCAAACGCTTGCCCGCGAAACCGGCGCCAAACACTGTGGGAGCAAAGCTTGCTCGCGATTGGGCAGGTACATTCAGCATCGCAGTGACAGGCCTGCCGCTATCGCGAGCAAGCTTTGCTCCCACATTGGCTTCCAAAGATTTACCTTTTTTCGCCCGATCGAAACCGCTCGGTAAATGAACACCGAGCGGAAAACACGCCACCTTTTAGCGCGTCGCAAACAGACAAGTTGGCTGTGGCGGGGCGCGCTTGCGTCTGCGCTTGATCGTCCATCCTTCGCCACAGTGGTGATACCCGTAGCGCAAGCGCCGCAACCCAGTTCCCACAAGTGCTACCGAACTGCTCACAGTCCGCTGTGACAGGTGCCGGCCGGCGTTGAATCGCGCTTATAACCCCACTCGACGCACGCCTTATATAGACGGGCCGGGATGTCGTTTTCAGGATTTATCGAACGCGTATTCAACTTTAGGCATGGCATTTGCTGTATCGCTGTATAGCCCGACGCTTGTAAAAAAGCCCAGGGCAACAATCAATAAAAAGAGCCTGAGCCTGAGGCCATTACCCGCTTTGTGTGAGGAGATACCGCGATGACGACGTCCAACTCCGGGGCCCAACCCCAGAACCGTGCGCCTCAATCCATCGGCTTTTTGCTGCTGGACAATTTCACGCTGATTTCCCTGGCGTCCGCGGTAGAACCGCTGCGCATGGCCAACCAGCTGTCCGGCCGCGAGCTGTATCGTTGGACCACCCTGACCGTCGACGGTGGGCAGGTCTGGGCCAGTGACGGATTGCAGATCACCCCCGACGCCGCCATGCACAAAGCGCCATCCCTGGACACCGTCATCGTTTGTGGCGGCATCGGCATCCAGCGCACGGTCACCCGCGAGCACGTGTCATGGCTGCAAGGCCAGGCCCGCCAGTCGCGTCGTCTCGGCGCTGTGTGCACCGGCAGTTGGGCCCTGGCCTGCGCCGGCCTGTTGGACGGTTTCGATTGCAGCGTGCACTGGGAATGCCTGGCCGCGATGCAGGAAGCTTTCCCACGGGTCTCGATGAGCACGCGCCTGTTCACCCTCGACCGTAATCGTTTCACCAGCTCCGGCGGCACCGCGCCGCTGGACATGATGCTGCACCTGATCAGCCGCGATCATGGCCGTGAACTGTCGGCGGCGATTTCCGAGATGTTTGTCTACGAGCGTATCCGCAACGAGCAGGATCACCAGCGCGTGCCGCTCAAGCACATGCTCGGCACCAACCAGCCGAAGTTGCAGGAAATCGTCGCACTGATGGAAGCCAATCTCGAAGAGCCGATCGACCTGGACGAACTGGCGGTGTATGTCGCCGTGTCCCGGCGTCAGCTGGAGCGGCTGTTCCAGAAATACCTGCACTGCTCGCCGTCGCGCTACTACCTCAAGCTGCGGTTGATTCGCGCGCGGCAGTTGCTCAAGCAGACGCCGATGTCGATCATCGAAGTGGCGTCGGTGTGTGGCTTCGTCTCCACGCCGCACTTCTCCAAGTGCTACCGCGAGTACTTTGGCATCCCGCCGCGCGATGAGCGCGTAGGTTCCAATACCACGCAACAGGTGGCGATGATGCCACTGCCGCAGGCGATCGTGATGTCGCCGTTGTCCGGCCCGTTGTCGGCATTGAGCCAGGCGCGCAATGAGTCGACGTTTGCCAGTGTAAGGCTCTAGACCGAGGCGCCTTCGTCGCGAGCAAGCTTTGCTCCCACAGGGGATCTTCTGGGTGAAGTACGCAACGTACATCCCCGGAGATCCGTGGGAGCAAAGCTTGCTCGCGATGGGTTTTTCAGGCGCTGTGGTTTTGCTGATATTCAGCCAACGCGGGCAACAGCTGCTTGTCGATCGCCTGGCGCACGGCCGGCAGGATGGTCGCGCTGCTGGTGTACATCTCCTTGACCATCCTGCGCAGTTCATTGGCGCGAGCCCTGTCCAGACCCCGTACCGCGCATTCGCAGGCCTGCTCGGCCGTGGCGCCGCTGGGTATCTGCAGCCCGAGGGCCTTGAGCTGGCCCAACAGGTCTTCCTGGTCGATCAAATCGGCGTGCATCATGACGCTTTTCCTTGTTCCGGGATTGGGGTCGTGAACCGATTCTGGTAGCCACCCGAAGCGGCGGCAAGGGCAAATTGTCTCAATGGCCCGGATACCTATGAACAGGTCGTTTTCGGTTAACTCGAACGAACGCGCAGGGGGCACACTGGCCTCAAGCTGAATCACGATGGTTTGGTCACCCTCGCGCTGCAGCTCCTCCAGTAACGCCAACTGCCCCGATCCTGTCACGGCTGGATCGGGGATTTTTTTGCCTGTGAGAATTAGCGGGAAATTTGCTTATCGGGCGGTAGGCAGGGCGATGACCCGACCGATGTAGGTCGGCGGCGGCAGGTCGGATTGTTCATCGAGCAAAACGTCGAACCGGCCCAGGGTCTGTTCCGTGAAGGGCGCCGAACGGGGACCGGCCAGGTCGACGTGCAGCAGCATTTGTTCATTGCCAGCCAGTTCTTTATCGCCGCCCACCAGATGCAGGCTGTGGTAGAGGTGCAGGCGTTTGGCGTCGTGACCGATGATCTGTGTGTGCACCTCGACGTCGGCGTCGAGCTTCACTTCGTGCAGGTAATTGAGGTGCAGTTCCAGGGTGAACAGCGAATGGCCGCTGGCCTCGCGGCCCTGGCTGTCCAGGCCGAGCCGGTCCATCAGCGCGTCGGTGGCGTAGCTGAAGATCAGTAAGTAGAAGGCATCGCGCAGGTGGCCGTTGTAATCGACCCATTCGGGTTGGATGCGGGTTTGGTAGGTGGTGAGGGTGGGCATCGTGGAACTCCACAGGGGGGCGGTGGTTATTCGGCAAAGGCCATCCCATGCCTGGCCTTGGTGGTTTTCACTGCCTCCAGCACCGCCAGCAGGCAATCGTCGCGGTAGCGCTCCAGGGCCGAGATGCTGTGGTTGCCCAGTTGCGCACTCGTGCCGTCCACCACATCGTCGATCAGTCTTTCGGTCAGTTCCGGCGCCGGCAAGTAGGTCCACGGCAACTGCAAGGCCGGGCCGAACTGGGCCATGAAGTGACGCATTCCGGCGTCGCCGCCGGCCAGGGTGTACGTCAGGAACGTGCCCATGAACGACCAGCGCAAGCCGGCACCAAAACGGATCGCATCATCGATTTCCCCGGTGGTAGCGACTCCGTCGTTGACCAGATGCAGCGCCTCGCGCCACAGCGCTTCGAGCAGGCGATCGGCGATGAAGCCGGGCACTTCCTTGCGCACGTGCAGCGCACGCATGCCGAGGGATTCATACACCTGCATGGCGGCCTGCACGGCTTCGGGCGCGGTGTTTTTGCCGCCGACCACTTCCACCAGCGGCAACAAGTAGACCGGGTTGAACGGATGCCCGACCACGCAGCGTTCCGGGTGAGTGGCGCTTTCGTAGAATTCGCTCGGTAGCAGCCCCGAGGTACTGGAACCGATCAACGCGTTCGGCTTGGCGGCGGCGCTGATCTGGCTGTGCAGTTGGAGTTTCAGCTCCAGGCGCTCGGGAGCGCTTTCCTGGATGAAATCGGCGTCGCACACGCACTCCTCGACGGTCGCGACAAAGCGTAGCCGGTCCTGCGAGGCGCCCGGCGCCAGGCCTTGTTTTTCCAAGGCCGGCCAGGCATTCGCGACGCGCTTGCGCAGGGCCGCCTCGGCGCCCGGTGCCGGATCCCAGGCGACGACGTCCAGGCCATGGGCCAGTGCGCGACTGACCCAGCCGCTGCCGATCACACCGCTGCCCAGGGCGGCGAAGGTCTTGATGTCGGTGATAAAGCTCATGGTGGTTTCCTGAAAAAATAGTTCGGTGATCGCCTCCTGTGGGAGCAGGGTCTGTGGGAGCAAGGCTTGCCCGCGATGGCGGCAGTGGATTCAACAGAGATGTCGACTGACATACCGTTATCGCGGGCAAGCCTTGCTCCCACAGGCCCTGCTCCCACAGGCCCTGCTCTTCAAGCAATGTTCCTAAGTCGCTCAGCCGCGCTGGGTCAGCCCCATCTTCTTGCGACCTTCAGCCGGCGTGAGCACCCGTGCGCCGAGGCGGCTGAGGATCTCGCCCGCGCGCTCCACCAGTTGGCCGTTGGTCGCGAGTACGCCTTTGTCCAGCCACAGGTTGTCTTCCAACCCAACCCGCACGTTGCCCCCCAGCAATACGGCCTGGGCCGCCATCGGCATTTGCATGCGGCCGATGCCGAAGCCGGCCCATACCGCGTCCGCCGGCAGGTTGTCGACCATGGCTTTCATGGTGGTGGTGTCGGCCGGTGCGCCCCATGGGATGCCCAGGCAGAGCTGGAACAGCGGGTTGTCCAGCAGGCCTTCCTTGATCAATTGCTTGGCAAACCACAGGTGGCCGGTGTCGAAGATCTCCAGCTCGGCCTTGACCCCCAGCTCGGTGATGCGCTTGGCGCCGGCCCGCAGTTGTGCAGGCGTTGAGACATAAATGGTGTCGCCGTCGCCGAAGTTGAGGGTGCCGCAATCCAGGGTGCAGATTTCCGGCAACAACTCCTCGACGTGGGCCAGGCGGGTCAGGGGGCCGACCAGGTCGGTGTTGGGACCGAACTCCATTGGCCGTTCGCCTGCCCCGATCTCCAGGTCACCGCCCATGCCGGCGGTGAGGTTGACGATGATGTCCACGTCCGCCTCACGGATGCGCTCCATCACTTCGCGGTACAGCGCCACGTCGCGGCTGAACTTGCCGGTCTGCGGGTCGCGGACGTGGCAGTGGACCACCGTGGCGCCAGCCTTAGCGGCCTCGACGGCGGCCGCGGCGATCTGTTTCGGGGTGACCGGCACGTGGGGGCTCTTGGCGGTCGTGTCGCCAGCACCGGTGAGTGCGCAGGTGATGATGACGTCGTGGTTCATGGTGCGGTTTCCTTCAGGCGAGGTGAGTCACTGCGCAGCGCGTTGTGCTGCGCAGGGGGATAGCGTCGGGTCAGTTGCTGGTCAGTTTCAGGTTGTTGGCGGCCGGCTTGCCATCGAAGGTGGTCACGCCTTCGAGCCAGCGCTGCTTGTCCTGTGGATGGTCCTTGAGCCATTGCCGGGCCGATTCGAGCGGGTCCTTGTGATCGAGCAGCGGCTGCATCATCCGGCTCTCGTCTTCGGCGCTGAAGGTCAGGTTGCTCAGCAGGCGGCTGACGTTCGGGCATTGCGCAGCGTAGTCCGGCGCGGTGACCGTCCAGACGGTAGCCATGCCTTCGTTCGGACCGAGGGCGTCCTCGCTGCCGGTGAGGTAGGTCATCTGCACGTTGACGTTCATCGGGTGCGGTGCCCAACCGAAGAACACCACGGCTTCCTTGCGCCGCACGGCCCGGTCCACGGCGGCGAGCATGCCGGCCTCGCTGGACTCCACCAACTGGAATTTGCTTAGGCCAAACTGGTTCTTGGCGATCATCGCCTTGATCTGGGTGTTGGCGCCGGAGCCGGGTTCGATGCCGTAGATCTTGCCGCCCAGCTCTTTTTCGAACTTGGCGATGTCGGCGAATGTCTTCAGGCCCTTGTCGGCCAGATACGTCGGCACCGCCAGGGTGGCGCGGGCGTCCTGGAGGCTGGGTTGTTCCAGCACCTTGACTTGCCTGGCCTCGACGAACGGGGTGATGGTCTGGGTCATCAGCGGGTTCCAGTAGCCCAGGAACAGGTCGAGGCGTTGGTCACGGATGCCGGCGAAGATGATTTGCTGGGAGGCGCTGGTCTGTTTGGTCTGGTAGCCGAGGCCATCAAGCATCACTTGGGTCAGGGCGCTGGTGGCGATCACGTCAGTCCAGTTGACCACGCCCAGGCGCACGTCTTTGCACGCGGCGGGCTCGGCGGCCATGGCAGCCTGGCTCAGGAATTGGGTGGCGCTGAGTGCAAGAACGCAGTAACTGATCAATCGTTTCATGGCGTGGGTCCTCGGCAGCTTATTGTTATGGGTTCCGGTGTCTGCGCGCCGGTGATGCCAAGTTACGCAGCCCGGCCCCTGGCAAAACGCACTGCGGCGACGTGCTCTTGCACTGCAGCGACTCTTGTACGGTTGTTGCAACTGGCGTATCAAGGTCCGCACGCTGCCCGCCAACCGAGTGTGCTCCATGTCCCAGGATTACTACTTCTTGTTGATGCCGGGTTTTTCGGCCATCGGTTTCATTTCGGCCATCGAGCCCTTGCGGGTCGCCAACCGTTTTCGCGGCGAGCTGTACCGCTGGCATGTGTTGAGCCGCGATGGCGGGGCGGTGCTGGCGAGCAATGGCATGTCGGTCAACGCCGATGCGGCGCTGGAGCCTCTGAAGAAAGGCGCGACCCTCTGGGTGGTGGCCGGGTTCGAGCCGTTGAAGTTCGTGACACCAGCCCTGGAGCGCTGGCTGCATCGCCTGGACAGTGACGGCGTGATCCTGGGCGGGATCGACACCGGCAGCGTGATCCTGGCCGAGGCCGGGTTGCTGGAGGGGCACCGCGTAACCCTGCACTGGGAAGCGATCGAGGCGTTCAAGGAATCTTATCCACAACTGAGCGTGACCCAGGAGTTGTTCGAAATCGACCGTCGACGCATCACCTGCGCCGGCGGTACCGCGTCCATCGACCTGATGCTCGACCTGATCGGCCAGGCCCACGGCGCGGACCTGGCGATCCAGGTCAGTGAACAGTTCGTGCTCGGCCGCATTCGCCCGCGCAAGGATCACCAGCGCATGGAGATCGCCAGCCGCTACGGCATTCGCAACAAGAAGCTGGTGCACGTCATCGGCGAGATGGAAACCCACAGCGAACCGCCGCTGAGCACCCTTGAACTGGCCGAGTCCATCGGCGTCACCCGCCGCCAGCTCGAACGCCTGTTCCGCCTGCACCTGAACGACACCCCGAGCAATTTCTACCTGCGCCTGCGCCTGGAAAAGGCCCGGCAACTGCTGCGCCAGACCGACCTGAGCGTGTTGGAAGTGAGCATCGCCTGCGGTTTCGAATCACCGTCGTACTTCACCCGTAGCTATCGGGCGCGGTTTGCGCGCTGTCCCCGGGAAGATCGGCGACGGCAGGGGGATGGGCGGGAGCTGGTTTGACAGGTTTTCATAGTTAATTCAGCCCGCCACAACTGCCCGAAGGCACGACATTGAGTCAGGCGCTGGAGCTGTTGCGCGGTGCCGCCGATAAAACCGTGGTGTTGGTGATCGACGAAGCCCAGCACGCGTTGGTGTGGAAGTCCAATCGCGGCGGCTACGCGCTGGAGGACAAGGCTTTTGCGGATTGGTTGAAGGGCTATCGCAAGCAACCCTGAGTCAGGAAATACGTCCTGTGGCGAGGGGATAAATCCCCTCGCCACAGGTAGGGTGTTCGGCTCAAAGGTGTCTATTTCTTCACCAACGCCGCACACGCCGCCTTATAAGCCTCATGCTGGTACTTGTTCAGCGTCGCCGGCAGGGCGAAGTCGTGTTTCTTGCTTTGCGCGTTGATGGTTTGCGGCGACAACAACGTCACCTCGCAGCCTTCCAGCAGTTGGAACACCCCTTCGATCTTGAACGTGGTCGGCCCACCGGCGAACTCACCTTTCTTGCTGCGCTTCTTGATGGCGATCCGTTCGATGCCGTTATCCGCCACGAACGCCCGCAGCTGGGCGGCGAAGGCCTTGACGTTGGCCACTTCGTCATCGTCGTCCAGGGCGATCTTCTTGGTGTTCAGGGCGACGTGGCCCAAGGCCTGTTGATCCAGCGAGGCCACGGCGATGATCGCTTCGCTGCCTTTGATTTCGATGCCGCAGATAATCATGTGAGCCCTTGGTTTGGAGGTCTGGCGTTGCAGTGTATCCCGCCCGGACGAGCGCGTGGTTCAGTTCATGCCCTGGCGCAGATCCAGCATGATCTTGTCGAAAGCGTCGACCCGGATCACGCCGAAGCGTGGGTATTCGAAGTCCAGGATCACATACAACACAGAGACCATGACCGCCGCGTAGCCCAGGCTGTGCAGCCAGTTTCGCCGTTTTGTCCCGGCCATGCCGTAGCCGATCAGCAGGGCGCTGATCAGGGTCATGATCACCAGCATCAGGTAGATGGCCAATGGTGGGTGGGTTTCTTGGGCGACGGTGCGGGTGGTGGTGATGTCGATCATTTCGTTTTGCGCCTGCAACACCGGAGTGCCCAAGGTTGGGGTGGGCATCTGTTGGAGGGTGGCGACGGTGCGTTTCCAGATGGCTTGCTGCAGATCATTGGCCCGCTCATAGGCGGCTTCGTCGAATGCGTCTTCTCGCAGGTTGCGGTAGTACTCGATGCGGGCGTCGACGTAATCCCGGAAAGCCTTGCGCAAGGCCGGCTGCTCGCTGGCCGGCAGCAGGTCCAGCCGCAGCCAGGCCGTGCCCATGGCGTTGGTTTCGGCGACGATCAGTGCGCGTCGCTGGTCCAGGCGCGAGGCCGCACCGGAGAAGGTAAAGGCAATCAATAGCGCCAGCAGGCCGAACACCGCCCCTTCGATGGCCCCGATGCCCTGGCGGGCGCCGTCAGGGTCCAGGGCCAGATGATGGTTGCCGACCCGACGCCCGGCCTCGATGCCCAGCACGATGGCGATGAAAATGGCTAACCCGTAGAAAGGCAGGGCGGCAAGCGAGAGCATACGAAAATCTCCTGATCGTCGTGTGTGACTCGTCTGTACGGCCGGGCTCGGACGGGTATGCAGCCAGTGTAGAAGGCGTTGCGGATTATTCCTGTAGCCGCTGATCGAATGACGAACGGCGCTGACTACAGCTCCAACTGATCAGCATGAATGCCGAAAGCCGCGGCAATTTTCTCGCGGGTTGCCCGCCACGGCCCGTAGACAGCCCTCACTCCTGCCCAATCGACTCCAAGAACTCCGACCGGTCGTCGCTCACCTGGGCCATGCAGTCGTTTTCGGCGATTTTGTAGGCTTCGCTGCCGGGTTTGGCCGGGAAGGCCGCGATGGCGCAGTCGGCGTCTCGCTGTTTTTGCCAGAGTTGCTGGGCGGCCTTGATCTTGTTGGTGATGTCGGCGAGTTGGGCCTTGTCGCTGGTGTAGCGGGTTTGCAGGCGCTCAAAGAGGCCTTGCAGGTTTTCGCTCAGCAATTGCTCGGCGGCAGTCTTGCCGTAGACCGAGCAGGCCAGGGTCTGGACGTCGTTTTCCACGGCGTCGCAAGGGTTTTGTTCGGTGTCTTCGGTCGCGTGTGCGACGGTGCTGATCAGTGCCAGAGCCAGGAAAATTGATTTCATCGCGTTGCCGCTCGAGTCCAGGAAAACCAGTGATGCGGCGGATTCTGGCGCAAGCGTCGGGTAAAGAACAGACGGGCAGGGTGGGCCTGTCGTAACCCTTTGTCGCGGATTGACGCTTTCGGCAATTCCCCTGTCGTTTTTGCACCCGGTCGCCACGGCCCTCCGGCATATGCTGGCCCCAAAGCGCCGGCACACGATTCGGCGCATGAATCGCTGACAAAAAGGGGACTGCCTGATGAGCCCAGCCGAGTTGCACGCCGACAGCATCGTTATCGACGGTCTGATCATTGCCAAATGGAACCGCGACCTGTTCGAAGACATGCGCAAGGGTGGCCTGACCGCCGCCAACTGCACCGTGTCGGTATGGGAGGGCTTCCAGGCCACGATCAACAACATCGCCGCCAGCCAGAAGCTGATCCGCGAGAACAGCGACCTGGTGATCCCGGTGAAAACCACCGCCGACATCCGCCTCGCCAAGGAACAGGGCAAGACTGGCATCATCTTTGGCTTCCAGAACGCCCACGCTTTCGAGGACCAGCTCGGCTACGTCGAGATCTTCAAGCAGCTGGGCGTTGGTGTGGTTCAGATGTGCTACAACACCCAGAACCTGGTGGGTACCGGTTGCTACGAGCGTGACGGCGGCCTGTCGGGCTTCGGTCGCGAAATCGTCGCCGAGATGAACCGTGTCGGCATCATGTGCGACCTGTCCCACGTCGGTTCCAAGACCTCCGAAGAAGTCATCCTCGAATCGAAGAAGCCGGTGTGCTACTCCCACTGCCTGCCGTCCGGCCTGAAAGAACACCCGCGCAACAAGTCCGATGAAGAACTGAAGTTCATCGCCGATCACGGTGGTTTCGTCGGCGTGACCATGTTCGCGCCATTCCTGGCCAAGGGCATCGATTCGACCATCGACGACTACGCCGAAGCCATCGAATACACCATGAACATCGTCGGCGAAGACGCCATCGGCATCGGCACCGACTTCACCCAGGGCCATGACCAGGCGTTCTTCGAGATGCTGACCCACGACAAGGGCTACGCCCGTCGTCTGACCAGCTTCGGCAAGATCATCAACCCCCTGGGCATCCGCACCGTGGGCGAGTTCCCGAACCTCACCGAGACGCTGCTCAAGCGCGGCCATTCCGAGCGAGTGGTGCGCAAGATCATGGGCGAAAACTGGGTCAATGTCCTGAAGGACGTCTGGGGCGAATAAACGCCGCCGCGCCGCCAATCCTCTACCTGCGGCCCTCTGCGCCGCAGGCAATACCACGAATTTCCGGAGTCAAGTTTTCATGGCCAAAATCGCCCCCCAACTGCCTATCGAAGTCGACAGCGAAACCGGTGTCTGGACCTCCGACGCCCTGCCGATGCTGTACGTGCCGCGTCACTTCTTCGTCAATAACCACATGGGCATCGAGGAAGTGCTGGGCGCCGACGCCTACGCCGAGATCCTCTACAAGGCCGGCTACAAATCGGCCTGGCACTGGTGTGAAAAAGAAGCCGAATGCCATGGCCTGGAAGGCGTTGCGGTGTTCGAGCACTACATGAAGCGCCTGTCGCAGCGTGGCTGGGGCCTGTTCAAGATCCAGGACATCGACCTGGACAAGGGCACCTGCAGCGTCAAGCTCGAGCATTCGGCATTCGTCTATGTGTACGGCAAGGTCGGGCGCAAGGTCGACTACATGTTCACTGGCTGGTTCGCCGGCGCCATGGACCAGATCCTGGCCGCCCGTGGCAGTTCGATCCGTACCGTGGCCGAGCAGGTCTACGGCGGTTCCGAAGAAGGCCACGACGATGGCCTGTTCATCGTCAAGCCGTTGTAAGTCGAGGATCGCGCCATGGCTTTTGAAGCAATGTTCCAGCCGATCCAGATCGGTAAACTGACCATCCGCAACCGCGTGCTCAGCACCGCGCACGCCGAGGTCTACGCCACCGACGGCGGCATGACCACCGACCGGTATGTGAAGTACTACGAAGAGAAGGCCAAGGGCGGCATCGGCCTGGCGATCTGCGGTGGTTCGTCGGTGGTGGCCATCGACAGCCCGCAGGAATGGTGGAGCTCGGTGAACCTGTCCACCGACCGCATCATCCCGCACTTCCAGAATCTGGCCGATGCCATGCACAAGCATGGCGCCAAGATCATGATCCAGATTACCCACATGGGTCGTCGTTCGCGCTGGGACGGCTTCAACTGGCCGACCCTGATGTCGCCGTCCGGCGTGCGTGAGCCGGTGCACCGCGCCACCTGCAAGACCATCGAGCCGGAAGAGATCTGGCGGGTGATCGGCAACTACGCCCAGGCCGCACGTCGCGCCAAGGCCGGCGGCCTGGACGGCGTCGAGCTGTCGGCCGTGCACCAGCACATGATCGACCAGTTCTGGAGCCCGCGCGTTAACAAGCGGACCGACGAATGGGGCGGCAGCTTCGAAGGCCGCATGAAATTCGGCCTGGAAGTGCTGAAGGCCGTGCGCGCCGAAGTGGGTGACGATTTCTGCGTGGGCATGCGCATCTGCGGTGACGAGTTCCACCCGGACGGCCTGTCCCACGAAGACATGAAGCAGATTGCCAAGTACTACGACGACACCGGTATGCTGGACTTCATCGGCGTGGTGGGTTCGGGTTGCGACACCCACAACACCCTGGCCAACGTCATCCCGAACATGAGTTATCCACCGGAGCCGTTCCTGCACCTGGCCGCCGGTATCAAGGAAGTGGTCAAGGTCCCGGTGCTGCATGCGCAGAACATCAAGGACCCGAACCAGGCCACGCGCATCCTGGAGGGCGGTTACGTCGACATGGTCGGCATGACCCGCGCCCACATCGCCGACCCGCACCTGATCGCCAAGATCAAGATGGGCCAGGTCGACCAGATCAAGCAGTGCGTCGGCGCCAACTACTGCATCGACCGTCAGTACCAGGGCCTGGATGTGTTGTGCATCCAGAACGCCGCGACCTCCCGTGAATACATGGGCGTGCCGCACATCATCGAGAAATCCACCGGGCCGAAACGCAAGGTGGTGGTGGTCGGTGCCGGTCCTGCGGGTATGGAAGCCGCTCGCGTGGCCGCCGAACGTGGCCACGACGTGACCCTGTTCGAGAAGAAGGAATTCATCGGCGGACAGATCACCACGGCGTCGAAAGCGCCGCAGCGTGACCAGATCGCCGGTATCACCCGCTGGTTCCAACTGGAACTGGCACGCCTGAAAGTCGACCTGCGCCTGGGCGTGGCGGCTGACGCGGCCACCATCATGGACCTGCGTCCGGACGTGGTCGTGCTGGCAGTCGGCGGGCATCCGAACCTGGAGCAGAACGAGCACTGGGGCGCCGCCGAAGGGCTGGTGGTCAGCAGCTGGGACGTGCTCGACGGCAAGGTTGCACCGGGCAAGAACGTGCTGGTCTACGACACCATTTGCGAGTTCACCGGCATGTCGGTGGCCGACTTCCTCGCCGACAAGGGCAGCCAGGTCGAGATCGTCACCGACGATATCAAGCCGGGCGTGGCCATTGGCGGGACCTCGTTCCCGACGTACTACCGCAGCATGTACCCGAAAGAAGTGATCATGACCGGGGACATGATGCTGGAGAAGGTCTACCGCGAAGGCGACAAGCTGGTGGCAGTACTGGAGAACGAATACACCGGCGCCAAGGAAGAACGCGTGGTCGACCAGGTGGTGGTGGAAAACGGCGTGCGTCCGGACGAAGAAATCTACTACGCCCTCAAGGACGGTTCGCGCAACAAGGGCCAGATCGACGTCGAAGCCCTGTTCGCGATCAAGCCGCAGCCATGCCTGGAACAGAGCGGCGACGGCTACCTGCTGTTCCGTATCGGCGACTGCGTGGCCCAGCGTAATACCCACGCGGCCATCTATGACGCCCTGCGGTTGTGCAAGGATTTCTAACGGCTTAACACCATCACCTGTGGCGAGGGAGCTTGCTCCCGCTGGGTCGGTCCGACGTTTCGGGCGAAGCGGCCCCAAATCATCAGTCGAGGAGCATCAGGGTTACACCTGGGGCTGTTTTGGGAGCGCTTCGCGCTCCAGCGGGAGCAAGCTCCCTCGCCACAAGTAGGTGCGTCGCTCTCACCGGCGCGCACACGACCCTGAGGTCTTTGGGAGCTTCACCTATGTTGAACACCCTTCTTCCCATCCTGCTGTTCGCAGCCCTGGGCCTGGCGGTCCTCGGTGCCGTGCGGCGGGTGAACATGTGGCGCCGGGGGCGACCGTCCAAGGTCGACCTGATCGGCGGTCTCTTTGCCATGCCCAAGCGCTACATGGTGGATTTGCACCATGTGGTGGCGCGGGACAAATACATCGCCAACACCCACGTCGCCACGGCCGGTGGTGCAGTGGCGTCCATCGTGCTGGCGATCCTGGTGCACGGTTTCGGCCTGCATAACCGCTTCCTCGGCTACGCGCTGCTGCTGATGTCGGCGGTGATGTTCGTCGGTGCGGTCTTCGTCTATCTGCGTCGGCGCAACCCGCCTTCACGGCTGTCGAAAGGCCCGTGGATGCGCCTGCCGAAAAGCCTGCTGGCGTTCTCGGCCTCGTTCTTCCTGGTGACCCTGCCGGTGGCCGGTATCCTGCCGGAGAACTTCGGTGGCTGGCTGGTGGTGGCCGTTCTCGGTGTGGGCGTGCTGTGGGGCGTGTCGGAGTTGTTCTTCGGCATGACCTGGGGCGGGCCGATGAAACACGCCTTCGCCGGGGCCTTGCACCTGGCCTGGCACCGCCGCGCCGAGCGCTTTGGCGGTGGCCGTTCCACCGGCCTCAAGCCGCTGGACCTGAACGACCCGGCGGCACCCTTGGGTGTGGAAAAGCCCAAGGATTTCACCTGGAACCAACTGCTCGGTTTCGACGCCTGCGTGCAGTGCGGCAAGTGTGAAGCCGCTTGCCCGGCCTTCGCCGCCGGCCAGCCGCTGAACCCGAAGAAGCTGATCCAGGACATGGTCGTCGGCCTGGCCGGCGGCACCGATGCGAAATTCGCCGGCAGCCCTTATCCAGGCAAACCGGTGGGCGAACACGGCGGCCATCCGCACCAGCCGATCGTCAACGGCCTGGTGGATGCCGAGACCCTGTGGTCCTGCACCACTTGCCGGGCCTGCGTCGAGGAGTGCCCGATGATGATCGAGCACGTCGATGCCATCGTCGACATGCGTCGTCACCTGACCCTGGAAAAAGGCGCCACGCCGAACAAGGGCGCCGAAGTGCTGGAAAACCTCATCGCCACCGACAACCCGGGCGGCTTTGCCCCGGGCGGGCGGATGAACTGGGCGGCGGACCTGAACCTGAGCCTGCTCAGCGAGAAGAAAGCCACCGACGTGCTGTTCTGGGTCGGCGACGGCGCCTTCGACATGCGCAACCAGCGCACGCTGCGCGCGTTCGTCAAAGTGCTCAAGGCGGCGAAGATCGATTTTGCCGTGCTCGGCCTCGAAGAGCGCGACAGCGGCGACGTGGCCCGGCGCCTGGGCGACGAGGCAACGTTCCAGCTGTTGGCCAAGCGCAACATCCAGACCCTGGCCAAGTACCGCTTCAACCGCATCGTCACCTGCGACCCCCACAGCTTCCATGTGCTGAAGAACGAATACGGCGCCTTCGATGGCAACTACCTGGTGCAGCACCACAGCACCTACCTGGCCGAAATCATCGACGCCGGTGCGTTGAACCTCGGTCAGCACAAGGGCGACAGCGTGACCTATCACGACCCGTGCTACCTGGGCCGCTACAACGGCGAATACGAGGCGCCGCGCCAGGTGCTGCGTGCGCTGGGTATCGAGGTCAAGGAAATGCAGCGTTCCGGTTTCCGTTCGCGTTGCTGCGGCGGTGGCGGCGGTGCGCCGATCACCGACATCCCGGGCAAGCAGCGTATCCCTGACATGCGCATGGAAGACATCCGCGAGACCGGCGCCGAGCTGGTGGCCGTGGGTTGTCCACAGTGCACGGCGATGCTCGAAGGCGTGGTCGAGCCCCGGCCGATGATCAAGGACATTGCCGAACTGGTGGCCGACGCGCTGCTGGAAGACGCGGCCCCGAACAAAGTGGCTCCGGCCAAACGTGAACCCGCGGAGGTGCATTAATGAGCGACATCATCCGCCGCGACCCTCGCGCCGAGTGGATCGCCCGCAACCGCCTGCATCCGCTGCATGCGGCCATGCAACCGGTGCAGCACAGCTGGATGGGCCCTAATGGCGTCATTCGCAAGAATGTCCACGGCGTCGGTTTCATCGGCCCCAACGGCATCAAACGTATCGACCGCAGTGGCGCCCAGCAGGGCGGCACGGCCAAACGCAGCGCCGCCGCTGAGGTCCAGTTGCCGCTGCATCAAGTGGCGCAACCGGCGTTCTACATCAGCGTCGTCCCGGACATGGTCGGTGGCCGCCTGAGCAGCCACGACCGCGATCTGCTTGGCCTGGCACATCAGCTGGCCGGAAAGGACGGTGCGGTGCTGGCGGTGGTCTTTGGCGAGCACAAGGAAAACGCCTTTGCCACGGCGGGCGTCGATCGCCTGCTGGTGCTTGAAGGCGATGAATTCAGTGGTTATGCACCGGAACAACGGGTCCAGGGCCTGCGGGCTGTGGATAACCAGTTCAACCCACGCCATTGGTTGCTGCCTGACAGTCGCAGCGGTGGTGGCGAGCTGGGCCGACGTTTTGCCGCAGCCTTGGGCGAACGCCCGGCCACGCGGGTCTGGCAGGTCAAGGGCGAAGAGTGCATCGGCCGCGCCGGTGCCGGGCTGCAAGACTTGGCCCGACCGTTGGCGCGCTTGATCCTGGCGGCGGCCGAATGCGCCGAGCCGGTCAGCGAAACCCGCCACGAGGCCTTGCCGGTGGAGTTATCCACAGGCGTGGCACGCAGCCTGTCGCGGATCGAGGACCTCGGTGCGGTGGCGGTCGATCCGGGTGCGATCCCGATGGCCGAAGCCGAATTCATTTTCTCCGGCGGCAACGGAGTCAAGGACTGGGAGCTGTTCCACAAGACTGCCGCAGCCCTGGGCGCCACCGAAGGCGCTTCGCGGGTGGCGGTGGACGACGGCTTCATGTCCCGTGATCGCCAGGTCGGTGCATCCGGCACCTGGGTCACGGCGCGGGTCTACGTGGCGGTCGGTATTTCCGGGGCGATCCAGCACCTGCAAGGCATCGGTGCCTGCGACAAGGTGGTGGCGATCAACCTCGATGCGGGCTGCGACATGATCAAGCGGGCGGACCTGTCGGTGATTGGCGACGGCTCGGCGATTCTCCAAGCCTTGATCGCGGCGGTAGAGGCTTACCGCAACGAAGCCAAGCGCGATGCGGCTTAAGCGAAGGATTCAACCATGAGTACTCAAGTGATCAGCCTGGTGTCCATCGGCGCCCACCCGACTTCCGGTCGGCCCCGGCGCGCCGAGCAGGACGCCCGGGCGGTGGAGCTGGGCCTGCAGTTGGCCGGCAAGGACCTGCAAGTGCTGCACGCCGGCGACGTGGCCGAGCCGGCCCTGCGCGCTTACCTGGGCATGGGCCTGGACGAACTCCACGTGCTGGATAACCCCGCAGGTGCCGACGCACTGCCGGCCCTGACCGATTACCTGCGTGACGCGGGTGCCCAAGTGGTGCTCACCGGCAGCCAGGCGGAAACCGGTGAAGGCTCGGGCATGCTGCCGTTCCTGCTGGCGGAAAAACTCGGCTGGCCGCTGGTGGTGGGGCTGGCGGAAGTCGAATCCATCAACGAAGGCGCGGCCCTGGTGCTGCAAGCCTTGCCACGCGGCCAACGGCGTCGCCTGAAGGTGCGCTTGCCGTTCCTGGCCACTGTGGATAACGCCGCGCCCAAGCCTCGGCAAAGCGCTTTCGGTCCGGCCCGGCGCGGCGCCTTGCACGCCGAAGAGGTCGAGGTGGTCGACGATGCCTTGCTGGCAGTGGCCACCCTGCAACCGGCCAAGCCACGGCCCAAGCGCTTGAAAGTGATCAAGGCCAAGAGCGGCGCCGACCGCATGAAAGCCGCCACGGCCAAGGCCAGCGGCGGAGGCGGGCAAGTGCTCAAGGGCCTCAGCCCAGAAGCGGGTGCCGAGGCGATTCTCAAGTTGCTGGTCGAGGAAGGGGTGGTGCGCTAAGCCCAGCGATTCTTCCGCCCCCTGGGCGGGCTCTTGTGGGAGCGGGCTTGCTCGCAAAAGCGGTGGGTCAGGTCGTGAAAATTTGACTGACAGATCGCTTTCGCGAGCAAGCCCGCTCCTACACAAGTTTGCGGCATACCCAGGCAAATCACGCCCTTCAAGTCTTCGCCCAAAAAAAACGACCCACCCAACCTGCCGCAACATCCGGCCATACAAGCGCTGGCCTGATGTGTTGTTACGCCACGAACCTACGCGTTACAAAGGCCGCTCGACAGTCAACGGAGCCCGATCAATGGAAGTGGAATTTCGTCCAGCTAAGCCCTCGGATACGCGCGATATCGCCCGTCTGTTCCAGATTTCCTCGGAAGGCGCGTCGGATTACATCTGGAGCCAACTGGCCGGGCCGGGGCAGGACCTTCTCGACGTGGGCGCTGCGCGTTATGCCCGGGAAACAGTCGATTTTTCCTACCAGAACTGCCTGATCGCCGAGGCTGGCGGGCAGGTCATCGGCATGATGCACAGCTACGTGATGCGCCACGATCCCGAGGCGGCACCCGTGACCGACCCGGTCCTGGCACCGTATGCCGACATGGAAGTGCCTGACACGCTCTACATTTCCAGCCTGGCCCTGCACGAGGGTTGGCGGAACAAGGGGCTGGGCGTTCGCTTCCTCGAACTGGCCCAGCAGCGTGCCGAGCAGTTGGCGCTCAACGGCTTGAGCCTGATCGACTACGCCGCCAACACCGGGGCCCGACGTTTCTATGAGCGTCACGGCTTCGGTATCGTCAAGACCTGCCAGGTCGTCCCGCATCCGATGATCCGGGTGACGGGGGAGGCGTACCTCATGCATCGGCCTTGAGTGCAGGGCACGTCACCTCCAAACACGCCAAGCCCCTGTGGGAGCGAGCCTGCTCGCGATAGCGGAACTCCTGCCACATTGATATTGACTGAACCACCGCCATCGCGAGCAGGCTCGCTCCCACAGGGTTGAGCGTAAAAGCTGATTCCAGGCAGGGCTTTACCCACAATCGCTGTGCGCGCCTCTGTGGATAACCTGTTCGCCCCTCGCCGTACCCCACGTCAATCAAGCCCTCCAAGCCTGCGATCAAAAAACGATCAGCCTAAGCCCCTGTTTTTATGGACTTTTAGAGGTGGATAACCTTCGACCCGGCTCGCCACTTGCCCCCAATCTCTGTTGGCGCCTTTGTGGATAAGATGTTCGCTTTCCGCTGTAGCCCTTACACCGCGTGCTTTTCAGGGGTTTGATCATTAATTGAACAATTCAGGCTTTTCCGCCGAAAAAGCGCAGCAAACGCGGGTTTATCCAGGCCTTGCGCTGGTTTTCCACAGAGCCGTCACAATTACCCCCAAACGCTGTTGGCGCTTCTGTGGATAAGATGTTCGCTTTCCTTTGCACGCCATGTCCGGCGGGGCTTTGCGGTGATTGTTCGAAAAATAGCCAATCGGCCTGGCTGGCCACCCGTGTTGGTAAGCCGCGGTTTTTCCTGGCTTTGCTGGCGCAACGAGACGGTCAACAGATGCAGTTGTCCCCATTTGCTGTGGGCGGTCATGTGGATAACTTGTTCGCCAAACGCTGCAAGTCACGCCGGGTATAGTCCCAAACGTAATTGGTCAAATTTCATACAGTTCTAAGGAGCTGCCTTGACGTGGGACTGTCGCGTGTCTTCACTCATGGCACAAGGACACCGCGAATGTATCCACATCTGGTTCAGGGAGAACGCATGATGGATAGCCAGGGCCGCAGCGCCTACCCGAACTTTCTTGTGCCAGGCCCTGTGATGGGCGCCCCGACGCCCCCGACCTCGTTGCCCCGGCGAACTCACCGTCGTGCGGTCAATCAGCGTGCGCGCCTATAGCCCGCTCTAAAACTCCCCCCAGTAAACCGCTGACTGCCGCTCGCCGCTGTACCGGAGAGTGGCCAGGCGTCCGTGCGCCTGATTTGCAGGCAACCGCAGAGTTGCCCCATCTGCCCCCATCTGCCATGAGAGGACTTGGACATGACTCGGATCTCGACCCCCATCAGTGACATCAAGGAACACTACGACGTGATCGTCATCGGTTCCGGCTACGGCGGTGGCATTGCCGCTTCGCGCCTGTCCCGGGCCGGGCGCAAGGTGTGCCTGCTGGAACGTGGCCGCGAGATGCAGCCCGGCGAATACCCCAACACCATGCTGGCCGCCACCGAGGAGTTGCAGGTGCATGACCCGGACGGCCACATCGGTTCGCGCACCGGGCTGTTCGACCTGCACGTCAATGCCCAGCAGAACGTGGTGGTGGGTTGTGGCTTGGGCGGCACGTCGTTGATCAACGCCAACGTTTCACTGGAGCCGGAGCCGGGTGTGTTCGAGGATCCGCGCTGGCCACAAGCGGTGCGCGAACACCGCGACACGCTGCTCAAGGACGGCTACGCGCGGGCCCGGGAGATGCTCAAGCCCAATTCGTATCCGGCCTCGCAGCCGAACCTGCCCAAGCTCGATGCCCACAAAAAATCCGCCGATTACCTCAAGCAAGGCGCGCATTTCTACAAGCCGCCGATCAACGTGACCTTCGACAAGTTGCCCAACAACCTCAATCACGTCGGCGTCGAGCAGTTGCCTTGCAACGGCTGTGGCGATTGCGTCTCGGGCTGTAACAACAAGGCCAAGAACACCACGCTGATGAATTACCTGCCCGATGCCTGGAACCACGGCGCGGAGATTTTCTGCCAGGCCGAGGTGCGCCACCTCGAGCGTGACGGCAATGGCTGGATCGTGCACTTCCAGTACCTGGACAGCGGTCGCGAGCTGTTCTCGGCGCCCACGCTCTTCGTGCGGGCCGACATCGTGGTGGTCTCCGCCGGCACCCTGGGCACCACCGAGATCATGTTGCGCTCGCGGGACAAGGGCCTGTCGATGTCCAGCCAGCTGGGCGAGAACATGAGCGGTAACGGCGACATCCTCGGGTTCGGCCACAACTGCGACCAGGTCATCAACGGCATCGGCTTCGGCGCCCATTCGGCCAAGGAACTGGAGCCGGTAGGGCCGTGCATCACCTCGATCATCGACATGCGCACCGAGGGCGACTGGCGCAGCCGCATGGTCATCGAGGAAGGCTCCATCCCCGGCGCCCTCGGTCGTCCCATGGTGGCGAGCATGGCGGCGTTCGCCGGGATGATCGGCGTGCCCACCGACACCGGCTTCGGCGCCGGGGTCAAATACAAGGCCCGCGAAGCCGAGAGCTTCCTGCGCGGCCCGTACTACGGCGCGCTGCATAACATGCAGACCTACCTGATCATGAGCCACGACAACGCCAAGGGGCGCATGGTGCTCGACAACAAAGACCAGTTGCGCATCGACTGGCCCGGCGTCGGCGAGCAAGAGAACGTCACCCTCGGCAACGAGCGCCTGCACCAGAGCACCAAGGCCCTGGGTGGGATCTGGGTCGAGAACCCGATCTGGACCAAGCTGCTCAAGCACAGCATCGTGTCGGTCCATCCGCTGGGCGGTTGCGTGATGGGCGAAGACGCGACCCAAGGCGTGGTCAACCATAAGGGCCAGGTGTTCAGTGGCACCAGCGGCACCGATGTCCACCCAGGTTTGTATGTGGCGGACGGCGCGGTGATCCCGACGTCGCTGGCGGTCAACCCGCTGTTGACCATCTCGGCGGTGAGTGAGCGCAACATGGGCCTGCTGGCGGCCGACCGGGGCTGGATCATCGACTACACGCTGCCTTCCGCGCCGCGCAAACCGGTGGCGGCGCCGACCCTTGGCGTGCAGTTCACTGAAACCATGAAGGGCTACTTTTCCACCGCCTTCGCCCAGCCTCAAGGCACCGACCTGACGGTCTACGAAGCGGCGGCCAAGCGCGGCAAGGCGGACAATTCGTCCATCGACTTCACCCTGACCATCACCGCCGCCGACCTCAATCGCCTGATCAAGGAACCGGAACACGCCGCGACCCTGGTGGGTACCCTCGACGCACCGATGCTCTCGCCCAAGCCCCTGGTGGCCAGCAATGGCGTGTTCAACCTGTTCGAGCAGTATCAGGAACAGGTCGATGTTCGGCACATGAACTACGACATGAAGCTGACCGCCGAAGACGGCAGCGACTATTACTTCAGCGCCTTCAAGACCGTGCCCGAGGACAACGGCGTGCTCAATGTCTGGCACGACACGAGCACCTTGTACGTCACGCTCTATCACGGGCCGGACAAGAGCGGCGCGGTGCTCGGTTCAGGGGTGATGCACATCCAGCCGGCCGACTTCGCCAAGCAGATGACCACCATGAAGGTGCTCAACGCGCGCAACGAACGCGAACGGGTGGAGGCCCTGGCGCGGTTCGGCAAGTTCTTTGCCGGGATCTTGTGGGAAAGCTACGGCGGGGTGTTCGCCGGCGATGTGTATTTCAATCCCGACGCCCCGCCGCGGTTGAAACGGCCATTGGATGCGCCGGCACCGGTCGTGCATTTCTTCCAGACCGAGGACAGCGTCGAGTTGCGCCTGACCCGCTACCAGGCGGGCAACAAAGGCCCGGTGATGCTGGTGCATGGCCTGGGCGTGGGTTCGAATATCTTCTCCACCGACACCGTCCACACCAATCTGCTGGAGTACCTGTGCAAACACGAATATGACGTCTGGCTGCTGGATTTGCGGGTAAGCATCCTGTTGCCGGCCAGCAAGCGCGAGTGGAACGGCGACCAGGTGGCCCAGTACGACTTCAAGGCCGCCATCGAGCAGATCCAGCAGGCGACCCTGGCCCGTGACGTGCAATGCGTGGTGCATTGCTATGGCGCGACGACTTTCTTCATGTCGATGCTGGCGGGGTTGCAAGGGGTGCGCTCGGTGGTCTGCTCGCAAATCGCCGCCGACACGGTGGTTGCCACCGCGACGGGCCTCAAGGCCGGCCTGCACCTGCCGGGGATGCTCGACGCCATCGGCATCAAGTCCCTCACGGCCTATGCCGACACCAAGGAAAGCTGGTTCAACAAGCTTTACGACAAGGCGCTTAACGGCTATGCCCGGATCGAGGCCCAGGGCTATTGCACCAACCCGGTCTGCCATCGCATCACGTTCATGTATGCGTCGCTGTACCGCCACGACACCCTCAACGAAACCCTGCACGACAACCTGCATGAATTGTTCGGCGAATCGAACATTCAGACCTTCGAGCACCTGGCGCTGATCGTGCGCAAGGGGCACCTGGTGGACTTCAAGGGCAACGACGTCTACATGCCGCATTTCGACCGGCTGAAATTGCCGATCTGCTTCATCAGCGGCGCGGACAACCAGTGCTACCTGCCGCAAAGCACACTCAAGACCTACGAGCGGTTGTGCGATATGCACGGTCCGCAGCTGTTCAGCCGCCACGAGATCCCGGGCTACGGCCACATCGACTGCATGTTCGGCAAGGATGCGGTGGTGGATGTGTATCCGATCATCCTTGAGCACCTGGAGAAGACGGCGCTTGGATAGCTGTTCGCCATCCGTGGCGAGGGAGCTTGCTCCCGCTCGGCCGGTCCGACGCCTCGGGCGAAGCAGTCGTCGCTTTTGAAGTCCTGGGGGCCGCTACGCGGCCCTGCGGGAGCGAGCTCCCTCGCCACATGGGTTTTGTGGGAAGTCAGAATAAGGAAAAGGCTGCTCATGAACACATTCATCCGCTGGTTCCAACGCATCATCTGGGTCGGAATTGTCATGAACATGGTCTTCGCGATCCCGGCGCTGTTTGCGCCGGCGTTGCTCACGTCCATGCTGGGCCTGCCGCCCGTGTTGTCCGATCCCTGGCTGGAGAACACCGGCATGTTGCTGGTGGGCATCAGCCTGTTCTACATGCCCTCGGGGTTCAACGCGCCGCGCTTCGTGGTCAATTCCTGGTTGTGCGTGCTGTCGCGGCTGGTGGCGGTGGTGTTCTGGGTCTACCTGATCAACACCAGTAACCAGGGCCAGTTGTTCGAGCCGATGCTGCTGGGCGACCTGACCATGTTCGTGCTGCTCGGCCTCCTGCTGTACCTGGGCAGCCCGCCAGAGAACCGCCCGTTGGCCTTGCTCTGCGCCGGTTGGCGGGCGTGGCGCGAAGCGTGGGCGCGGCATTGGCAGAGCCGCGGCTTCCGGCTCGGTGCGCTGGTGGTGGTATTGCTTTTGGGTTTCATCGGCTACCAGACCTGGTACCAGATGATCAGGGAGGTACCGCAGCCGGACTTCGCTTCCGATGAAGACCATTACAAATACGCCGCCATTGGCCTGGGCATCGAGGCGCGGATTCCGTATTACCTGTTCTCGGTGCTGCCACAGATGTGTCCGGAAAAGCTGCCCAAGCCTGGCGGCTACGAGGTGTTCGGCTTCCTTTATGAAAATGGCAACGACTTGCCCATCGGCATGGCCAAGCGGCAACTCGGCTACCCGACCGTAGAACCCAACTGTGCCCTGTGCCACACCGGTTCCTATCGGACCAACGCCACGGATGTCGCGACGCCGGTGCCCTCGGCCCCGGCCAACACCCTGCAACTGCAAGCCTTCCAATGGTTCGCCTACGATTGCGCCAGCGACCCGAAATTCACCCCCGACGCGGTCATGGCCGCCATCAACGCCAAGTTCCAGCTCGGTTTTTTCGAAAAGCTCTACAACCGTTACCTGATCATCCCGATGGCCAAGAGTGCGCTGCTCAAGCAGAAGCAGGCCTACGCCTGGCAGAAACTGCGGCCAGCCCAGGGGCCCGGGCGGACCGACACCTTCAACCCGACCAAAATGGTGGTGTTCGGCTTCCCGGATGATTCCACCATCGGCACCGTGGACCTGCCGCAGGTCTGGAACCAGAAGCCCCGCGAGTCCCTGTACCTGCACTGGGACGGCAATAACAACAACATTCACGAGCGCAATTACGCGGCGGCCATGGCTGTGGGCGCGACGCCGCAGTCGGTGTTGCCGCCGAGCTTCAACCGGGTGACCAACTGGTTGCTGGGCCATAAGGCGCCGGCCTGGCCGTTTGCGCTGGACCCGGTGAAAGTCGCCCAGGGCAAGCCGATCTGGGAAAAAAACTGCGCCGGCTGCCACGACTTCGGGCGCACCGACACCGGCCAGGTCACCACCAACATCGACCAGTTGGGCACCGATCCCCATCGCCTGAACTCCTTCACCACGGGCTTGGTGACGGCGTTCCACGGCTTCAAGAAACCGCCGTTCGACTTTGGCGCCTACCGCAAGACCCAGAGCTACAGCAACACGCCCACCGACGGCATCTGGCTGCGTGCGCCTTACCTGCACAACGGTTCGGTGCCTACCCTGTGGGATTTGTTGCAACCGCCGGAGCAGCGTCCGCAAGTGTTCTATACCGGTTCGGATATCTACGACCAGGAGAAAGTCGGCTTCGTCACCCGTGGCGCGCAGATGAAGGCGTCGGCGGATTTCAAATACGACACGCGCCTGGAAGGCAACCACAACGGCGGCCACCTGTATGGCACGCAGCTGTCGGATGTCGATAAACGGGCCCTGATCGAGTTCATGAAAACCCTGTAGCCAGGGCATAGCGAAGGAGCGTTCACATGTCATTACTGCACCATTGGGAACATGAGTTCGACAAGGTCAAGGTCCGCATCCACGGGTTGGTCACGCGCCTGGAGATGTCCTGGAAAAAACTGGTCAACGACCTGGAGCCCGAGGAGTTCGAGGCCATCGTCAAGCTGTTGCAGCGCGGGCACGACCAGGCGCGGCACGTGATCGAGCACGGCGACCTGCCAGACGACGAACCGGCCGTGCCGTGGGAGCTGGCCCATGGCCTGTCGATCCTGAAGATCGGCAACGCCAGCCCGCTGCCGCAATCCGAGGAGGAACTGTCGACCCGGGTGCTCAAGGACGGCACCTTGCTGGGTTGTCGCAAATGGGAGCTGCTGGACCTGCTATGGAGCGAGGCGCTGCTCAAGTGGATCGAGAACCTGCGCCACCATGCGAAATTCGCCACCAACCCCGCGCTGGTGAAAATGGACAGCGACGTGGTGCTGGCGATCGCTGGCGACTGGGGCACCGGCCCCTTCGACAGCCACGCGCCGGCGGTGGCCGTGGCCAACCAGATGCAACTGGCCCAGGCCGATTTCACCATTCACCTGGGCGACGTGTATTACGCCGGCACCCACTCCCAGGAAGACGTCGACATGGCCGGCTGGCCCCAAGGCAAGCATGGCGCCTTCACCCTCAACTCCAACCACGAGATGTACAGCGGCGCCCATGGCTATTTCAAGGAGTTGGCGCAGCGTTTCCCGGTGCAGCAAGGCACCAGCTATTTCGCCTTGTACAACGACGACTGGCTGGTGGTGGGCCTTGACACCGCCTACGCCTCCGATGTGATGAACCTGTACATGGACGGTGCCCTCAATGCGCCGCAGATCGAGTGGATGAAAAGCCTGCCCAAGCGCAAGAAGCTGATGGTGCTCAGTCATCACCAGGGTTTCGACATCACCGGGCACACCAAGACCGCGATCTACCAACCGGTCTGCGATGCCTTGGGGCGTGAACCGGACTACTGGTATTGGGGCCATTTGCACAACGGCATCTGCTACGCGCCACAAGGTGGCTTGCATGCACGCTGTGCCGGGCACGGGGCGATTCCTTACGGCACCACCAGCGAGTTGAACGGGCATGCGCGGGTGCTGTGGTCGGAGACCAAGCTGGCGGGTGACGAGGCGTATCCGGAGCGGGTGTTGAACGGGTATGTGAAGGTGCAGCTGAGAGGGGAGGAGATTATCGAGACGTTTTATGGCGAGGATGGGTCGGTGCGGTGGTCTTCCCAGTAATCGGGTGACTGGGGAACCGCTATCGCGAGCAGGCTCGCTCCCACACTGGATCTTCGGTTCATCAAAGATCCCTTGTGGGAGCGGGCTTGCTCGCGAAGCTTTTTGTGGTTAGCTCTGCGCTGGAATGCCCTGCAGGTAGGAAGCCGGTTCAGCCCCCAGGTTGTTGAGCATGCGCTGGCTGTACCAGTCGATGAAGTTCACCACGCCGAACTCGTAGGTCTTGGAGTACGGGCCAGGCTGGTAGGCGGTGGAGTTGATGCCGCGCTGGTTTTCTTCGGCCAGGCGACGGTCCTGGTCGTTGGTGGCGTCCCACACCTTGCGCATGCGCTCGACGTCGTAGTCCACGCCTTCGACCGCGTCCTTATGCACGATCCACTTGGTGGTGACCATGGTTTCCTGGGCGCTGATCGGCCACACGGTGAACACGATGATGTGGTCGCCCATGCAGTGGTTCCACGAGTGTGGCAGGTGCAGGATGCGCATCGAGCCCAGGTCCGGGTTCTTGATACGGCCCATCAGCTTGGCGCAGCCTTGCTTGCCGTCCATGGTCATCGACACGGTGCCCTTGAGCAGCGGCATGCGCACGATACGGTTACGCAGGCCGAAGCTGGCGTGGGCGTAAGGGATCTTCTCGGCTTCCCAGGCAGCGGCGGAGGCAGCGACGTGGTCCTTGAACGCCTGGTCGGCCCGTGGGTCGGTGACGTCGTCCCATTCCAGCAGGGTCTTGAGCAGCTCAGGGTGCGAACCGTTGCAGTGGTAGCACTCGCGGTTGTTTTCCAGCACCAGCTTCCAGTTGGCCTTTTCCATCAAGGTGGTTTGCACCGCCACCTTGGTGTTCTCCATGTCGTAGGGTTCCATGTAGTGGCTCAGGGTCGACAGGAAGTTGTCGATGGCCGGCGGGTTCTCGGCCAGGCTGACAAAAATGTAGCCGCCAGCGGTCTTCACGTTCACCGGTTTGAGGCCGTACTGGTTCATGTCGAAATCGGCGCCCATTTCGGTGCCGGCGAACAGCAGGCGGCCGTCCAGTTCGTAGGTCCACTGGTGGTAGTGGCAAACCAGCTTGGCGACCTTGCCCTTGTCGCTGGTGCACAGGCGCGAACCGCGGTGGCGGCAGACGTTGTGGAAGGCATGCACCACACCCTCGGCGCCGCGAATCACGATGATCGGGTTCTTGCCGATCTGCAGCGTCAGGTAGTTGCCCTTGGCCGGGATCTCGCAGGTCATGCCGGCGATCAGCCATTCTTTCTGGAAGATCTCCTGCATGTCGATGTCGAACAGGCGCTCATCGCTGTAGAAAGGTTGTGGCAACGAAAAGGTACGCTCGCGCTCTTGCAGCATCTGTGCAGTGGCCTTGCGTGCGGGTTCCAGCGGATCGCCCAGGCTCAGGGTAGTGGTGACGTCCATCGTTTTTATCCTCAATGGCTCTCTTGGTGGAGCCGGTAAAAGTGGCTGATCGGTTGTGCTACGCAAGGCAGAAAACTTTGTTTGTCTGTTGGGGCGAGTGTGGGGCCGCGAAGGGGCGCAACCTTATCCATGGGCGACATGGCCCAATCTGTTCCCGACGCGCAAGCCCCGGTGGTTGGGGGCTGGTCGCGATAAGTATGTGAATGTCGCGAATAGGTAAACGACGCTTTCGGCGCCTGAGCACAATCGGCATCATGAAGGCCGACAGTCGGCCGTGGAGAACAACATGTCCAATAATTTCCTGAACCCGGTCACCACCCAGACCTGGGCCAATGGCCGACATATCGTGCGTTGCGTCAAAGTCATCCAGGAAACCTGGGATGTGCGCACCTTCTGCTTCATGGCAGACCAGCCGATCATGTTCTTTTTCAAGCCCGGGCAGTTTGTCACCCTGGAGCTGGAAATCGAAGGCCAGCAGGTCATGCGCTCCTACACCATTTCCAGCTCGCCGTCGGTGCCCTACAGTTTTTCGGTGACCATCAAGCGTGTGCCGGGGGGCAAGGTCTCCAACTGGCTGCACGACACCCTGCACGAAGGCCAGGAGCTGGCGGTGCACGGGCCGGTTGGGCTGTTCAATGCCATCGACTTCTCTGCCCCGAAGGTGCTCTACCTCAGCGGTGGCGTCGGCATTACCCCGGTAATGTCCATGGCGCGCTGGTACTACGACACCAACGGCAACGTCGACATGGTGTTCATCCACAGCGCTCGTTCGCCCAAGGACATCATCTATCACCGCGAGTTGGAGCACATGGCGTCGCGGATCGATAACTTCAGCCTGCACCTGATCTGCGAAAAACATGGCCTGGGCGAGCCCTGGGCCGGTTATCGCGGTTACCTGAACCACAAGATGCTGGAACTGATGGCGCCGGACTTCATGGAGCGCGAGGTGTTCTGCTGCGGCCCGACGCCGTACATGACCGCCGTCAAGCGCCTGCTGGAAGCCGCCGGCTTCGACATGAAGCGCTACCACGAAGAATCGTTCGGTGCCACGCCGCCGGAAGCCAAGGCCGACGCCGTGGAACACGCCGGCCAGGCCGCCGAGGCTGCCGAGGTCGATGCGGCGGACCTGCACCTGGTGGAGTTCACCGCCACCGGCAAGAGCATTCGCGTCGCGCCGGGAGAAACCGTCCACGCTGCCGCCGCCAAAGTCGGCCTGATGATCCCCAAGGCCTGCGGCATGGGTATCTGCGGTACCTGCAAGGTGTTGAAGCTGGGCGGGGAAGTGGACATGGAGCACAACGGTGGCATCACCGAGGACGACGAGGCCGAGGGCTACATCCTGTCGTGCTGCAGCGTGCCGAAGGGGGATGTGCGGATCGAGTATTGATCCGCTCATCCAAGCAGCGGTGGGCAGGCTCTTGTGGGAGCAAGGCTTGCCCGCGATGAAGGTTACGCGGTTTCTCGGAAACCGAGTCGTCTGCATCGCGAGCAAGCTTTGCTCCCACAGTGCTTTTTGCTATCGATGGCGCGTGAGCGTCCTTTCCTAGCCTGCCATCACCTCCCGAATATCCGCCGCCAATTCCCGCACCCGTGCCTCTTCGGTGTCCCACGAGCACATGAAGCGGGCCCCGCCCTTGCCGATGAAGGTGTAGAAGCGCCAGCCCTTGGCCGTCAGGGCGGCGATGGCCGGTTCCGAGAGTTGCAGGAACACACCGTTGGCCTGTACCGGGAACATCAGTTCCACGCCGGGGATGTCGCTGACCAGTTGCGCCAGCAGCTGGGCGCAGCGGTTGGCGTGGCGGGCGTGCTTGAGCCAGGCATCGTCTTGCAGCAGGCCGACCCACGGCGCCGAGAGAAAGCGCATCTTCGAGGCCAGTTGCCCAGCCTGTTTGCAGCGGTAGTCGAAGTCTTCGGCCAGGTCGTGGTTGAAGAACAGGATCGCTTCACCCACCGCCATGCCGTTTTTCGTACCGCCAAAGCACAGCACGTCCACGCCGGCCTTCCAGGTCAGGTCGGCCGGGGTGCAGCCGAGGAAGGCGCAGGCGTTGGAAAACCGCGCGCCGTCCATGTGCAGGTTCAGCCCCAGCTCCTTGCAGGTGACGCTGATGGCGCGGATTTCTTCCGGGGTGTAGACGCTGCCGACTTCCGTGGCCTGGGTCAACGTGACGACCCGGGGCTTGGGGTAGTGGATGTCCTGGCGCTTGAGGGCGATCTCGCGGATCGACTCGGGGGTCAGCTTGCCGTTTTCAGTGCGGGCGGTGAGCAGTTTGGAGCCGTTGGAGAAAAATTCCGGTGCGCCGCATTCGTCGGTTTCGACGTGGGCGGTTTCCGAGCAGATCACGCTGTGATAGCTCTGGCACAGCGACGAGAGGGCCAGGGAGTTGGCCGCCGTGCCGTTGAAGGCGAAGAACACTTCGCAGTCGGTTTCGAACAAGGCCCGGAAATCATCCGCCGCGCGGTGGGTCCATTCGTCGTCGCCGTAAGCGCGTTGATGACCCTGGTTGGCTTCTTCCATGGCCGCCCAGGCTTCGGGGCAAATGCCGGAATAGTTGTCGCTGGCAAACTGTTGACTCTTGTCGGTCATGGCCTTGCTCCTTGAATAGAGAATCCTGGGTAAAGAGATCCCTGGCGGAATTCCCGGGTGGGGAATCCCCTGGTTCGGCGTGCTTGGGTCCACAGCGCCGTGGTCGATGCTGGTGCGCACTTTACCCAAGATTTGGGGAGGAGCGCACTGGATGTTTCTGTCAGAAAAAAACAAAGCCACCGAGCGGCTTCACACGGACCGGCTCAAGTGTGGGAGCAAGGCTTGCCCGCGATGAATGCGGCGCGGTCGTCCATGGATCGAGGCGCCTGGATCGCGAGCAAGCTTTGCTCCCACGGTTCTTTGTTGGTGTCGTCGCTCAAGCCTCACTTGCAGTGCTATCGCGCCCCAGGTCTTGCTCCCGAGTCTTTGTGCGCATGTCGTAAACGCACCTTTGCGTGGCGTCCATAGGCATTTGACCTGCCTGCGCCCGCCATACCATCGCTTCCAAAGGACACTGTCGAAAGGGCAGTGCCTCACCAAGACAAAAGGCGCACCAACGCCGCTGGGAGAGACGCGATGTTCAGCAAGCAAGACCAGATCCAAGGTTACGACGATGCACTGCTGGCGGCGATGAATGCCGAAGAGCAACGCCAGGAAGATCACATCGAACTGATCGCGTCGGAAAACTACACCAGCAAGCGCGTCATGCAGGCCCAGGGCAGCGGCCTGACCAACAAATACGCCGAAGGCTATCCGGGCAAGCGCTACTACGGTGGCTGCGAGCACGTCGACAAGGTCGAGGCCCTGGCTATCGAGCGCGCCAAGCAGTTGTTCGGCGCCGACTACGCCAACGTCCAGCCACATTCCGGTTCTTCGGCCAACGCCGCGGTCTACCTCGCGCTGTTGTCGGCCGGCGACACCATCCTGGGCATGAGCCTGGCCCACGGCGGTCACCTGACTCACGGCGCCAAGGTGTCGTCCTCGGGCAAACTGTACAACGCGGTGCAATACGGCATCGACACCACCACCGGCCTGATCGACTATGACGAAGTCGAGCGCCTGGCGGTCGAGCACAAGCCGAAAATGATCGTGGCCGGTTTCTCGGCCTACTCCAAGACCCTCGACTTCCCACGTTTCCGCCAGATCGCCGACAAGGTCGGTGCGCTGCTGTTCGTCGACATGGCCCACGTCGCTGGCCTGGTGGCCGCCGGCCTGTACCCGAACCCGCTGCCCTACGCCGACGTGGTCACCACCACCACCCACAAGACCCTGCGCGGTCCACGTGGTGGCCTGATCCTGGCCAAGTCCAACGAAGAAATCGAAAAGAAACTCAACGCCGCGGTATTCCCGGGCGCCCAGGGCGGCCCGCTGATGCACGTGATCGCCGGCAAGGCCGTGTGCTTCAAGGAAGCGCTGGAACCAGGTTTCAAGGCCTACCAGCAGCAAGTGATCGACAACGCCCAGGCCATGGCTGGCGTGTTCGTCAAGCGCGGCTACGATGTAGTGTCCGGCGGCACCGATAACCACCTGTTCCTGGTCAGCCTGATCCGTCAGGGCCTGACCGGCAAGGACGCCGATGCTGCCCTGGGCCGTGCCCACATCACCGTCAACAAGAACGCCGTGCCGAACGACCCGCAATCGCCGTTCGTGACCTCCGGCCTGCGCATCGGCACCCCGGCGGTGACCACGCGCGGCTTCAAGGTCACCCAATGCGTCACGCTGGCCGGCTGGATCTGCGACATCCTCGACAACCTCGGCGATGCCGATGTCGAGGCCAATGTCGCCCAGCAAGTGGCGGCCCTGTGCGCGGACTTCCCGGTTTATCGCTGAGTCGGTTTTGGAGTAATGACTATGCAACGCTATTCGGGCTTCGGCCTCTTCAAACACTCTCTCAGCCATCATGAAAACTGGCAGCGGATGTGGCGCACGCCGACCCCGAAAAAGGTCTACGACGTGGTCATCGTCGGCGGTGGCGGGCACGGTCTGGCGACCGCCTACTACCTGGCCAAGGAACACGGCATCACCAACGTGGCCGTGGTCGAGAAAGGCTACCTGGGCGGTGGCAACACCGCCCGTAACACCACCATCGTGCGCTCCAACTACCTGTGGGACGAGTCGGCCCACCTGTACGAACACGCGATGAAACTGTGGGAAGGCCTGTCCCAGGACCTGAACTACAACGTGATGTTCTCCCAGCGTGGCGTCTACAACCTGTGCCACACCCTGCAGGACATCCGTGACTCCGAGCGTCGGGTCAATGCCAACCGCCTCAACGGCGTGGACGGCGAACTGCTCAACGCCAAGCAAGTGGCCGACGAGATTCCATACCTGGACTGCTCGAAGAACACCCGCTACCCAGTGCTGGGCGCGACCGTCCAGCGTCGCGGCGGCGTGGCCCGTCACGACGCCGTGGCCTGGGGCTTTGCCCGTGCTGCCGATGCCTTGGGCGTGGACCTGATCCAGCAGACCGAAGTGATCGGTTTCCGCAAGGAAAACGGCGTGTGCATCGGCGTCGAAACCAACAAGGGCTTCATCGGCGCCAAGCGCGTCGGTGTGGTGACCGCCGGTAACTCCGGGCACATGGCCAAGCTGGCGGGCTTTCGCCTGCCGCTCGAATCCCACCCGCTGCAAGCGTTGGTGTCCGAGCCGATCAAGCCGATCATCGACAGCGTGATCATGTCCAACGCCGTGCACGGCTACATCAGCCAGTCCGACAAGGGCGACCTGGTGATCGGCGCCGGCATCGACGGCTACAACGGCTACGGCCAGCGTGGTTCGTACCCGGTGATCGAACACACCGTCCAGGCCATCGTCGAGATGTTCCCGATCCTCTCGCGGGTCCGCATGAACCGCCAGTGGGGCGGCATCGTCGACACCTCGCCGGACGCCTGCCCGATCATCTCCAAGACCCCGGTGCCGAACATGTTCTTCAACTGCGGCTGGGGTACCGGCGGCTTCAAGGCCACCCCAGGTTCGGGCAACGTGTTTGCCGCAAGCCTGGCCAAGGGTGAAATGCACCCACTGGCTGCACCGTTTTCCATGGACCGTTTCCACAGCGGTGCATTGATCGACGAACACGGCGCTGCTGCCGTCGCCCACTAACAGGAGAAAAATCCTATGTTGCACATCTTCTGTCCTCATTGCGGCGAACTGCGCTCCGAAGAGGAATTCCACGCCGGCGGCCAGGCCCACATCCCGCGTCCGCTGGATCCGAACGGCTGCACCGACGAGCAGTGGGGCGACTACATGTTCTTCCGCGACAACCCACGCGGGCTGCATCACGAGTTGTGGATCCACGCTGCCGGTTGCCGCCAGTACTTCAACGCGACCCGTGACACCGTGACCTACGAGATTCTCGAAACCTACAAGATCGGCCAGAAGCCGCAATTCACGGACAAGGCTGAGAGTCCGAAAGCGGCCGCACAGGCTCTGGGAGAGAAGGTATGAGCCAGATCAATCGCCTGTCCAACGGCGGACGGATCGACCGCAGCAAAGTGTTGAGCTTCACCTTCAACGGTCAGAGCTATAAAGGTTTCGAAGGCGATTCCCTGGCCGCCGCACTGCTGGCCAACGGCGTCGACATCATCGGCCGCAGCTTCAAGTATTCCCGTCCACGGGGCATTTTCGCCGCGGGCGCCGAAGAGCCGAACGCGGTGTTGCAGATCGGTGCCACCGAAGCCACGCAAATCCCTAACGTGCGTGCCACGCAACAGGCGCTGTACCAAGGCCTGGTCGCCACCAGCACCAACGGCTGGCCGAACGTGAACAACGACATGATGGGGATTCTCGGTAAAGTCGGCGGCAAGCTGATGCCACCGGGCTTCTACTACAAAACCTTCATGTACCCGCAATCGTTCTGGATGACCTACGAGAAGTACATCCGCAAGGCCGCGGGCCTGGGTCGCTCGCCGACCGAGAACGATCCGGACACCTACGACGCCATCAACCGTCACTGCGACGTGCTGATTGTCGGCGCCGGCCCTGCTGGCCTGGCTGCGGCACTGGCTGCAGCGCGCAGCGGTGCGCGTGTGATCCTGGCCGACGAGCAGGAAGAGTTCGGCGGTAGCCTGCTCGACACCCGTGAAAGCCTGGACGGCAAGCCGGCGACCGAATGGGTGGCCGCTGCGGTGGCTGAACTGCGCTCGATGCCTGAAGTGGTGTTGCTGCCGCGCGCCACGGTGAACGGTTACCACGACCACAACTTCCTGACCATCCACGAACGCCTGACCGACCACCTCGGCGACCGCGCGCCGATTGGCCAGGTCCGCCAGCGCATCAACCGCGTGCGCGCCAAGCGTGTCGTGTTGGCCACCGGCGCCTGCGAACGCCCGCTGGTCTACGGCAACAACGACGTGCCGGGCAACATGCTGGCCGGTGCGGTGTCCACCTACGTGCGCCGCTACGGCGTGGCACCGGGCAAGAAGCTGGTGCTGAGCACCAACAACGACTACGCCTACCGCGTGGCGCTGGACTGGTATGACGCCGGCCTGCAAGTGGTCGCCATCGCCGACGCCCGCAGCAACCCGCGTGGTGCGCTGGTGGAAGAAGCACGCGCCAAAGGCATCCGCATCCTCACCGGTAGCGCCGTGATCGAGTCCCGTGGCAGCAAGCGTGTCACCGCTGCCCGTGTCGCCGCCATCGACGTGCGCGCCCACAAAGTCACCAGCCCTGGCGAATGGCTCGAATGCGACCTGGTCGCCAGCTCCGGCGGCTACAGCCCGGTGGTCCACCTGGCTTCGCACCTGGGCAGCCGGCCGGTCTGGCGTGAAGACATCCTCGGTTTCGTACCGGGCGAAGCACCGCAGAAACGTGTCTGCGTCGGCGGTGTGAATGGTGTCTACAGCCTGGGCGATGTCCTGGCCGACGGTTTCGAAGGCGGCGTGCGCGCGGCCAGCGAAGCCGGCTTCAAAGCCGTGAAGGGCGTGTTGCCCAAGGCGCTGAGCCGTCACGAAGAAGCGACCCTGGCGTTGTTCCAGGTGCCCCATGAAAAAACCACTGCACGGGCACCGAAGCAATTCGTCGACCTGCAGAACGACGTCACCGCCGCCGCCATCGAACTCGCCACCCGCGAAGGCTTCGAGTCGGTGGAACACGTCAAGCGCTACACCGCACTGGGCTTCGGTACCGACCAGGGCAAGCTGGGCAACATCAACGGCCTGGCCATCGCGGCACGTTCGATGAACGTGAGCATTCCGCAGGTGGGCACCACCATGTTCCGGCCGAACTACACGCCGGTCACCTTCGGTGCGATCGCCGGCCGTAACTGCGGGCACATCTTCGAGCCTGTGCGCTTCACCGCGCTGCATGCCTGGCACGTGAAGAACGGCGCCGAGTTCGAAGACGTCGGCCAGTGGAAGCGTCCTTGGTACTTCCCGAAGAACGGCGAAGACATGCACGCCGCGGTCAAGCGCGAATGCAAGGCTGTGCGCGACAGCGTCGGTTTGCTGGACGCCTCGACCCTGGGCAAGATCGACATCCAGGGCCCGGATGCCCGTGAGTTCCTCAACCGCATCTATACCAACGCCTGGACCAAGCTCGACGTGGGCAAGGCCCGCTACGGCCTGATGTGCAAGGAAGACGGCATGGTGTTCGACGACGGCGTGACCGCCTGCGTCGGCGAGAACCACTTCATCATGACCACCACCACTGGCGGTGCGGCCCGTGTGCTGCAATGGCTGGAGATCTACCAACAGACCGAATGGCCGGAACTGAAGGTGTACTTCACCTCGGTCACCGACCACTGGGCGACCATGACCCTGTCGGGCCCCAACAGCCGCAAGCTGTTGAGCGAAATCACCGACATCGACATGGACAAGGACAACTTCCCGTTCATGACCTGGAAGGAAGGCTTGGTGGGCGGCGTGCCGGCCCGGGTGTTCCGGATCTCGTTCACCGGTGAGCTGTCGTACGAAGTCAACGTGCAGGCCGACTACGCCATGGGCGTGCTCGAACAGATCGTCGAGGCGGGCAAGAAGTACAACTTGACCCCGTACGGCACCGAGACCATGCACGTACTGCGGGCGGAGAAGGGCTTCATCATCGTCGGCCAGGACACCGACGGCTCGATGACCCCGGACGACCTGAACATGGGCTGGTGCGTAGGCCGCACCAAACCGTTCTCGTGGATCGGCTGGCGTGGCATGAACCGCGAAGACTGCCGGCGCGAAGACCGCAAGCAGCTGGTGGGCCTCAAGCCGATCGACCCGAATGTCTGGCTGCCGGAAGGCGCGCAACTGGTGTTCAACCCCAAGCAGTCCATCCCGATGACGATGGTCGGCCACGTGACCTCCAGCTACGCGCACAACTCCCTGGGCTACTCGTTTGCCATGGGCGTGGTCAAGGGCGGGCTCAAGCGGATGGGCGAGCGTGTGTTCGCACCGCTGGCCGATGGCCGGGTGATCGAGGCAGAGATCGTTTCTTCGGTGTTCTTCGATCCGAAGGGGGATCGGCAGAATATCTAATTGACCTGGACCCTGTGGGGCGGGGCATGTGGGAGCAAAGCTCGCTCGCGATGCGGGCAACACGGTTAGACCGCGTTATCGTTCATCGCGGGCAAGCCATGCTCCCACAGTGCCACGCATCGGCAGGTCTAAAGCAGAATTCAAGACAGGTGCTATATGACCGCAGTCAACGTGTACCAACAACGTCCAACCACCGGGGCCAAGGCCGAGTCGTCGCTGCACCATGCCGACCTCGCCAGCCTGGTGGGCAAGGGTCGCAAGAACGCCGGCGTGACCGTGCGCGAGAAAAAACTCCTGGGTCACCTGACCCTGCGTGGCGATGGCCATAACCCGGCGTTCGCCGCCGGCGTGCACAAGGCCTTGGGCCTGGAGTTGCCGGGTGCGCTGGCCATCATCGTCAAGGGTGAAACCAGCCTGCAATGGCTCGGCCCGGACGAGTGGTTGCTGGTGGTGCCAAGCGGCGAAGAATTCGCGGCCGAGAAAAAACTGCGTGAAGCGCTGGGCGACCTGCACATCCAGATCGTCAACGTCAGCGGCGGCCAGCAGATCCTCGAACTGTCCGGCCCGAACGTGCGCGACGTGCTGATGAAATCCACCAGCTACGATGTACACCCAAGCAGCTTCCCGGTCGGCAAGGCCGTGGGCACGGTGTTCGCCAAGTCGCAACTGGTGATTCGCCACACCGCTGAAGACACCTGGGAACTGCTGATCCGCCGCAGCTTCTCCGATTACTGGTGGTTGTGGTTGCAGGATGCAGCGGCTGAGTACGGTTTGAACGTGCAGGCCTGAAACACCAAGGTCTTGTGGGAGCAAAGCTTGCTCGCGACTTCAGGCGCCTCGGTCCTCAACGAGACCGTGTTGTCTTCATCGCGAGCAAGCTTTGCTCCCACAGATCAGCTCCTCTGCCACAGGGTTCTGTGCTGGGCAGGGGGGTTATCCATAACGAACAGGAGTCACCCCAATGAGCCGCGCCCCGGATACCTGGATTCTCACCGCCGACTGCCCCAGCGTGCTCGGCACCGTGGATGCCGTGACGCGCTTTCTGTTCGAGCAGGGCTGCTACGTCACCGAGCACCATTCCTTCGATGACCGGCTCTCGGGGCGCTTCTTCATTCGCGTGGAGTTCCGTCAACCGGACGGTTTTGACGAACAGCAGTTTCGCGCCGGTCTCGCCGAGCGGGCTCAAGCGTTCAGCATGGTCTTCGAACTGACTGCGCCCAACTACCGGCCCAAAGTGGTGATCATGGTCTCCAAGGCCGATCACTGCCTCAACGATTTGCTCTACCGCCAGCGCATCGGCCAGTTGTCCATGGACGTGGTGGCTGTGGTGTCCAACCACCCCGACCTCAAGCCGCTGGCCGACTGGCACCAGATCCCCTACTACCATTTTCCCCTGGACCCGAACGACAAACCGTCCCAGGAGCGGCAAGTGTGGCAGGTGATCGAAGACACCGGCGCCGAACTGGTGATCCTCGCCCGCTACATGCAGGTGCTGTCGCCCGAGCTGTGCCGCAAACTCGACGGCAAGGCGATCAACATCCACCACTCGCTGCTGCCGGGTTTCAAGGGGGCCAAGCCGTATCACCAGGCCTACAACAAAGGCGTGAAACTGGTGGGCGCCACGGCGCACTACATCAACAACGACCTGGACGAAGGCCCGATCATCGCCCAGGGCGTGGAGGTGGTGGACCACAGCCACTACCCCGAGGACCTGATCGCCAAGGGCCGCGACATCGAAGGCCTGACCCTGGCCCGGGCCGTTGGGTATCACATTGAAAGAAGGGTGTTCTTGAACGCCAATCGCACGGTCGTTCTTTGAGATGCGTCGTTCTTTAGATGCTTGGCGGCGCTTTGAGGCCCGTTGGCGAGCAGTTCTTCTCTAATAATCCCAGTACTAATCCGAGCACTAACGCGCTGCCTGCCTGGGCAACGCCGTTCCACAAAAACAACAGCGAGGTGAAAGCATGTCTGGTAATCGTGGTGTCGTGTATCTCGGCAACGGCAAGGTCGAAGTACAGAAAATCGACTATCCAAAAATGCAGGACCCGCGCGGCAGGAAGATTGAGCACGGTGTGATCCTGCGCGTGGTCTCCACCAACATCTGCGGCTCCGACCAACACATGGTGCGCGGCCGTACCACTGCCCAGACCGGCCTGGTCCTGGGTCACGAGATCACCGGTGAAGTGATCGAAAAGGGCAGCGACGTCGAGAACCTGAAAATCGGTGACCTGGTGTCGGTGCCGTTCAACGTGGCTTGCGGGCGCTGCCGTTCCTGCAAAGAGCAACACACCGGCGTCTGCCTGACCGTCAACCCGGCGCGTGCCGGCGGTGCCTACGGTTACGTCGACATGGGCGACTGGACCGGTGGCCAGGCCGAATACGTGCTGGTGCCATATGCCGACTTCAACCTGCTGAAGCTGCCGGACCGCGACAAGGCCATGGAGAAAATCCGTGACCTGACCTGCTTGTCCGACATCCTGCCAACCGGTTATCACGGCGCCGTCACCGCTGGCGTTGGCCCTGGCAGCACCGTGTACATCGCCGGTGCCGGCCCGGTTGGCCTGGCCGCCGCCGCTTCCGCCCGCCTGCTGGGCGCCGCCGTGGTGATCATCGGCGACGTCAACTCGATCCGCCTGGCCCACGCCAAGGCGCAAGGTTTCGAAGTGGTCGACCTGTCCACCGACACCCCACTGCACGAGCAAATCGCCGCGCTGTTGGGCGAGCCTGAAGTGGACTGCGCCGTTGACTGCGTAGGCTTCGAAGCCCGCGGCCACGGCCACGACGGCGTCAAGCACGAAGCCCCGGCCACCGTGCTCAACTCGCTGATGCAAGTGACCCGCGTCGCCGGCAAAATCGGTATCCCTGGCCTGTACGTGACCGAAGACCCGGGCGCGGTCGATGCCGCTGCCAAGATCGGTGCCCTGAGCATCCGCTTCGGCCTGGGCTGGGCCAAATCCCACAGCTTCCACACTGGCCAGACTCCGGTGATGAAGTACAACCGCGCGCTGATGCAGGCGATCATGTGGGACCGTATCAACATCGCCGAAATCGTCGGCGTACAGGTGATCAGCCTGGACGACGCGCCGAAAGGCTACGGCGAATTCGATGCGGGCGTACCGAAGAAGTTTGTGATTGACCCGCACAAGTTGTTCAGTGCGGCGTAAGCGGTAAAGGGCAAGACGGAAAAAAGGGCGACAGAGATGTCGCCCTTTTTTATTGAAAAATGCCGGAGCCTGTGAGGGCTCGGTTCTTTCCATACCGCTCGATTCAACTTATGAACTCACGGCTCTTCGTTGATGAATTCCAGATTGACTGCGTAATACTGTCCATCGCTACCCAACATGAGTTCGTACGTCACCTTTTGCCCAGGTTTAATAGCGAGCCCGCCGGCTTCCGTCGGGGGCGAGCAAAAATAGATGTCCCGGTCGTATTCGGTGGCGACCCTCGACTCGGGACTATTCGCCGCTGGGGTGTTGCGTCTTGCGGGCTGCTTCTGCATGGCCATCTTGTAGTGGTCAACTAATCCCGGACACGACGTTAAGTTTTTCCTCGGCCCGCGCT
>NZ_JBMDJD010000041.1:0-37478 GCF_057809015.1 Pseudomonas sp. FG6
GAACGAGGCGCCTGCATCGCGGGCAAGCCTTGCTCCCACAAAAACCTTCCATGCCACAGGACTCTGCATTTCAGAAGGTTGTTTTCCGAGAGACCATGTCGGGTGGTCTCTCGGTTTTTTGTTTCAGGCAAAGACGAAATATTTGCGCACGGTCTCGACCACTTCCCAAGTGCCCTTCATGCCTGGTTCGATCACAAAGATGTCACCGGCCTTCAGGTGAATCGGCGCCATGCCTTCCGGGGTGATGATGCAGTAGCCTTCCTGGAAGTGGCAGTATTCCCACTTCACGTATTCCACATACCACTTGCCCGGCGTGCAGATCCAGGTGCCCATGATCTTGTTGCCGTCTTCGCTGGTGTAGGCGTTGAGGTTGACGGTGTGCGGGTCGCCTTCGAGTTTTTCCCATTTGCAGGCGTCGAGCACGGGCAGCGGATGGGTGTCGCGCAGGACGGTAATTGGTGCAGTCATGTGAGCTCCGAAAGGGGGCAAGAGAGAACTGGCACCCTAGCGCGCAGCCGGAGCGGGTAGATGTCTGGGGTCGACACCGGGTTATCCAGAAGCGCTGCCGCTTCCCAGATGCTCGGCCAGGGTCCTGGCGTAGGCCGGCAGATTGTCGAAGTCCCGGGCACAGAGCCGCAATGCCCGTTGCGCCCAGGCTTCTTGCAGTTCAATGCGCTGGTACGAGGATGTGATCGGGCGTCGATCGATGGCGGCCTTCGGCACGATGGCGATGCCCGCACCCTGGGCGACCATGCGAATCACCCCGTCGAAACCCTCGGCGCGAATGCGCAGGTGCATGCGCAACCCGATGTGTAGGGCCTGCTCCTCCAAGTAGATCGCCAGGGCACTGGCGGCGTTCAGACCGACATAGTCGTGGTTGAGGGTGTCGCTGAAAGTCACCGTCCGACCGTCAGCCAAAGGATGTCCGGACGGTAGGATCAACATCAACGGATCGTCGCAAAAGGGCCGGGTCTGCAAGCCTTCGGTGTCGACGGCGTCGGAAACGATACCCAGGTCTGCCGCGCCCTGGCGCAGCGCATGGGTGATCCGGGAGCTGGGCAATTCCTGCAGGTCGATGTCGAGGTTGGGGTGAGCCTTGAGGAAGTCGGCCAGCCGCTCGGGCAGGTATTCGGTCAGGGCGCTGGTGTTGCACAGCAGTCGCACCCGACCTTTGACGCCCCGGACGTATTCGGCCAGATCCTGTTGCAGGCGTTCGGCCTGCTGCAACAGAACCCGGGCATGTTGCGCCAGGGCGTTGCCGGCTGGCGTGGGGGTTACGCCCCGTCGACCGCGTTCGAGCAATGCCGTGCCCAGGGACGCCTCCATGGCGCGAACCCGCGCGCTGCCCGCGGCCAGGGACAAGTGGCTGCGCGCTGCGCCGGCGGTGATGTTGCCGGTGTCGAGGATGTTCAGGTACAGGCGCAGGTCGGTGAGGTCGAAGTGCATGGGGTGATCCTGTGCCAGGTTGTGTGGTGGCTGATGCATTGCTATCGCGAGCAGGCTCGCTCCCACATTGGATCGGTTTCTTCAGAAGAAATGCATTCCCCCTGTGGAAGCGAGCCTGCTCGCGATGGCGTCGGCAGCCTCAATAAACTCTCCAGCCTCTTGAGGAGAGAGAGGTAGCCTCAGTATATGGCAGATTTTCAAGCCAACACCTGGGGCGCACCATGGCCCCATGAACATACTCATCGCTTTCTATCAAAACCTGGGCTTGGCCCTTTCTCTACTGGTCATCGGCACCTTCCTGCTGGCCGGCACCCTCAAGGGCGTGATCGGCCTCGGCCTGCCGACGATCTCCATGGGCTTGCTCGGGCTGGCTATGGCGCCAACGCAGGCTGCGGCGCTGCTCATCCTTCCGGCGACCCTGACCAATGTCTGGCAGCTGGCCTTCGGCGGTCATCTGCGAGCGTTGATCCGACGCCTGTGGCCACTGCTGCTGGCGATTGTCATCGGTACCGGCTTCGGCACGCTGTGGATCGGCATGGCGGGCGGGGCGTGGGTGGTGCGGGCCTTGGGCGGGGCGCTATTGCTGTATGCGCTGAGTGGCTTGTTGCTGCCGACGCTGCGGGTCGGTCCCCAGGCCGAACGCTGGCTCGCGCCACTCTGTGGGTTGCTCACCGGCCTCATCACTTCGGCCACCGGGGTGTTCGTCATTCCGGCGGTGCCCTATCTGCAAGCGCTGGGTTTGGGCAGGGATGAGCTGGTGCAGGCCCTCGGCCTGTCGTTCACCGTCTCCACGCTGGCCCTGGCCGCCGGTCTGTTGTGGCGCGGCGCCCTGGGGGGCGGTGAGTTGAGCGCTTCGTTGCTGGCGCTGGCACCCGCCCTGCTGGGGATGTGGCTGGGGCAATGGCTGCGCCAGCGGATCAGCGCCGCAGGGTTCAAGCGGGTGTTTTTCATCGGCCTCGGCGCGCTCGGAGGCCATTTGCTGGTCAGCGGCTAGCCGAGGACGGGCTGAGCATGTCGATGCGGCGGATCTCGAAGTCACGCTCCAGGTAATCCATGCGCTGCGCCATGAATTGCTGCATGTGCGGCAGGTTCGAGTGCACTTCCAGGTGCGCCTGAGAGGCCCAGATCTCGTAGAAGATAAACAGCGTCGGGTCCTGCTGGTCGCGCAACATGTGGTATTCGACACAGCCGGGCTCGGCACGGCTTGGCTCGACGTAGGCGCGAAACAGCGCTTCGAAGGCGTCGGCTTTTTCCGGACGGGTCTTGGCGTGGAGGATGAAACCGTGCTGTTCGCTCATCGGGTGCTTCATTGCTAAGGGTTCCTTGATAAAAGACAGCCTGAATTCTATTGCAATAATCAGTTGTCGATTCGTGCGTGTAGGTCAAATCAGTTTTGCCGTTAGGAGGCTTATTCCGCCTGCCGCTCATCGCTAATCTGCCGCCATCGTTTTTCAACCTTTCCAATCGACGTCCCTTAGGTGGCTCGCGTCATGGAATCCGATGAGGCACTCATGAAAAAAGTCCTGTTGCTCAATGGCGGTAAACAATTCGCCCACTCCGACGGTCGCTACAACACCACCCTCCACGACACGGCGCTCAGTGTGCTGGACCGCGGTGGTTTCGACGTAAAGACCACCTTCATCGACGGCGGCTACGACATCAAGGAAGAAGTCGCCAAGTTCCTCTGGGCCGACGTGATCATTTACCAGATGCCCGGCTGGTGGATGGGCGCGCCGTGGACCGTGAAGAAATACATCGACGAAGTCTTCACCGAAGGCCACGGCAGCCTCTATGCCAGCGACGGTCGCACCCGCTCCGATGCTTCGCAGAAATACGGCAGCGGTGGCCTGATCCAGGGCAAGCAGTACATGTTGTCCCTGACCTGGAACGCCCCGCAGCAAGCCTTCGACGACCCGACCGACTTCTTCGAGGCCAAGGGCGTGGACGCGGTGTACTTCCCGTTCCACAAGGCCAACCAGTTCCTCGGCATGACCAGCCTGCCGACGTTCCTGTGCGTGGATGTGATGAAGCGCCCGAACATCGAAGGCGATGTGGCGCGGTATGAGCAGCATTTGATCGAGGTGTTCGGTCTTTCGCGGTAATCCGGCTACTATCGGGGCTTACCTGAACGCACGCATGCACAAGGCGAGATTGCTTTCTGTGAGCTAGGGAGCTTTCTGTGGCGAGGGAGCTCGCTCCCGCTGGAGTGCGAAGCGCTCCCAAGATGTTTGGGCAGCCCAGCGGGAGCAAGCTCCCTCGCCACAAAAGCCCCTCTGGCCCCGTCATATGTGCATGTCACGAGAGGATGTCTGTGAAAGCCAGATCCGACGAATTGCAGATTTTCGTCTGCGTGATCGAGTGCGGATCGATCTCCGCCGCCGCCGAGCAGGTTGGGCAGACGCCGTCGGCGGTCAGTCGCACGTTGTCGCGCCTGGAGGCCAAGCTCGATACCACGCTGATCAACCGCACCACGCGGCGCATGGGCCTGACCGAGGAGGGCAAGTATTTCTTCGAACAGGCCAAGGGCATCCTCGACCAGATGGAGGCGTTGGAAGAGCGCCTGTCATCCCGCCAGAAGAACCCGGCCGGACGGCTGCGGATCAACGCCGCCGCGCCGTTCATCCTGCATGCCATCGTCCCTTACATCGAAGAGTTTCGCGGGCTCTACCCGGACATCCAGTTGGAGCTCAACAGCAACGACCTGATCATCGACTTGCTGGAGCAAAGCACCGACGTCGCCATTCGCATCGGCACCCTCACCGACTCGACACTGCACGCCCGCTCGCTGGGCTGTAGCCCGCTGCACATCCTGGCCAGCCCGGCCTATCTGGAGCGGCACGGCACACCCGCGAGCGTCGCCGAACTGGCGGACCATACGCTGCTGGGGTTTGCCCAGAACGACGGGCTCAACCAGTGGCCGCTGCGTCATGTGCACGGTGATCGCTGGCCGATCCAACCGGCCATCAGCGCCTCCAGCGGCGAAACCGTGCGCCACCTGGCGTTGCAAGGGCAGGGCATTGCCTGCCTGTCGGATTTCATGAGCCGCGAAGACATCCGCGCGGGTCGGCTGAAGGTGCTGCTGGCCGACGCCAACAGCGGGTATCGCCAGCCGATCAACGCGGTGTACTACCGAAACTCGCAACTGGCCTTGCGGATCCAGTGCTTCCTGGACTTCATCCAGGACAAGCTCGCCGGCTACGCCTCGCGGAAAACCTACGACTGACCTGCTTCCGTTGGCGCTCGCTCCCACAGTTTAAAGGGCTGCTCCATCAGTCGTGTTGCACACCCGCGCGCTTGAGCATTTGCTTGCAGCGCTCGCTCAGGTGGAACACCCGCAGGTGCTTGCCGGCCTTGCTGTAGCGTTCACGCAGGGTCATCAGGGCGGCGATGGCCGAGTAGTCGACGAAGTTCAGGTGGCGGCAGTCGAGGGTGATGTGGGACGGGTCGTTGGCCGGGTCGAACTGGTGCAGGAATCGCATCGTCGAGGCGAAGAACAGCGTGCCGTGCAGGCGGTAGAGCTTGCTGCCGTCGGCTTCCAGGTGCGTGTCGGCGTATAGCTCCCGGGCCTGTTGCCAGGCGAAGTTGAGCGCCGCGATGATAATCCCGCACAACACCGCGACGGCCAGGTCGGTGAACACGGTGATGAGGGTCACGGCGATGATCACCAGCACATCGTTGAGCGGCACTTTGTTGATCACCCGCAGCGAGGCCCAGGCAAATGTCTGCTGGGCCACCACGAACATCACACCCACCAGCGCGGCCAGCGGGATGCGTTCGATCAGGGGTGAGAGAAACAACACGAACAGCAACACCATCACCCCAGCCACCACGCCAGAGAGGCGGCCACGTCCACCGGAACTGAGGTTGATCACGGTCTGGCCGATCATGGCGCAACCGCCCATGCCGCCGAACAGCCCCGAGGCGATGTTGGCCGCGCCCAAGGCCACGCATTCACGGTTGGTGAAACCGCGGCTGGCGGTGATTTCATCGGTCAGGTTCAGGGTCAGCAGGGTTTCGAGCAAGCCGACCATCGCCATCACCACCGCATAGGGCAGCACCACTTCCAGGGTGGCCAGGTTCCAGGGGATGTCGGGCCAGGCGAAGGTCGGCAAGCCGCCGGCGATGTGCGCCATGTCGCCGAGCGTGCGGGTGGGCAGGTCGAGCATATAGACCGCCAGGCCGACGCCGAGGATCGCCACCAGGGCCGGCGGCACGCTACGGGTCAGGCGCGGCAGCAGGTAAACCACGGCCATGGTCAGCGCCACGAGGCCGGCCATCAGGTACAACGGCTTGCCGCTCAGCCAAGCCTCGCCTTGCTTGAAATGCTCCAGCTGGGCCAGCGCAATGACGATGGCCAGGCCATTGACGAAACCGAGCATCACCGGGTGCGGCACCATGCGCACCAGCTTGCCCAGGCGCAGCAACCCGAACACCAGCATGATCAACCCGCTCAGCAGCACGGTGGCGAGCAGGTATTGCACGCCGTGTTGCACCACCAACGCGATGATCACCACCGCCATCGACCCCGCGGCCCCCGAGATCATGCCCGGACGCCCGCCGAACAGGGCGGTCAGTGTGCAGAGGATGAAGGCTCCGTACAGGCCCATCAGCGGGTTGAGATGGGCCACGAGGGCGAAGGCGATGCATTCGGGGAGCAAGGCGAAAGAAGTGGTGAGGCCGGCGAGGGCGTCGGCGCGAAGACGTGCTGGTTTCATGGTCTACCTGAAAGGGCGCCGATGAAAACCGGCTGCCGGGGGATGCGAAAAACAGCGGCGATGGTACGGAATTGAACGCTGCACAGCCAGTGATCGACGTTGCGGGAACACGTTCCAGAAAAAGGAACTGCGCCGTGGGTTCGGCTCGTAGCGCAACCGCGGCATTAAAGAACCCGCCGCCAAAGCCGAAGCAATGGGTTCAGCCCGTCTAAATTGGGTCTTTTCAGTCCGGGAGCAACCCATGAGCTTCGGTAAAACCACCCCGATCCTGCGGATCTGCGATGAAGCCAAGGCGTTGGCGTTTTATGTCGACTTCCTCGGCTTTACCGTCGACTGGCAGCATCGCTTCGGTGAGCATTTTCCGGTGTACCTGCAAGTCTCGCGGGGCGACTGTGTGTTGCATCTTTCCGAGCACTCGGGCGATTGCGTGGCGGGCTCGGCACTGCGGATCGAAACCCAGGGGCTGGAAGCCTTCCAGGCGCAGTTGCTCGCCCACCCATACCCCTGCGGTCGTCTGCACATCCAGGCCATGCCCTGGGGCAGCCAGGACATGACAGTGGTCGACCCGTTCGACAATCGCCTGGTGTTCACCACCCCCTTGCGTGGGTGAGCCGGCTCATCTTCGCCCGCGACTACTGCCCGGGCGAGGCTGCGACGGTTCGTTCAAGCGCTGGACGAGTGCGCGGTAGCCCGGGTAGTCGACCGCTGTGCGTCCGGTGGGCACCGCGATGGCGGCCGGAAGAATGCCGCTGCAGTTGATGCAGGCGGGGAACGCTTCAGGGGCCTCCACCCGGGCAATCCTGTCGGTGAGTATCGTGGTTTCTGCAAGAAGCCGTTCCGCCCGGTCCGGATAGAGCGCCACGACCGAGTTCGCCAGGCGGACTTCGGCGTGGGTCCCGGGGCCGCCGGCCAGTATCGGCATGACCCCGCCCATGTTCTCGATGTGTGTTTCGATCCAGTCCCGGGTCGGCTGTTGCAGTTCATGGACTTGATCGCTTGTCCTGTTCAATGTCGGCGCATCCTTCAACAGGTCTTCGTCGAGGGCCACGTTATGGAACAGGTCGTTCTTGGCGGTGGCATAACGGCCGGACAGATCGCCCAGGTAGTCGGCGGTGTTGCCGATCAGGTAGGTGCCGAAGTTCAAGTAGTATTCGCGGGGCGTGCTCGTCCGGGCGCTGCCGTCATGGCTCCTGTCGACCCCCTTGTAGCCACGCATGCTGCCTTGCGGTTTGGGAAGGTTGAAGAAGTCGCTCAATCCAACACCCTCAGGCTTGATGTAGCCATAAGCGTGGGCCAGGAATTCGCCGCCCAGCAGCGGTTCATTGAAAAACTGATCGGTGGTTTTATCGAAATCATCCGGCATCAGGCGATAGCTGTAGTCCCCTTTGGCCGAGTCCATGATCTCCTGTGAGCGGGCCCGTCCCCAGGCCTCGAACTCCTTGAAGTCTTCGTCCCTCATCAGGCCCGTCGGGTCGATAAATCTCACCGGGTTGTTGCCCACCATGCAATACAGGTTCAACCCGTCGACCGCCCCTGCAGGGTCTGGACTGATCCAGCGTTGCAGCCACGGCGCGTAATAGCGCTGGCCGTAGTAGTACAGCCCGCTGGCGTCGCGCTCCTTGCCCGAATAGCGAAGGGTCCGGTAGTCGGCCTCCACGGCCGAACGGCAGGCTGCCCAGGCGGTGCCACCGTAGGGCAGATAGCTTTCCTGACTGATCAACCAACCTTCGGCGTCGAGTTCCAGCGAGCTGGAGCCCAGATGGTCGTCGAGGCTGTAGCGCAAGGGATTGGCCGCGATACCGGCCGGTCGTCCTTCAGTCCAGTGCAGGTAGCGCACGCTGCAACGGCCGGCCCGCAGGGTGATGACTTCCAGGCGTTCGTTTTGCCGGGTGCGGATTTCGAGGCCCGGCAGGTAGCGGGCCTCGCGAGTACGGGGCATTTCGCCGGTGTAGGTGGTCTGTACCTTGCGTAGTCGTTGGCCGTGGCTGTCATAGCCATAGCGCTCGATGTCATGACGGCCGTCGTCACGGCGGACCAGGGTCACGCGGGTGAGTTGATTGCGGCAGTTCCATTCCAGTGCCTGGCCTGGCGACAGCATCTGCTGGTTGCCGTTTGCATCGAAACCGGCGGCCACGTCGGGCAGCGACTGACCCTTGTTCCAGGACAGCAGGCGGTTGCTGGTGGCGGCAACGTCCAGTGTCCGGGTGTAGTTGTTGCGGTCGCGGACGTGGCGCAATCCAGTCAGGTTGCCACCGGCGTCGTATGTGTAGTGCTCGGTAAACTTGAACAATTGCCGGGCGTCGAACGGGGTCCTGCTGAAGGCGGGAAGATCGGGGTGGCTGGTCAGCCCCGCCGCTTCACGCCCCGTCGCGCGGATCAATTGGTAGAGGCTGTCGTAGGTGAAGGTGCTGGTGGCGTCTACCCGTTGGTTACTGCCGAATTGCACCGGTTGGGCGCGGTCTTCGATCTGCGTCACGTTACCCACGGCGTCATAGGTGTAGCGCAGATCCTGCACGGTGCTGGCAGACACCTTCGTGCTGAGGGCGCTCAGTCGACCGCTCGCCGGATCGAACACGGCGCGAGTGACCGCGCCATTGCCGCCCACCTGGGATTCGACCTGGCCCGAGGCGTTATAGCGCAGGTCCTTCACCAGGGTGTTCTCGGTCGCCGCGCCGTTGAGTTTCAAGTGCGCGGACTTGAGCTGTCCGGTGACATCGAACGCGTAGCGCTGTTGGTGGCCGGCGGCGTCGACCTGCACGATTGGCTCGGCGAGTGCGTCGTAGTGCCAGCGCGTTGTGTAGCCGAGACCCGGTTCCAGCAAGGCCTCGCGCTCCTTCTCGGCGGCGGGCCAGTCCGGTTGGGCAATGTCGACGAGCAGGTGCCGGGTCTGGCCAAGGGGTTTGCCGCACAGCGCGTATTCATCGATGAGCAGGGTCCCGGCGCCGTCATCGTGGCGGACCAGCGCGCCGCAGAGGTTGCGTGCCGCCGAGGCGGGCGAACTGTCGCCATAACGCAGGCATTCGACGCGGCGCAGCGGCTGGTCGAGGGCTTGCTCGTAGAGGGCGGTGGGCCGCAGTCGATCGTCGTAGGTGGTTCGCCAGTGGCTTCCACGCTGATCCCAGCTGCACACGACTTGCCCGGCAGCGCCCGGCAGGCTCAGGCGCCAGCCGGCGTCGACACTGTCCACCCGCAACGGGTGGCCGCCAAGGCTGTAGACGCTCGTCAGGTTGGCGTCGGGAGCTTCGCCGAACAGGCGCGGGTCCCACTGGGCAACCCGCCGCCCTGCCGTGTCGTGGTGCTGGCGGGTGATGCGTGTTTGCGCGGGTTCGTCGGCGTGGTGTCGGCAGTAAGCGACTTGCCGCACGGGCAGGCCTCGGCTATCGACGGCGTGGATCGTCGGTGTCTTGCGGTGAAGACGCGGGTTCATGCTTCACCTCCGCTGCGCGGGGATTGTTCAGCGAGGATGTCTTCCAGCGTGTCGTTCTCGTCTTCCTCCAGGGTGTACCAGGGATGGCGCGTCTGGCGCCGCAGATAGGCATGCCCGCCCTGTCTGGCAAGGCGCGTGTGAGTGGGGCGGCCCAACGCGTCGTAGAACTGTTGGTCGCAATGACCGAATGCCCGCAGGGATTGATCGTTGATGTAGAACGGCTGATCGGCGAAGTACGGACGGTAGAGGCGGATCGGCAATCCCTTGTGGTTGTATTCCACCCGTTCGCTGACGCGCCAGCGCCTTGCGGCGGTCTGCTCCAGCGGTTGTCCATCCTTGAGCGTCAGCGTTCCCCGGGCGTCGACGACATAGGCCATGCCCGGTTCGACCTGTTGCTTGCGTTGCAGCGTGCGCCCGAAGCCGTCGAAGCAGGTGATCGCGATGCGGATCTGCCGCTGTGGGTCGCCGGGGCAGCGGTCGGCGACCAGCACGGCGACGTGCACCGGCTCGCGGGTCGACGCCTCGATGTGACGCTTGAGTTTCGCCTCGTCGGCCGAGAACACCTGCAAGGCGGCCAGCCGCGTTCGAGCCGATGCGCGAATATGCCCGCAGGGCAACAGGTCACGGTTGGACACGCACCGCGCCAGCCACTCGGTGTCCGCCAAGGCTGCATCCGCTATGCGCCCCATCCAGCTGAAGGGGTTGTCATACACGGCGGTGGCAGCCTGCTGCAGGGCGTCCTCGCTCTGTTGGAGGGCGTCTGTCGCGCGCTTGAAGGGCGGCCGCTGGAATTGCGCGAGGGGTTTGAAACCCACCGCTGCATTGTTCTCGTTCCCGTAGAACGTCGTCGCCAAAACCTGGCCGAAGGCATCGAGGAGGCGTTCCTGTACGTTGCCGTTGGGGTCGGTCATGCGCTGTGGCAGCAGGGCGCGGTAATCGTGGCGCGCCCGGGTCACGCAGCCGTCGGGCTGCTTGAACGCGGTGATGAAACAGTGGCAACTGTCGTAGCTGAAAGTGGTGACGCCATGGCTTTCACTCGCCTGCAGGGTCTGGATTTTGTAGAAGCCTTCCAGCCGGGCATAGGTCGCCAGGTGCCTGTTGACCGACCACGGTTTGTGGGCTGACGGGCTCGCCGGCAGGAAGACGTCCATGGGCCGATAGCCCATGCTCTCGAACAGTGGCCCCAGGGGGCGGGAGGCTTCTGGCAGCAGGTCGAAAGCCTTGAGGGCGGTTTCGTCCAGCTCGGCGATTTGCAGATGATCGGCCAGGGCTTCGAAGTGAGCGACGCCATCGGGCAAGGTTTCGGCGCTGGTGGCGTCCTTGTAGCGTTGCACCGACAAGCCCGTCAGAACACTTTGGGTTGCCCAGGCGGTTTCTCGGGTCAACGCGATGAACCGCTCGTGGCTCATGTCCTCAAGAGACAGTCCGTCGGCCTCGGGTGCCTTGGGGCGTTTCTGCGCGTGGGTCCGCTGGCGATACGGCAGGGCGAGTCGCCAGCCTTGGGGCGCTTGCAGATGAATGAACTCGGCGCGGGTTTCGCTCAGGTAGTGAAACTGTTGCGCCGGATCATGGGCGTCGCGCCACCATTGCTGCTGATCGGCGTCACGAAACGGCGGGGTGTCGTGGGCGGTTTTGCGGCGGGCGTAATGGACGTTGACGCTGTGGGTCAGTGAACCCAACAGGTCATGTTGCAGATTGAAGGTGTGTTGACACTGCGGGTCGTCCGCGAGGCCTTCGTACTGACAGCGGATGGACTCCAGCAGCAGTGGCAACATCCGGGCACGACGCTGTTTGCCCTCCGGCGCCTGGAGCAGACGCACGCCATAGCGGTGTTCCTGGACCGAGTACAACGTCCCACCGCGCAGGTGGGCATCGACGGCGAACACCTCGCTTCGCAGCACGCGACCGCTCAAGGCGCGGGACATTTCCTGCACCGTTGCGGCACTGGGTGAAGCCATGGGGACATCGCCGGTTCCCGGTCGGTATTGGCAAGCCAAGGTCTTGCCCAATGCCACGGCCAACGGGTCGGTGCGGCTGTAACCGACACGGGGCAGGTCCAGCGCTTGCCCGGTATGGAACCAGGTCTTGGTCAGGCACGGTGCGCTGAAGTCGGACGAGTCGGGCGTGGTTTCGGTGTCGGTTTGCAGCAGGAGGCCGAAGCCGCGAAATTCCCGCTCGACGCCGTCGTAATAACCCTGGCGATAGGCCAATGTCTGGGACAGTCGATTTCCGGTGATCTCGTCCACCTGATGCTGGCTCGCCACCAGGTGCAGGACCAAGGGCACATGGCAAGCGGGTGGCGTGTCGGTTGCTGCTTTTTCGGCTTTTTCATCCAGCCATTCCTGCGCCGAGCTGCGGTAGCGGATGTTGTGGGTGGCCCCCAGATTATTGTGGGTGCCGGTGAGCAGATACGGTTTGGCGCTGACGAAGTCGTAGCGCCAATGCCGGGGGGGCGTCGTGTGGGGCACGCTCAGGATCAGGCTGGCACAACCGAGCCCTTGCAGGTCGGCGAAGCTCACCTGGCACAGACGGTCGTAGCGCAGACCCGGCGGCCAGGGCAGCGCGACGGGCGGGCTGAAACCGTTGCCGCCGCGGTTCATGAAGATCAGCGCCTGGTCCGCTTGCAGGTAGATCAGGTCGCTGGCGCCGGAGCCGTCCAGGTCCGCCAGACGAATATGCGCGGCGTCGAAACGGTCGTATGCCAGGCCCGGCGAACCCAGCACGATGCCTTTGCCGAAACGCCCGCGCCCCAGGTTGGGCCAGCATTTCACTTCGTCATGACGGATGCGCACCAACTGCGCTTGCCCACAGCCCAGCAGGTCGCTGAAGGCCACCAGTTCGCAGGGCGAAGCACTGAGCGGCGCCAGGGTATCGTCGGCGTCGTGGGCTTGCTCGCAGGCGGAGGCAAAACCTTGCTCGCGCCGGTTGGCGTACAGGCGAACACTGTGTGGGCCGATCACCGCCAGATCGCTGAGACCGGCGCCCATCAGGTCAGCCAGTTGCCCGTGCGGCTGGAAGAACTCCGCCGGGAATGCCTTGAGCGTGGCGAAGTTCGACCAGTCCCGACGAGGGCCGAGGGAGAAAAAACCGCTCAGCCCCGGTTCGGCAATGACCCAATCCAATCGACCATCGCCGGTGAGATCGCTCAGTGACTGGCGCAGGGGCCTGGCAGGGTCGGCCACGGGGATATGGGGCAGGGCGCGCCACTGCTCGTAAGCCACTTCATTGCCTAGGGCCATGGCCCGCATGGGCTCGCGGTAATACCAGGCGCCCTTCTGTTGGTAGAGCAGGCCCGGCAGGCCTTCGCCGTACAGATCCACCAGTTGATAACCCGCTTCGTCGAGCGTCGGCATGCTGTGCCAGGGCTGCCAGGCGTGGGCGTGTGGCGGGCACTTGAAGTCGCTGTAGCTGAACTCGACGGGAGGGCGACTGAGCGTGTTTGTCGCGTCGTCGAACGCCTGGTCATGGGCCGCCATCAGGTGTTGATAACCCAGGGTTGTCTGCTGGTAGTCGAGCAGCAGGCGGCGCACCAGGACCGGGGCTGCGCCCCATTCGTCAGGAAAACGATGAAACATCAGCACCTGGCGGCAAAGGCGTTGCGTGCGTAATTCAAAGCCATAGGCAAAGTCGGAAAATGCATCGCTGCGGCCTGGGCTCTGTTGGCCGGTATAGGACGGTGGCTGGTCGTACGCTGTGCTCCGTTCGCCGTAGTCGAAGATCAGTTCGAAATGCCATTGCACAGGCGCCAGCCGCTCGGCGCTCCACAGGTAAAGGTCTGCGTCGGCCTTGAAGTTGCCGTAGCTCACTTGGCTCAGGTAGCGCTGGGCGGTGGCGTCTGCCTGGTAGTGGTAGAGGATGTGTTCGCCGTGGGCGTTCAGGCTCTCTTCCAGCAACCATTCGCCCACTCGACGCGGATCCTGGGGATCGGCGCGACGTGATGCCGGGTTCTTGCCGAACACATGCAGGCTGCCATCGGCGCCGTGCACCAGCCAGAAACCGGCCTTGTCAGGGGGCGAGGCCCAGTGTTCGATCCGCTCGAAAGTGCTTTCGATACTCGGGAAGTGGCGCGTCACCGTGTAGGTCTCGCCCAGGTCCAGGGTGTTGTAGCGCTCGACACGGGTCGAACGGATGGCGCCTTGCTGATCTCGCTCGGGCAACCACGCCCCGCCGTTTGGGCCGAGGATCTCGTCATCTTCGGTATAGGCCGGTACGCCGTGGTGGGTGCTGCGCCTCACACTGGGTAAGGTCACCTCCCAGCCGAGGCCGAACACGCCGTTGCCGGCTGAGCTGGCATAGCCCAGCGACAACGACGGTGCGAAGCCGCGGCCCGGCGAGATCGGCAGGGCAATCTCATAGGACGCCGTGCCATGGGCGCCGATGGCGGCCCAGCCTTTGCCAATGCTCTGGATGGCGCCGCCGCCCTTGGGCAGTGTCGGCGGAGTCACCGCCAGTGTGCTGTGTTCGCTCATTGCGAACCTCCGCCGACCCGGGCCGTGTAGCTCACGTGCACGATGATGTCGGTCAGTGACGCCAGCATGTCCTTTTGTGCTTCGGGGTTGGGGAAGTTCAGGCACCAGGTGGAAATGGCCCCGGTGTATTCGAAGGGCAGGTAGCGTTCGTCGTTGAAACCCAGGGTGAACAGGCCGCTGTCGTCGACTCCCGTGGAGAGTGCGATTTGCGGGTTGGCGCGGCGGCTTTCCAGGGGCGGGCCGTCGTTGGACAGGAACACTTTGCTGGCGGTCTGGGTCAGCGTGGCGCGAATGTTTTCATAAGGACCGACGATGGCCGGCAACGAGACGCTGAGGGTCTTGATGCGCCGCAGGTAATGCTGCTGATGCGGGTAGTCGTCTTCGAACAGTTCGTGGGTCAGCTCGAATTCGCATTGGCCGGCCATCAGGTCGGCGTGAAGCGCTGCCCAGTCCTTGTTGATCGTGCTGCTGGCGGTTTTGCTCTTCAACTGACGCAGCGACACCGTCTTGCGGATCTCCAGCTCGCGGGCATTGGCCCGCAAGTAGTGGGCCTGCATGCCGAGCAGGCTCAGTTTCAATTGCTCGCCCGCGCCGAGTCCTCGATAGGTGGCATTCCAGGCGCCGGGTTGAATGAAGCGCCGGTTGAAATCCGCCCGTTCAAATTGCCAACAGGCTTCGGCCGCCAGGCACAGCGCCAACGTGGCGTCGTAGGCTTGGCGGTAGAGCGCGGCAAACTGGCTGTTCAGCCACTGGTACAGCTGGGTCTTGGTGAAGCGCTTGCTGAGAAAATCGTGGTGGGCCTTGGCTTGGCCCAGGCTTGATTCGGCCAGGCGCAGTTGCAGGCGGGTGGCGGTTTGCTGCGCGGTGAGGTGTGTCAGTTGCGCGTCGATCTGGGTCAGTTCGAGCAGGGCTTGTTGGCGCGCCAGGGTCCATTCTTCCCGGCGACGATGGAACTGTGCCGTGCGGTCGAGATGGGCCGCCGCCGTGCGATGGCTGATGGCGATGCCTTGGGCGAGGGCGGCAGTGGCGTACAACGCACCTTCCCAGCGGCAGCCGCCATTGCTGAAGCCGAAGATGTTCGGCGTGACCATGACGCCGCCGGCCACGACCTGAGCGTCGGTGGCACTGAGCTCGGACGAGCCGCTGCGCAAGTACAGGTGGCTGGCCTGTTGCTCGGCTTCACTGATGCCTTGGTCCAGCAAATGGCGAAAGTGGTTGGCCCGGTGTTGGACGATTGCCTTGCTGGCCTGCAGCGTCTGGCGATTGTGCTGGTCGATGTCCAGGGCCTGGCGTTGCAGGTCGACGGAGATTTTCGCCAGGTCCCAGGCTTGCTGCTGCTGGAGCTCCTGGATTTGCGTCTGTTCCTTGCGTTCAATCAGCGACAGCAGCGTGGCGCCGAACTGGCAGAGGCTTTCAACGGCCCCCAGGGCTTGGCTGTGCATGGCCGTGAAGCGATAGTGCGGCAGGTGTGAGCGTGGCAGTCCGGCGGCGCCACCGTCCGACAGGTTCAGGGTGTTGGCGGCGGGCAAGGCGCGAGGGTCCAGCGGGGCGGCGAATATCGGCAGATGCAGCGGTTTGCCGGCGATATCGAGGTTGTGCCGCAGGTTGTACAAGCGGCTTTCGGTGGTGTCCCAGCGCCTGAGCAATTCGGGATTGAACGGCAGGCGCAAGGGCGCCGTGTCGACGTTCGGCAAGGCGGGGCGAGAACTGTCTTTGCGAACCAGCAAGGCGGGGGGCGAGCTAGCCAGTGAACGTTCAAAGGCGCGCAGGTGGTCGTTGGTGGTTTCGCTCAAGCCTTGCAGGCTAATGCCCGTCCACGGGTCGACCGGTTGCACGACGGGGCGCGGCCCCAGCAAATCCAGCGCCCTGGTGTACCAGAGCTTGGCCTCGCTGAGGCTGTCGGCGGTCAGCTCGCGGTAAGCGGCATCGCCACGGTCGATCAGGATGTCCAGGTAGAGAAAGTACAGCGCCTTGCGAAAGTGCACCGGATGGCTGAGGGCGATCTGGTGCGGGTCGTGAGGCGCCTGGTTGGCATAGGAAGGCGTGCTGCTTGCCACCAACGGGACACTTCTCCAGCACGCCTCGCTCCCCCGGCCCGGATCGAAGACATGGCGCAGCCAATGTTCGGCCTCTTCGTGGCGGTGCTCGGCGTTCAATCGATGGGCGATCAGCCACGGCACGTAGAGGAACAGCTCGGTGAAGTAACGACCGTAAGGTCCGTGGAAATCCATCTGCGTCTCGGACTCGCCTGGCAAGGCCGGTTCCGGCAGGTGCTGGGTCTGCCAGTCGAACAGTTCATCCAGGCTGTTTTCGGTGCGCCGGATCAGCTCGGCGGCGAACACGGTGTTCAACCGGATCGGCTCGCGTGGCGTGTCTTGGGCGTCGTTGTCGTGGATAGCCGATCTGGAAAAATCCAGCAGTTGCGTGGTGCCCAGGCTCGACCTCACATGGGTGATGTCGGGCGTGAGGTCTTTCGAGGACGGGGTGTGGTGGAGGCCGATACCGGTTTGCGTGTCCTGTTCAACATCTGCGGCAGGTGGCGTCGCTTCTGTTTGGAGGACCCTCTTCGCTTGAATGCGATGGGTGCTGCAGTCCAGGAGCGCTTGCTCGGCGCGGGGGAACTGAAGGTACTTTTGGGTACCCGGTGTTTTTGCGGTGTCGGAAGGGACAGGTTCGTGGCTGAGGTTTTTATCGATGCAGGTGCTTTCAATGAAAACGAAGCCATTGTCCGCGCCGGTTTGCGAGCCCCGGACGCACAGCGCGAGAAAGAGTAGAGGGTGCGAGTCTTTGCGGTAATGCGTTGCAACGGTGCCCAGCAACGGCTTGATGGCCTGGATGTCTTGGTCGCGAAGCGTCTTGTCCTGGCAATACCCCTGCAGGCAAACACGCGGGGTGCTCCAGCTGCCATCCTGTTTTTTGTAGCACAAGCTCAAGCGCAACAGCGGATGGCTCGGGGCTGGCTGGGCCGTGCTGGCGTCTGCGTGGCCCTGGCGGGTGGCCGGATCCTGATGGATGCATTCGGCCCAGATGACGAACAAGCGGTTGTTGAACCACACGGGACGTATCGACTGTTCGGCCGCGCTGTCGGGGATGGGCACGTCGGCTTTTGCCCAGTCCGACCAGGCGTTCGGATCCGGCGTGTCGAGTTTCGGCGCGGTAGTGGAAGATGGCGGTGGCGAGTCATCGAGCGGGCGTTGGGCCATGTCCAGCGAACGCCAGAAATAGCTGTTCTCGGACCTTGATTTGGCGATGAAGTAATAGGTGCTGTTGGCGAAGTCCGTGCCGTCGATGTAGCCATTGAGGATGTTCAGGTTGGCGACTTCTTCGAGTCGGCTCAGGTAAGCCATGACCGCCGACTGAACCGCATCGGCTTGGAGCCGGTGCTGGTTGAGGTCGTTTTCCAATTGCCGGAAGTTATCGCTCTTGTCGCTGCGCAGCGTCGGGTCCAGATAGGCGGCGGGAAAGTAGAGCAATGTTTGCTGGGCGGCCCAGGTGGGGTACTGGTGCATCGTGTCGCGCCAGGTGCGCAAGTGTTCGGCCGGGATGTCCGCCGAGTCGTAGCCAGGTTCCATGGTCATCAGGATGCGATGGATGTATTGCTGCAGGCTGGCAATGGCGCATGCCACGGGAGTGGTGGGCACATCGTGGCTGACCAGTACATCGAGAAACCAGTATTCGTAGAGGTCTTGGGCGGTCTTGAGCTTCAGTGCGCGGGTCGTTGCGTCGTGGGGCACGACCCGATCCAGGTAGAACGCCAACAGTGCGTCGCGCAGGCTTTCATCCAGCTGCTTTTTCAGGGCAACGGTCATATTCAATCCTTGAATGTCGAGAAGGTTGCAGGTGTCAGTGGCAGGCGGCGATCAGCGCTTCGCCGACGGTCCTCCAGTCCGAGGTCGCGCTGTCGGCGTTCAGTGCGGTGGCCTTGAGCAAGAGCCTCGCCGACAGCCCGGTGTCCTTGCAGCACGCCTGGCACCGCATGACCCAATCCACGGTTTCCATGGACCGGGCGCGTTGGTGTGGCAGCTGTGCGGTCAGGTTACTCACTTCCTCGCCGGTCCAATTGAGCAACTGGGCCAGCAGGTCGTTGGCTTCCGAGGCTTGTGTCGTGCGCTCATTGGCAAGCTGCAAGTAATGCAACAGGTCCTCTTCCGATGGCGCCTGGTGCCGGGCGCAATGGCTGAAGCGTTCGAGCAGGTACAGCGTGTGCGGCGTCAGCGCGGCCGGGCTGTTGGCGGCCAGCCACTTGGGATGATCCATCAACTGTTCAAGCGTGCGGCTGCCCAGGTGCAATGGCTGGCAGGCCTGGGCCACACGAAGCACCGTTGCCAAGGGACGTGGCATGTTTCCCGGGGCTGCCTTGATGGCCTCGACAATCGCCGTTGCCTGGGTGCCGGCCATTTGCAGCAGGCAAGGAACATAGTCCGCGGACACGTCCGCCAGGTCGTGCAGCAGGGTTTCCACCTGCCGTTGCTCGTCGGCCGGGGCGGCATCGACCAGCAACGTCGCCAGGCGATTTTCCAGGTTCGGATTCAATGGCCAATCGTTCTCCACCGTGTCGAACAGGCGACACCACGACGCCACGTCACGGTTGTCCTGCCTGAGCCAGTCGACGGCCCAGTCCAGGGCCATCAACACATCGAGCATGTCGGGCTTGAAGGACCTTGATGTGCGCAGCGTCCCGGTCACCAGGGTCTCGCAAAAATGCTCCCCGCCCAACAGACGGGCCAGTCCCGTGCACTCCTGCGGTGTGAGCCCGAACATCCTGGCGATACGGGCCTGGCGGTAGAGCGACGAGATCGTCGGCAGGTCGTGTTTCAGCCCAAGGTATTTCTCGGTCTGCCGGGCCAGCAGCAACAATGCGTCCTCGGTCAGGGGCAGTCCGAGGCCGGCGCCGAGGTAGCTGAAGGTCGTCAGGTCTGTCGTGGCAAGGTCTTCTGCCTGGGGGCGTTCGAGCAGTCGGGTGCGGTTGAACACCTGGTCGAACAACGGCGCCCGCTCACCGCAGGCGCACGTCGGCATGTCGTGCAGTAACGACGCGAACTCCTCGGGCGCGATACCGTGGCGCTGGTTCAGGTACCGATAGACCCCCAGCGTGCGCAAGGTATTGGTGTTGAGCGCCATCGTCGTGCTGCCTTCGGCGCGCAGGGCGTTGACGAGCAGGGTGTCCAGTTCGGCGATCGGCAGGCCGGTCCAGCGCTGTAGCCGGATCATTCGCTGCATGCGGGCGAAACGCTCGCGGGAGGCGTTGGTAAAGGTATTGGCCGACTTGAGCACCGACAGCGCTGGCGTCGACTCCGGCCAGTTGATATAGGCGGCTCCATAATTGTAATGCCTGGAGGCGGGGCTGTGGGTCGAAGCGCGAGGCGTATGGATGCCTTGCGCCATCAACTGTTCGAGCTGTTCGGTCGCAAGCCCGGTGCGTTCCTTGAAAAAATCGGGCTCATGCAGCCGGTTGATCGCGTCAGTGCCATAGCTTTTCCTTAGCACGTCGAGGTTGCTATCTGAGCCAGGCTTTGCGAGCAGGAGTTTCTGCTGCTCGGGGCTGAGCCCGGATAGCAGCCTTTGCGCTTCGATACGTGATTGCGAAACCACGCCATAAGCTGACTCGTCCGGGGCAAGCGGCAGCTTCAGGCTCACCCGGTAATTCAACTCGCCGAGTGTCGGTTTGTTTGCGCCCAACCCAAGCAGGCATTGGTGATGATGCAGGTCGTAGGGCAGGGCGAAGGGGTAATGTTCGCTGGCCAGTACCGCGTTGACCGTCTTGCCGGTGCGCGCCAGGTGTACCTCGATATGGCTGCGCAAGGTTTCATTGACGATGCCCAGCATCGGCTGTGCAACGAAGGCGCTCTGGCGATCGAGCATCAACTTCGCAAGGTCCGGGCGTCGTTGCGCCAGGGGGATTTTGTCGGTGGACGGGGAGGCCTTTTCCAACTGCCCGGCAAACAGATACAGCGCCCTCAGATAGGCGACGGGGGAGTCGATGGCGGCGATGTCTCCTTGTTCGCAGAACTGCTCCCAGTTCTCCTTGAACAGTGCCTGATAACGGGTCGACTCTGAAACCGTGTTCGACCCCAGGCTGCGGCGAACGCGCGGCCTCGTGTCGCGAGAGGATATTTGCCGCTCCTGGTACAGACGGGCGATTTGCCCGGCATAGCACGCCGCGTTGTCATAGATCTGCCCGGCGTCCACGTTCGTGTGTTCGCCCAGTTCAAGGACGAACTGCGCCTTGCCCATGCGCATGATGTCGAACACCGAGTGCAGTCTCCTGCGCTGCAGGGCCGCCTTGAAAGCGGCCTGGGTGTTGCCCTTGTCCGTGGGCACTTCGAAGAGCCTGTGCAACAAAGAGTCGTCGCTTACGTCCATGTGTGATCCATCTCCTGTTCGAACGAAATGTCCCGATCCACGGCAAACCGTACAGGAGCGAGCCATAAAAGACGGTAGGACGAGGGCGGAGGATTTGTACGAAAGGGCGATGCGTGCGTGGTTCTGGGGGGCACAGGGCTATAGAGGCCTGTCGGCAAGCGCGAGCAACTGCTCGAATCCCATGCCATGGCCATGTTCCCGGAGATCGAAGTCATCGACCCCTGGAACCCTTGAACGGTCCTTCACGCCAAACGCCCCTTTCCAGATGGAAACGGGCGTTTGCCATGATCACACCCGGAAGCGGCTGACCAGCATCTGCAACTGATTGCCCAGGCGCGCCAGCTCGACACTGGAGGCCGCGGTTTCTTCGCTGGCGGCGGCGGTCTGTTCGGACACGTCGCGTACGTTGACGATGCTGCGGCTGATTTCCTCGGCGACGGCGCTCTGCTGTTCGGCAGCCGCGGCGATCTGCTGGTTCATCGACTGGATGTTCGACACCGTGCGGGTGATGTTCTCCAGTGACGCGCCGGCCTTGCGGGTCAGGGCCACGCTGCTGTCGGTGAGGTTGCGGCTGTTGTTCATCACGGCGGCCACTTGCTGGGTACCGTTCTGCAGGCCGGCCACCAGGTCTTCGATTTCTTCGGTGGATTTCTGCGTGCGCTGGGCCAGCCCACGGACTTCGTCGGCCACCACGGCAAAACCGCGGCCGGCTTCACCGGCACGTGCCGCTTCGATGGCGGCGTTGAGCGCCAGCAGGTTGGTCTGCTCGGCCACGGCCTTGATCACGTCCATGACGCTGCCGATCTTGTCGCTTTCCTGTTGCAGCAGGGTCATGGCGTCGGTGGAGCGCACCACTTCGCTGGCCAGGCGTTCGATCTGGGCGATGGCTTCATGGACCACCAGGTCGCCTTCGCGGGCCTCGCCGTCGGCGGCGGCCGCTGCCTGGGAAGCTTCTTCGGCATTGCGCGCCACTTCCTGGACCGTGGCCGTCATCTCATGCATGGCGGTCGCGACCTGATCGGTCTCGACTTTCTGGCTGTTGACCCCGGCGCTGGTCTGCTCGGTCACGGCCGACAATTCTTCGGCGGCGCTGGCGATCTGGGTCACGCCGTCGCGGATGCCGCTGATCAGGTCGCGCAGGGTCACGCCCATGCGGGCGATGCCTTGTTGCAACGCGCCGAGTTCGTCGCGGCGGGTGACAACGACCGTGTGCGACAGGTCGCCTCCGGCGATGCGCTCCACCACGGCCAGGGTCTGGCGCAACGGGCCGGTGATCTGGCGCGTGATGACCACTGCCGCGATGATGCCCACCAGCAGGGCCAGCAGCGTGCTGACCAGTTGCAGGGTGCGGGCCTGGGCGCTCTCGGCGTCACGACGGTCGAGCTGGATCTGATACAGCTGCTCGCTCAGGGATACGATGGTCGAACCCTGGTCGGTCATTTCCTTGCGGGCCAGTGCCGCGTCGGCCGTGGCCAGCTTGAAGGCTTGCAAGGCGCTGCGGTATTGGCCCAGGGCGTTTTCCAGCTGGCGCAGTTCATCTTGCCGGGTGTCGGCGAAATGCTCGTTCAGCGGCTTGAGAGTCGCGATGGCGGCGTCCAACTGGGCGACGGCCTTGCGCTCGGTGTCGGCGTTGCTGTTGGCGGTGTAGCCGCGCACTTCATAGCGGGCCAGCATGAACGCCTGCTTGGCCTGGGTGATGGCCTGGAATTGTTCGAAGCGCTCATCGCTGAGGGCCATTTGCCGCACGGCGGTGTCGATGGTCTCGATCAGTTTGTAGGCGACCTCGGCATTCGCGCCCATGGCATCGCGGGCGCTGTTGGCGGTGCGGTAGGCGCTGCGCATCTTGTTCAGGGAGACTTGATAGGCGCTGATGGTTGCGCTTTGCTCCTTGAGCAGCCTGACGTTTTCGGGGCTCTTGAAGCTGCTGAGCAGGGCGCTCTGCTGCACCACGAAAGCGTCGAGGGTGTTCTGCACGTTTTGGGCGGCGGTCTCGTCGCCGTCGGTCAGCATGTATTGCAGGCGAGTGACCCGCAGTTTGGTCAGGCCAGCGTTGAGCTGGGTAATGTCGCTCATCCAGTTGCTGCGCTGGATCAACCCGCCCAAGCTGGTCCAGCCGGTCAAGGCCAGGATGCAAGTCAGGAGCAGCACCAGGCCGAAGCCCAGGCCTAATTTCATGTTGACGCTAATGTTGCCAAACCAGCTATTCATCAATCCCTCCAGGAACGTTGTGCGGCAGATCATCGGTTGGCTGGAAGATTATTGTTATTCAGGGCCAGCAAAAGCATGTTGCAGGGCTGTATCGGCGGTGCGGCCAGAATCTGTAAATATTTTTTGACAGCTGCGGTGGGGCGACTGTGGGGGCAAGGCTCGCCGGGGGCTGCTGCGCAGCCCAGCGGGGATAAATCCCCTCGCCACGAAGACTCAAACATCCTTAGTGAACAGCATTCCTGTCACAAGCGGGCTCTGCGCCCGTCTCAAGCTTTTTTTCACATTGCTTTCACTACCTGCCTACGTCGGTGTCTCTACTGTCCCGCCATCGAACGAAAGGTGGGATGCCGTCGGGGCGGCTTGATGTGGAATTGAGACTGAGCCTTTTCGGCGTGAAGCGCTCGATCGAGACGAGCCGCTTTGTCCGCTATCGAACTGCCGTGCTGGTTTTGCTCGGTGCACCGCTGCTGATCGCGCTGGGCCTCTGGTGGCTGAGCCCGACGGCCGTGCCGGACCTGGCCCATGGCAACGTTGCTGGCGCCCGTGCCCTGGTCGATGGTTGGGCCAAGGGCGAGATGATCGTGCTGGTGCGCCATGTCGAACGCTGCGACCGCTCCAAGGCCGCGTGCCTGAATGAACGCGAAGGCATCACGGACCGGGCGCGAGCCGTGGCGGTGGACGTCGGTTCCCGTTTCGAACAGTTGGGCCTGGACAACGCCGACATCTACAACAGTCCCCTGCTGCGCACCGCGCAGACGGCAGGGTACATGTTCAACAAGGTCAGCACCGGCGACGACTGGTTGGCCAACTGCCGGCATGACCTGCTGCGTAATGCCTTGGCTCACAAGGTACCCGGCCGCAACCTGATCCTGGTCACCCACAGTGAATGCATGCAAGCCATGGAAACCGAGCTCCAACGATCGGCCTCGACGTTTGGCTACGGTGCTTCGCTGTTTGTCTCCACCGCCCAGCCACAAGCGCCTCGGTTGCTCGGTTTCATTGAAGCGTCCGACTGGCGCTCGGTTAAATTCCCGTAACTTTTCCCACGTTTAGGATCGCCCATGCTGACGTCTGCCCGCGCTCGTTTCTACGGGCTCAATCTCGGAATCCCGCTGCTCTGCGCCGCTGTCGTGTTCCTGTTGTTCGACATGACCCGCATCGACATCGCCATCAGCGACTTTTTCTATGACCCGGTGCAACAGTTGTTCCCGTTGGAGCACGTGCACCTGTTCGAGAAAATCACCCACAAATGGGCACGGATCATTCCGAACTGGACGGGTGAGGCGGCGATCATCGGGGCGCTGCTGTCGTTTGTCTGGCCGATCCTCAAGCCGGAAAAGCGCGCCGGGGTGCTTCGCCTGTTGGACAAGGTCCGGCTGACCAAACCGCTGCGCTTTGCCCACAAGCATCGCCGTGACTTTCTCTATGTGGTCTTCGCCTTTTCCCTCAGCACCGGTGTTATCCATTACCTCAAGGGCCACACCAGCGTGTATTGCCCGGTAGAGACCACCCAGTACGCCGGGAAGATCGAACACAAGGAGTGGTACCAGAATTTCAACCTGCTGAAAGTCGCCGGCGACGGCCGCTGCTGGCCGGGTGGTCACGCTTCCGGTGGCTTTACCATGCTGGCGCTGTACTTCGTTGCTCGCCGTTATCGCTGGCCTCATTCCAAAGCCGTGATGTACGGGGCGCTGGCCTTGGGGTTTGTCTACGGCACGACGCGGGTGCTGCAGGGATGGCACTACATGTCCCACACGTTCTGGGCGGGCATTTTCGTCTGGCTGACGTGTTGGCTGACGGCCCTGGCGTTTTATGGTCGGGAGGCCTTGCAGCAACCGGTCTTGAAGGCCAGGCCGGCGACGATGGCGCCAGGCGTGGCTGAGTTGGGCACTGCGCAATCGTCAATGTGAAAAAACAGGCAAAAAAAAGCCCGCGACAAAGCGGGCTAAACCTTAGTTTCTTGAATGAGCGGGGCCACTGTAGCGAATCCCTTGGGACGGTGGGGTGAAGAAAAGTTCATCAGGTTCCACGTTTCCGTGACGGGCGACGAACCGACGGGAAACGCGCGTTTTGCGTGTTAATTACGACGCATCCTGTGAGATGCGTCTCTTTTTTACGAAGATATTTTCCTCTCTTGTGAACCGAAAGCGATAAACCGGGTCTGGTGTGCGCAGTTTTTTGCGTAGCCGTGCTTGGGCAGATCAGCCCGGCACCCGGTTTTGAGCCGCCCGCGGGCGGGCTGTCATTTTGGTATCGAGGGATCGAACATGTCCGTATTCGCCTTAAGGACGAGGCTGGTCGTTGCGTTGCTGTCTTACTGGGCAGCCACGGCGGTTCTGGCTGCGCCATCCCCCGGCGACACCGACCTGATTCGCGAACGCCAGGGCCGACTGCTCGAAGAACAGCGCCGGCGCCTCGAAGAACTCAAGGACCTGCCCGGCCAGGATGCGAAGCCGACCCAGCCTACGGCGCCTGCCGATACCCGTTGCTTCCCGATCAAGACCATTGAACTCAAGGGCGCCGATGCCCTGTCTGAAGACGAGCGTCAACGCCTGCTCGCGCCCTTCATCAACCAGTGCCTGGGCGTGCCGCAGCTTAACCAGTTGCTCAAGGTCATCACCGACCACTACATCGAAAAAGGCCTGGTCACCAGCCGTGCCTACCTGCCGCAACAGGACCTGTCCAGCGGTCACCTGCAAGTGCTGGTGGTCGAAGGCCGGCTCGAAGGCCTGAAGGGCGCCGAGGGCAGCGGCCTCTCCGAACGGGAACTGGCCATGAGCTTTCCCGGCAAGCCCGGCGAGCTGCTCAATCTGCGGGAGATCGAGCAGATGGTCGACCAACTGAACCGTTTGCCGTCCAATCAGGCCCAGATGGAGTTGGCACCCGGGCAGAACATCGGAGGCAGCCAGGTGCTGGTCAAGAACACCCCGCAGAAACCTTGGCGCGTGGGCCTGTCGCGGCACAACGACGGCCAGAAAAGTACCGGTGAACAGCAATGGGGCAGCTCCCTGGACTGGGACAGCCCCCTGGGCCTGGCTGATCAACTGGCCTTGCGCGGCGGCCACGACGCCGTCAGCGATCACCAGAAAACTTCGCGCAATGCCATGCTCTACTACAACCTGCCGTTTGGTTGGTGGAACGTCAGCTACACCTACAGCCAGAGCGAGTACCGTTCCCTGGGCCAGGCCAACGGTTTCAACTTCAAGCAAAGTGGCGACAGCCAGAACCACCAGGTGCGGGTCGAGCGGGTGATCCACCGCGACGCCGTGAGCAAAACCTCCCTCAACACCGGCCTGGCCTACCTGCGTAGCAACAACTTCATCGAAGACAGCAAACTGGCCGGCAGCAGCAACCGCATCAGCGAGGCGCAGTTCGGCATCAACCACGGCCGCCGCGTCGGCAACGCCTTTGTCAACCTCGACCTGGGCTTGCAGGAAGGCATCGGCGCCCTCGACGCCCAGGGCAATCATGACCCCGGCCCCGGCCAGCCAGATGCGCGCTACCGCAAATACACCGCCACCCTCAGCTACCTGCAACCGTTCCAGCTGTGGGGCGAGTTCTTCAGCTTCAGCAGCCTGATGACCGGCCAGCGCAGCGAAGATGTGCTGTTCAGCCCCCAGCGCATGAGTCTGGGCGGGCTGTCGTCGGTGCGCGGCTACAAGGACCAGACACTGTCCGGCGACAGCGGCGGTTACTGGCGCAACGACCTGCGCTGGAGTCGCCCGGTGACGCTGCCATGGCTGCGCCCGGTGTTCGCTGAATACGGCACCAGCCTCGGTTATGACCAGGGCGTGATTCGCGGTGACCGCTACAACGGTGACGAGCACGGGCGCATGTCGAGCAACTCGCTGGAACTGTTTGCCCGCGGTGAGCACCTGGGCGCCAGCATCACGTTTGCCCATTCCCTGGAACGCCCGGATGCCCTGACTGAGCGCGAAGCGCCGATCTACTTCCGCGTGGATGCGTTTTTCTAGGTTTTTTGTACAGAGCTTAAGTACGACCCCTTTCAACCCTGCTGCAACGAGACTTGAACATGGACGATCGCCAATACGCCTTCCTGGCCCGCCAACCCGCTGCCGTCGTGCGCCCCCGCGATGTGTTCTGGGGCATGCCCAAGCGCGGGCTGGCGTTTCTGCTGGCCAACGTCATGTTCTGGCAACCGATGTGGGCCCAGGCCGATGGCATCGTGGTCAGCAAGCCGGGCACCAGCCTAGGCCATGCGGGCAATGGCGTGCCGGTCGTCAACATCGCCAAGCCCAACGGCAGCGGGCTGTCCCACAACCAGTTCAAGGACTACAACGTCGGCAGCAACGGCGTGATCCTCAACAACGCCACCAACCCCGCCCAGTCCACACAACTGGGCGGGATCATCCTCGGCAACCCGAACCTGCAGGGCAGGGCCGCCACCACCATCCTCAACGAAGTCAACGGCGGCAACCCCAGCCAGCTGCGCGGCTACACCGAGGTGGCGGGGCAGTCGGCCCACGTCATCGTCGCCAACCCTTACGGCGTCACGTGTAATGGCTGCGGCTTCATCAACACGCCCAAGGCGACGCTGACCACCGGCAAGCCCGTGCTCGAAAACGGCCAGCTCAAGGGTTACCAGGTCGACCAGGGCAGCGTCGCCATCGAAGGCGCCGGCCTGAACGCCAACAACGTCGACAGCTTCGAAATCATCACCCGCAGCGCCAAGATCAACGCCGAGATCCAAGCCAAGAACCTGACCATCGTCGCCGGTCGCAACGACGTCGACGCCGCCACCCTCAACGCCACCGCCCGCGCCGACGACGGCAGCGCCAAGCCGCAACTGGCCATCGACTCCTCGGCGTTGGGTGGGATGTACGCCGGTGCGATCAAGTTGGTGGGCACCGAGGCGGGGGGCGGGGTGAAGCTGGACGGCAAGATGGTTGCCAGTGGCGGGGATATTCAGCTCGATGCGAATGGGCATTTGAGTTTGGCGCAGACGGCGGCGGCGGGGGCGGTCAACGTGCAAGCTGCGAGCCTCGACGCCCAAGGGCCGGTCTATGCCGGCACCGCGTTGACTGTCAAAACCCAGGGCAACCTGACCAGCCAGAACAACCTGGTGGCGCGCGACCGTATTCGCCTGGACAGCGGCGGCACGTTGACCAACAACGGCATCATCGAAGCCGGCGTCAACGCCGACAACAGCCGCAACACCTCGGGCGACGTCACCCTCACGGCCAAGCAACTGAACAACGGCGGCAAGACCGTCATCGCCAGTCGCGACCTGAATGTCACGACCACCGCAGCGTTGAACAACCAGGGCGGTACGTTCAGCGGGCAACGCAAGACCACGGTCACTGGCGACGTGGTGGATAACCGCAACAAAGGCCGGATCCTCGGCAACACCGAACTGCACCTGGAGGCCAATCAGGTGCTGAACGCCCAGGGCGGCTTGATCAACAGCCAAGGCATCTTGACCGCCAACCTGGGCTATCTGGACAACACCGCTGGCGAATTATCCAGCCTGAACAGCGCCACCCTGATCCTCGGCCGCCTGGACAACCTGACCGGCCTGGTCATGACCGGCAAAAATCTCGACATCACCAGCACGGGCGCGATCAACAACCAGGGCGGCGAATTGTCCAGCCAAGGCGTTGTGACCGTGCGCACCGCGAGCCTGGACAACAGCAACAAAGGCACCGTCGCCGCCAATGGCCAGTTGCTGATCGACGCCAGCGGCGTGGTCAACAACACCGACCAAGGCCTGATTGCCAGTCGTAATGGCGGCGTCGAGTTCGACGCCGGCAGCCTGGATAACGCCCAGGGCACGCTGCAAGGCAAGGGCCTGGTAAAGGTGGACGTCACCGGCGATATCGATAACCGGGGCGGCCGCATCATTGCCCAGGACGCCAACCTGGCTGTCTTCGCGACCAACCTGGACAACCGCGGTGGCGTGCTGTCCAGCGTCAAGGCGACCCTGGAGGCGCGTACCACCGGCGTCTTGAAAAACGGCTACGACGTGAATCGCGTGGGCGGTACGATCCAGGCCCAAGGCCTGAACATCAGAGCCTTGAGCGGGCTGTTCAACGACGGCGGGCGCATGGCAGCACAGGCGGGCGATATCGTCATCAGCCAGGCCGGGGCCGACATCGACAACCGCAACGGCGGGATGTACGCCACGGGCACGGTCCACGTCATTGGCCGGGATATGAACAACAGCGCCGGTGGGCAGGTCAGCGCCAATCGCATCGACCTGGACCTCACCGGCGCACTGAACAACAACGTCGGCATCATCGAAAGCCAGGACAGCCTGGACATCCTGGCCGCCAGCCTGAGCAACCACGCAGGCCAACTGCGCACCCTGGGCCGGGACAGCACCACGGCGTTCGACATCGGCGGATTGTTCGACAACAACGACGGCACCCTGGAAACCGCCAGCCAGGACGTGAAGTTCGACAGCGGCAGCGTCCAGAACGCAGGTGGCAAGTTGTTCCACACCGGCCTGGGGCTGTTTGGCATCAGCCAGGCCAACCTGGGGCAGGCGGGTGGTCGCCTGGTGACCTACGGCAACCTGAACGTGACGGCTGACCGCTGGACCAACAACACCGCGATCCAGGCCGGGAATCTGGTCTTGAATGTCGGTCAGTTGACTCAGACGGCCACCGGCCAATTGCTCAGCACCAACGGCCTGGTTGGCCGGGGGAACAACTGGCGGGTCGACGGCCTGATCGGTAGCGATGGGGCCATCGACCTGCAACTGACGGGCGAATACGCGGGCAACGGCCGCTTGAGCAGTCTCGGCACCTTGGGGCTCAAGGCTGCGCTGGTCAATCTGGAGCAAAACGGCAGCATCGCCGGGGGCGGCACCACCACCGTCGAAGTCGATGGCGTCCTCAACAGCTACGGTCGCCTGACCTCGGCGGCGGGCATGAGCGTCACGGCCGCAGCGGTCAACAACTACGGCACACTGGGCAGCGCCGCCGCACTGGACGTATCGACCGGGGCCCTGCTCAACGAGCACGGCTTGATCTTCAGCGGCGGCAATACCCGCCTGCGCGTCGACAGCCTGACCAACCGTTACGCCGACATCTACAGCCTGGGTGACCTGAGCGTCGACCGCGATGGGCTTGGTGCCCGTGCCACCCGCATCCTCAACAGCTCCGGTTCGCTGCAAAGCGATGGCAACATGCGCCTGGCGGCCAACACCATTGATAACGTCCGCGAGGTCCTCACCACCCACGACGCCGGCATCTACACCGCCTCGATCAGGGAAGTCAGCTGCATCGAAGGCGTCAATGCCGGCGACTGCAGCGGTGGCAAGCAAAACCACGTCTGGCAGATCACTCAGCGCGACAAGTTCGAAGTCACCGCGGCCAGCGCCGCCTCCAGCATCACCACGGGCGGCAACCTGGACATTCAGGGCGACACCCTGACCAACCGGAGCAGCACCATTGGCGCCGGTGGTGCATTGACCGCCAACCTGGTCAGCCTGGACAACATCGGCATCGAAACCGGCGAGACCGAAACCTCGCGCACCTTCATGTCCGAGCGCACGCGCCACCCGAGTGACTGGCGCGCCGCCGCGAATGACTTCACCAACAAATATTGGCTGCAGAGCCCGGGCTACAACGCCAACGACCTGGGCGGCCTCGAAGCGGCGATGAGCGGTTTCATCGGAACGACTGAACGTGAGCTGGCGCAATTTCGCACCCAAACAAGCTCCACCGACAACCAGACCTACGCCGCGATCATCCAGTCCGGCGGCGGGATCGATATCCGCACCCAAGGCGTTGCCAACAACGGCGTCGTGCGCGGCGGCTACAACTACGTCGGCGCCGGCCCGCGCACCGATACCCAGGCGGACAACGCCTTCTCCACCCGCATCAACGTCAACCGACAGTTGCCGCCGAACCTGACCCAGCAACAGGTCGATCCACTGACCCTGCCAGGCTTTGACCTGCCTACCGGGCAAAACGGCCTGTTCCGCATGAACGGCGACGGCTCGGCCACGCCGACGCAAAACACCGGGCTGGCCCAAGTGCGCGGCCTGCCGGACCGCTCGTTCCAGGCCAACCCGCAAAAATACCTGATCGAAACCAACCCGGCGCTGACCGACATGCGCCGCTTCATGAGCTCGGACTACCTGCTGAGCAACCTGGGCTACGACCCCGACGTCGCCGCCAAGCGCCTGGGCGATGGCTTCTACGAACAACGCCTGATTCAGCAAGCGGTAATCGCCCGCACCGGCCAGCGCTTCCTCGACGGCCAGAACTCCGACGACGGCATGTTCAAGTACCTGATGAACAACGCCATCGCCAGCAAGGACGCCCTCCACCTGTCCCTGGGCGTGAGCCTCACCGCCGAACAAGTCGCGGCCCTGACCCACGACATCGTCTGGATGGAAACCCGCACGGTCAACAACGAGCAAGTGCTGGTACCGGTGCTCTACCTGGCCCAGGCCAACCACCGCCTGGCGGCTAATGGCGCGCTGATCCAGGGCTCAGACGTCAGCCTGATCGCGGGCAAGAACCTGAACAACGCCGGCACCTTGCGCGCGACCAGCAACCTGAGGGCGACAGCCGGCGACAGTCTGGTCAACAGTGGGTTGATGGAGGCGGGGAATCGGCTGGAGGCGTTGGCGAGTCATGACCTGACTAACCGGGCGGGAGGGGTTATTGCTGGGCGGGATGTCAGCGTCACCGCCGTGGCCGGCGACTTGACCAACGAGCGGACCATCACTCGTCATGCCAGCAGCACGGGTTACAAGACTGAGCAGCGCGAGTTTGCTGACAGTGCGGCGCGGATTGAGGCGACTCATGATTTGGCGATGGGGGCTGGGCGGGATATCGCCGTCACAGGAAGCGTCCTCAAGAGCGGTAACGACACCACATTGCGTGCCACCCGTGATCTGAACCTCACGGTGGTCGAGCAAGCGGACAGCAATACGCGCGGCGCCAATCACGGTGATTCGACCATCACCCAACATGGTTCCAGCGTTACGGCGGGTCGGGATTTTCAGGCCATTGCGGGCGGTGACCTCAATGCGGTTGCGAGTGAGATCGAAGCCAAACGGAACCTGGCCCTGGCGGCTACCGGTGACTTGACCTTGGCATCGGCGGCGAATGAACAGCATTCGTATGGCAAGACCAAGAAGGTCAAGAGCATTGAGGATCACATTAGCCAGGTGTCCACCAGCGTGACGGCGGGTGGGAATGTGGCGCTGAGTGCAGGGAAGGCTTTGGGGATGGTTGCCAGCAAGGTCAATGCTGGGGATGAGGCTTATCTGGTGGCCGGTACGAACCTGGTGCTGCAATCGGCTGAGGATTCGGATTACAGCTTCTATAGCAAGACCAAGAAGTCGTCTTCTGGGAAGAAGTTCCGGTTGGATGAGACCAGTACGGTGACTAACGTTGCCAGTTCGGTGACATCGGGTGGCAACAACGTACTGACCGCCGGCAATGATCTGACGATCAAAGGCAGCAACGTCACATCCGAAAAAGGCAGTGTCGCCCTGGGGGCTGGCAACGACGTGGAAATTGTCGCGGTCACCGACTCCAACAGCGCCCGCCACGAGCGCAAACAGAGCAAAAGCAGCTGGGGCGGTTTGAAGTCGAGCAAGGTCCAGGACAAGTTGGCCGAAACTCAGACAACCGCTGTCGGCAGCATGATCTCGGGCGACACCATCGCTGTTGTCGCCAAACGTGACGCTACCGTTACTGGCTCGGCATTGGTCAGTACCGACGACCTCACGGTACGTGCGGGACGTGATCTGACCATCGACGCCGCAGAAAACACCTTCTCCCGCACCCAAATGCACAAGGAGAAAAATCGCGACCTGACGGGCATATTGACGGGCAACAAGCTGGGTATTGACGACATTACCGGCAATCAGCACCTATCGATCAGTAACCAGAAACACAACGGCACGGCGGCGCAAACCACCCTGACCGGTAGCACTATTGGCTCCAGCAAAGGCAACGTTAGCCTGGTGGCCGGTGGAGACCTCAACGTCATCGCCAGCGATTTGGTCAGCACCAAGGACATGAGTCTTCGCGGCTCGAACGTCACCATTGCAGCGGGTATGGAAACGGCGAAGCAAAGCACCGTCGATAAAGCCAGCAGCCTGGCGGTGGGGCGTGTCATCGGCGGTGCGATCGTCGATACGGTCAATACCATTCGTTCGTCGGTCGAGGCCGCTAAAGACACGGATGATTCTCGGCTTAAAGCGGTGAAGCTGGCCCAGGCTGCCTTGGCGGCCTACAACCTTGGCGGCATGGCATCGGATGCCAATGATCAGAAAACCGGCTTCGCAGACAAACAGGGCGGCACTGCCAGTAATGGTTCGCTGATCAAAATTGGTACCGAGCTTGCCAATACCCACAGCAAAAGCACCAGCGACTACGCCAGCCAAACCGCCAAGCAAAGCACCCTTAACGCGGGTGCCACCTTGTCGATCATTGCCAATGGCAATGCGGCGGAGAACGATGGTGATCTGCACGTCATCGGCAGCAGTATCAAAGCGGCCAATACGTCATTGCTCGCCAGCAACAACATTCTTCTGGAGAGCGCGCAAAACACCGCCGATTGGTCCAATCACAACAGCAACAACAAAACCGCCATCGGTGCGAGTTTCAATATCGGTCAGCAAAACGGCTTCACCCTGGACCTTGGCGCGCAACTGGCAAAAGGTAAGGGCAATGGCAGCTCTGTCACGCAAGTCAACAGCGCGGTGGACACCGGTTCGCTGCTGTTGCGCAGCGGCGGCGACACGACGCTGGCGGGGGCACAGGTTCACGCGGATGAAATCAACGCGTTGATCGATGGCAACCTCAACATCATTTCCCGTCAGGACACTCAAGAGCAGAAGAGCAAACAAAGCAGCAGCGGTTTCGGTGCCAGTATTTGCATTCCACCGGTCTGCTACGGCGCCCCCGTGACGGCCTCAGCCAACTTGGCCGCCGGCAATATGAACAGTGAGTACAAAGGGGTCACGGAGCAGACCGGTATGTTCGCCGGAAAGGGTGGCTATACCGTTGATGTTGGCAAAACCACCACGCTTGAAGGTGGCGTGATCGCCAGCGATGCTGCGGCAGATAAAAACCTGCTGAGCACCGACCGGCTCGTTGCTCGCGACATCAAGAACGTCAGTGAAATTCAAGCCGAATCCGCAGGCATCAGTCTCTCGGGCGGCTACGCTGGCGCAGGCGCAACCGCCTCGGTGGGCAGTTTGTACGGTATTTCCCTAAGCGAATCCGACAAGAGCTACACACGTAGTGCGGTGAGCGAAGGCACGATCATCGTTCGCAATCCGGAAGGCGCCAAGGATGTTGTCGGATTGAATCGCGACACTGCAAATGCCAACGAGCATTTGGACAGGCCCGACGAGGACGCGATGAATGATCGCATCGAGCTGGTGAAAAGCTCGGTGGAGTTGGTGAAAGGAATCAGCAGCGTGGTTGCTGCGGAGAGGATCAAGGAGGCTAACGATTCAAATAGCGAGGCCTACCGGGTTGCGCGTGAAAAGTTGAACGACAGCGGTGTGGCTAATCCAACCCCTGAGCAAATCAGCCAGCAAGTCCAGCGCGACTACGGGACAGGTAGTAGTTTTCAAAAGGCCAGTCAGGCGGTCGCAGGAATTGTCCAGGGCATCCTGGCTGGAGACATTGGAGCGGTTGTGGGAGGAGGGGCGGCTCCTTACCTGGCTCAAGCCGTTAAACAACTGACGGAAGGAGACGACGCAGCCAACCTGATGGCGCATGCCGTACTGGGTGCCGTTTTGGCAAAAGCGCAGGGAGGCTCGGCGATGGCCGGTGCCGCAGGCGCTACTGCCGGTGAGCTGATCGCCCGTCAACTCTACCCAGGTAAGTCCAGTGATCAGCTGACGGATGCAGAAAAGCAAACCATCTCAGCCCTATCGACTTTGGCCGGCGGATTATCCGGTGCGCTTGTAGGGGGAGGCGCCTTTGACACTGCGTTGGGGGCTGGAACGGCTAAAAATGCCGTTGAGAACAATCATCTGAGCGATATAGAAAGGATCTCGCTTGCGGGACTTCAGAAAGAGTATGACGCGTCGTGCAAAGGCTCTACGTCAAGTCATTGCCAGGGACTATCTGATGACATTGCATCGCTTATTGCCAAAGGCTTTAGCGTTCTCAAGAACGAGCCGATAGCAGAGGATAGCGATTTCACGCGTGCCTTTGTTTGGACGACCAACCCTGGAGATGTGGTCTCCTGCGCCACTTCACCCAACGGCTATTGCATGGCTACCGATAAGTCGATCACAACGGATCGGGGTGAGGAATGGGTCCTGCAACCAGCGTCGTTTGAGCAGGCTGAGGGAGGGAAAGCCAGAAGCGACTTGAATGCAGCTACTACGAAGGCTGAGCTTAAGGGGCTTTCTAACGAGTTGTTCACGGCAGGTTGTGGCGGGGCTGGTCTGGTTGGGATAGGGTGCCAGGGCTACATGGCGGCAGGTGGAGAGAATCCCATAACGGGGGAGACCGCTACCAATACCGAGCGGGTCATGTGGGGTATACAGGGGCTGTCAAATGCCTGGGGGCTTGGTGGCTCTATATTTAGCGGAGTAGCGAAAACACCAGTAGTAGGTGTTTTGGATGAAGGTGCTTTTGCACAAGTTCTAGCTAAGCCAACTAAGGCATTTAGTGATGAGGGGAAAGTGATTTATTCCAAAGCCGCAGGGCGGTCTATTGATACGGTTAGTGATCTCACTGAAGCTTTGAAGCAAGGGGCGATTAAACCAAGTCAAGTGCCCTTGGATTTTGTTGTTATTGATGGTCAGAAAGTTATCGCAAATACGAGGAGTTCGACAGCGCTTATAAATGCAGGGGTGCCTAAAAGTGAATGGTATGGGGTTGATAGAACTGGTGTTAAAGCGTTTGGTGATGTGACTTTTGATCAATTGGTTCAGAATCAGCTAAATAAAAACTATGGTGGTTCAGTCTTAAATGCCAGAAGGTGATGATGTATGAAGTTGTCCAGGCCAAAGAAAGTGTTCGATATGGATGTTTTTTTGCCTCTTGATGGGGAAGATAGGATTGATATAAATTATTCAGGTGGTGATTTAAGGCTGGATATATTTTATGAGGTGGAGGGGGCTGCTGATGGCATAGCAAAAAAAAGCATTCGGTTTCTGCGCGCCAAATACTTTTTTAAGTCGCCGTTTCCTGGGCATGATATTTTCAGTTGTCCGGATGATGGAGATATTTCCTTGCTTAATTCGCTGGTAGAGTACGAGTGTTCAGAGCTGTTGGATATTGATGGTAGGACCCTCGGAGTAGCTGATTACAGACATTATCGGTTGTTTCTGCACTCGGTGGGTATCGCAGTGCATGTTATGGCGAAATCCTTTGAGCTTACAGATTAAGATGGGGTGTATAGGATCAATTGGGCCGCCGGGACATTGCTGACAAGCCAGACGCCGTTATCTGCTTGGTAGAATTTGAAACCCTGCTGGAACATTCGGAAGGCTTCGATTTTGAGTAAAACAGGGCTTCCATAGCGTTGACCAACATTGATGGCTGTCGTCATATCTTGCGATAAGTGCACGTAATGACGTGAGCCTGCAATCAATCCTCGCTGCCAAATTGAATTCAGAAACCGGCTCGCAGTACCATGATAGAGAAATTCTGGCGGTGTTTTCTCTGTATGTTGAGGCCTCACATTGGCCATTGAGTGCCCTTGTACCGCACGAATGCGCAGCCCATCATCCGAAATGCTAAAGCGTTTTTTATCGCTACAGTTGACGACGGTTTGAATAAGGGGAATATCCAACGCTTGACCAAATTTAGTCGCGCCATCTATTAAGGACTCGATTTCTCCCCAACCTTCGCTGTCTAACTGCAAGCCGATAGCTTGCGGTTCATGTCTGAGAACGTAGCTAAGGAATTTGCTGGTTTCGTCGAGTTTTTGTTGAGTCGTCATGATGGTCCCGGGTGGTCTGTTTTATAGATATTTTGCAATTTGTTGTGGTGAGATGGAAGCTCTGGGCGATCTGTATTATTTCTGCTCTCTCTCTCTCTCGTTGCTGAGTAAGCGCTATGCATGACCAATGGCTTTTTAAGCCAGTATTTGCCACATCAATCAAAAGCATTGGTTTGATAGTTTGGGTGAATCGTGTCGGGCGAGTTGATTGAAGCTACTGAAGATACGATAAAAGGGTATGAAGAGGCTATGGCAAATAATAGAGTGGTTGAACAGTTTGTTGCTCAAGAGTTGAGTCCTCATGTTCGTAAGGTTTTAAGAGAAGCTCTTCAGCAAGGAGCTGACTTCGATAAGGTTTTGGCTAGACAGTGTGAGTTTAACTGCTTTGATGTTGAGTTTGATTTTGTAAGAGGAGTGGTTGTTGTTCAAGATCTTCTTGATTCAGGAGAAGAGAGTTTCGCGGAAATGCAAATTTCAGACTTTGTTGGTTTCTGTGGTTTGAATGATTATTAGTAGAATTACAGGGAGGGAGCACTTGCCCGAAAGCGAGAAGAGGGAAAAGGGGATGGATTTATTTTGTGATCTAGGGGGGGCGGTTTCATAAATAAACCTGTCCGCTTTTCCTTAAAGCGAGGTTTTTCCCGCTTATCATTTATTGCTTGAAACATCGCGGATAATCACGACGAGTGGACTTGCCCCTACCAAACCGGACACCAACTCCCCGTTAAATTGATGCTGCTGCCAAGCGCCTGAATTCCCTCGGCGAGCGATAGTTCAAAGCGCTGTGCGGATGCTGCTCGTTGTAGTGTTCGAAGGCAATTGCCAGGTTGCGTAAGGCCGTTTCTCGATCCGGCTTGGGCATGTGTGCCACGTAGTCACGCTTGATCGTCTTCACGAAGCTCTCGGCCATGCCGTTGCTCTGCGGGCTGCGCACAGGTGTGGTCA